>JBBTYR010000001.1:0-3429 GCA_038078595.1 Patescibacteria group bacterium
CTTAATCTCTTCCCCTCGCCCCCACAGAGAATAATTACGTCTGTGTTCCCGAGTGGGTTGGGAATGCTTGCGATTTTGTTATGCGACTTCTGATGGACCATAGTAAATTACTTGACTACCTATGTTTTCGAATTTAACAGGAACATAAAGCAAGTCCTTTAATTTTTCCTTAACGGCTGATTGTAATTCTGGCTTTACATAGAAAAGCATGAAGCCTCCGCTTCCCGCCCCGAGTAATTTCCCCCCAAGGGCTCCAGCTTGACGTCCAGCCTCATAAATCTCATCAATACGCTTATTGGTTATTTGGGAAGTAAGCTGCCTTTTTATTTGCCAGCTTTCGTGCAGAAGTTTGCCAAAATCGTCTAGGTTATTTTCTTTTTCAATAATGACAATGGCTTCATCAACCATGCCTTTCATTGCCTGCAGTTCCTTTCTTTTTTCCGGCGTTAGGCGAATTTGTTCCGCCGCAACGTCGGATGCATTTCTCGTAAGGCCAGTAAAAAATAGGAGTAGGCAACCTTCAAGCGACTTAAGTCTTTCTGACTTCATAGTCACCGGAAAAACCGAAATATGCTGGGGGCCGCCAAATTCAATTTTATTAAGACCACCAAAGGCGGCCGCGACCTGATCTTGAGATCCAACGTTTTCCCCAAGAATGTCCTGTTCAATATTAATCGCATCAAGAGCTAACTGTCTTTTTGTAACAAGGCGGCCCTGGAGGGCATGGAGGGCATGGAGGAGGCCGACTGTGAACGCTGAACTAGAGCCGAGTCCAGAACGAGAAGGTAAATCGGCGTCATGATGGATTTCCACTCCTTTTTTTACATTTATGAACTTTAAAGTTTCCCTCGCGGCTGGATGTTGAATCTCGTCTAGTTGTTTTACCGCCTCTATTTTTGACCAAACCAGTCGATGCTTGTGGTCGAAGAATGGTGGGAGGTGCCTACAGGTGATGTAGCAATAGTTATTTATAGAGGCGGAAAGAACTGCGCCGCCATTTTCTTTGTACCAGGCCGGATAGTCGGTCCCGCCACCGAAAAAAGAAATACGAAATGGTGTTCTCGTTATAATCATAGTTTTAAACCCCCTTAGTTTATACCTGTTACTCGAAATAGTAATGATTTTTATTTTTTATACAAGCCGGGTCAACAAAAGGGGGTATTTTGAGTTTTTCTATCGATCTGATTAGGTTGCTTTTCAGGTAAACGGTTCTTCGGGTTTCCAGCAAAAAAAGCCACCGATTTGCATCGATGGCTCTGGTTTGGGTTGATAGATTAATCAGAAATGTCCGGCAATTTGAGCAACGGGCTTGTTGCCATAGAGATAGGCGCCCCGCTTGTTGCCGAACCATACGACCTCGCGGTACCACTCCTCCCAAGATGCCCACTGCTCGGAAGTCCGGTCAATCTCGTGCTGGTAGCTCCCAACACAAAGAGGAACGGTTTCCTCGCGCATGACTGCTTGGTAGTGCTCCCAGACGTTCCAGTCGAAACTGATCGTCAAGTCGCTTTCGACGAATGGCATTTTGATCAAACTCTCGTTGAGCCTTACCGCATCCTGGAGAATCGCTGGGTTAAAGGTAACTGATCGAGCGGCGAAGAGTCGATCGAAGGCAGCGAGAGCTTCGCGGTAGAATTCACCGAGTTTTCCGGTAGTGCACAGTTCGATCATGATGTATTCGTCAGCTGGCCACCAGATGTCAAGCCACTGCTTGCTGTGGCAGTACTCTTCGCCACCTTGTTGAATATGCTGGGCTTTGTCTACAAAGAAACGCCGTAGCTTCGTGAGTATCGGGAAGTCAGTTTCAGGAAGGAGGGGGGTTTCAAGTGCAAAGAGCTTTAGGAGTTCGCGGTAGCTTATCCCCGAAATCCCGTGAGCCACGACAATTGGAACTTGGAGTACTTTATCGAAGTAGAGTAAGCCTACCATCCACGCGAACGTCCGGGTCTTTATCCAGTCCTCTCGCGGCATCGACGCGGTCGCGATGACGAGGTCTTGATATTCCGGCACCTCATCGAAGTCATCGCGGTAGCCGTGAATGTTGATGATCCGCGACCGAACTGTTTCCATACCGAACTGCTCTCTGTAGTTCGGATCCCACATTTCGGCGTCTGGAAGCACCGACAGGTTGTTAAACTGGATACGATTGTGCTGCCCGCGGTCTATAAGCGTTGAGACGCCGTTTGCGAATGAGTCGTATGTCTCCCCGGGTAACCCTAAAATAAGATCGGACATTGTCTCAACGCCATCTTCACGGAAGCGCCGCTGGAGTTCTTCGTAGTCGGAAAGCTTGATGTTAGCCCGCTTGATGTACCTCAGGGTAGTGGGGTCGAGCGACTGCATCGAGAGCACCACACCGCGGTTAAGGCCAGCGTCCGAGAGGATTTTCTGGATCGTGTACGCGCGTTCTTGGGCATTCTTGGTGTTCTGGACCGAAAACCCACCCGGGAAACAGTGACGCTCTTGTTTCACTTTCGCCACGTACCGCGCGATCTCGATGTCACGATGCAGAATGCCGAAGTTGGCATCGGCGCACGAGATATAGTCGACGCTATGATCGGCGAACCAGTCTATCTCGGCGAGCAACCGCTCGAGATCCCACTGATTCACTTTGGCGTTCACGGCGCCGCCCCAACCGCAGAACGTACATTCAAAGGGGCAACCGCGATTTGTCTCCCACATCCCGATCCATTTTTCGCTAGGATGCGCCGCGATAAGCCGATCGAAAACGCCACCTAGGTAAGGTGACGGTACCTCCGAAAGGTCTCTTATTCGCGGAATCCGTGGTTGTTGAACAAATCTACCAGATGGAGTAAGGTAGCTCACCGACGGAACATTCTCCCATTGTCGCTTGAATGCGTTCTCAAGAACAGCGAGAAAGATCTTCTCCCCTTCGCCGTGGGTAGCAAGATCAATGAATGGATGTTCTCGAAGGTACAGGTTGATCTCATCCGGGCGATCGAGTACTTGCGGGCCGCCGAACACGATAACTACCTCTGGCTTCCTCTCCCTAAGCTCTCGGGCGATGGCCAGCGAGATTTGTTCGTTCCAGACATAGACGCTGAAGGCAACGAGGTCGGCGCACAGGAGCCGCTCCACCGCATTCTTCACGGGAAGACGCGCGTAGATCGGCACTAAGAATTCATAATTATTGGGGCACGCTGCGTTGTGGCGTGCATAGGCTTCTAGGATCCCGACCGAATATGGAAAGTAATTCAAGCCGGAGAAACTAGTGTTGATTTGAACCATCCCCACTTTAAACGGCCGGTCGGGAATCACTTCTGGGCCTCCTTTCTTTAATTACGTGTCACGCTACTTTTTCCCTTTTGTTAGCTACGCTTGTTAAAGGACCACTATCATCATACTAAAAATGGTTATTTTGTCTAGAGCTAACAGGCCCAAATTACTCTCGCGGTCTCCATCGAGTAA
>JBBTYR010000002.1:0-5825 GCA_038078595.1 Patescibacteria group bacterium
GCTGCGGGGCAGGGATTCGAACCCCGATACCATGATTCAGAGTCATGTGTCCTACCATTAGACGACCCCGCAGCTTTGTAGAGAATCTAAATTTTCAAATTTTCCTTAACCCATTTTCTCCCCTGCCCAGACTTCAAAAATCTTTCCCTCTTCATTGCCTCAGCTCGCGAAGAAAATGACTCCTTATATACAAGCTCCCAAGGCATTCTACCTTTTGTATATCTAACTTTACCTCGATTGTGTTCTTCCAGCCTACTTCTCGGATATTTTGAACTCCCAACATATAACGTGTTATGTGACAAACTTCTCAATATGTATATATAAAACATTTATCCTAAACACTGGATTCCCCGCCCGAGGCGGGTCCGCCTTCGGCTGAGAACCCCGATACCATGATTCAGAGTCCACTATCCTACCATTAGATGACCCGGCAAAATAACCCCCTTAATTTAAACAATTTTCGTAAATTTGTAAATTTCCCCCTCCCTCCATTAGCATTATAAACGATTAATCGTTTATAATGCTAATGATTTTTCACCAAAATCACCAACCAAACTAAACCCCAAAAACCTCCCTCACCTCTCTCTCTTTGGGTATCTCTTTAGTTACAACGTGAAAAATGTGCTTGTTAATATCGATCTCAAAAATAGTCGCGATAAACTCAATCTCCGGCATAAAGTCATATGGAAAAACCCAAACACTTTTCTGGAGCTGAAAAAGCCCAAGCTGTCTAATCTTATGCCTAAAGGCATCACTCGCTTTTCTCTTTGATGACGGTATGTCATACATCAATATATGCCATTTCCCATCCCACTTCTGAGGCTTATTAAACCTAATATTATCTAAATTGTATTGTCGTACTAAAATTTTCCCACGATAAGTTAATTCGATTCTCACCTCACCATTTTTTAGCTCCCTGAAACTAATTAATTTTTTCCTTTCCAACTCTTTAAGCTTACGGGCTCGTTCATAAACATCTTTCCGGGCTTTATCTTTAAAATACAATCTAGCTAGAGCAACAAATACATTAGGCGCAACCGCTGCAACCAAAGTCGCCGCGCCTACAGAAGCTATCACCAAGAGAGTATCTTTCGTTAAATTATCTCTAACCAGAAACCCTTTCGCCATTTTTATTATCTTTATACTTATACTATATTAGCATTATATCAGATTAATCTGATATAATGCTAATAACTCAAACAGCTATTCTGATCAAATTAAATCTGCTACAATTTTCCTGATGAAAAACAAACTCATTATCGTGGGCAGCCTCATTCTTGGAAGTTTTATTTTCCCAAATTTTTCTCTTGCCGCTTCAAACACCCCGCTCACTTATGGCGCCTGGCTTCCCTTCTGGAAAAAAGCCGAGGGGGCGATGGAACTCTCCCTTCGCCTGCCAAAATTTACCGCCATCAGCCCTTTTTCATACGAAGTCAACGCGGACGGCACTCTTATCGACAAGATGAAAATGGAGAGTGGCTTCTGGCCGGATTGGCTAAATGTTGTCCGAGCCATCAAAGTCAAAATCGTGCCCAGCGTCGCCTGGCTCGATGGCGCCGCCATTCACAAACTCCTATCGAACACCACCCGGAGACGTCAGCATGCCTCGAACATCGCCAACCTCGCCAAAACTAAAAATTACGACGGCATCGATATCGACTACGAGGATAAAGATGCCGAAACCGAACCCTATTTTTCTTTATTCATTGAGGGCCTTTCCTATAAACTGCACGCCTTCGGCAAAAAACTTAGCTGCACCATCGAAGGCCGCACTCCTAGGGCGTCTCAATTTCGGGTCATCCCAAAAGATTTAGCCTACGCTAACAACTATGCGAAGATCAACGAATTTTGTGATGAGGTAAAGATTATGGCTTATGACCAAGGCCGAATCGATCTCGATCTCAATGCCAAAAAAGGCAGTTCTAATCTCTACATGCCGGTGGCCGATCCAGAATGGGTGGAAAAAGTTATCACCCAAACTATTCCCACCATCAGTCCCAAAAAAGTGATTTTGGGTATTCCCACTTACGGCTACATTTTTGAAATCTCCTGGAAAGATGGCGTGACCACCTACAAACGCGTGGGCGCCACCACCTATCCCAAAGCCATCGAGCTCGCCCAAAAAGTCGGCGCCACCTCAACTCGAAACAGCGCCGGTGAGTTAAGTTTTGTGTATGCGACGAGCACCTCCTACACCGTCTCCGCCAACCTTACTTTCTCAATCTCGTCTACCCAACCTACCGCCTTAGCTACTCAAACCAACCCAGCGGCCGTCATGCGATTAGTTTCGTTTAGCGACGCCTCTTCGATGATGGACAAAATCAACCTCGCCAAAAAATACAAACTGAAAGGCGTCTATTTCTTCAAAGCTGATGGCGATATTGACCCCACCTTTTGGGACGAGTTCAATAACAACGAAAAAAATTAACTCAAAGAATGTCTAACGTGGAAAAAGAGAGTGTAAAAAAACGTGTCTACGCCTTCGACTTCGACGGAGTTATCGCTGAATACTCCGGCTTTCAAGGCATCCACCACACCGAAAAACCCAAGGAGGAGGTGGTCAAAGCCATCCGCCAACTTAAGTCCGAAGGCCACCGAATTCTCATCTACTCCACTCGTGGCAACGAACTCATCCAAAAATACTGCGCCGACCACGACATTCCGATTGATTACATTAACCGCAACCCGGAAAGGGAGGGCGAAAACCCGGGGAAACCCATTGCCTATGTCTATGTTGACGATCGAGCCATCTGCTACCGAGATCAATCGGCCGAAAAATTAGTGGAAGAAATTAAAAACTTCAAAGCCCACTGGGAAAAATAATGCTAATCGACGACGTCAAAATCAAAGTCAAAGCCGGCCACGGTGGACGTGGCTCGGTGTCTTTTAATAAAACCATGATGAGCTTGGGGCCGGTGGGCGGTAGTGGCGGCAACGGCGGGAGCGTTATGGTGATAGGCGTTTCTGACTTAAGTGCCCTAAACCAATTCCGCCATAAAAAAGAATTCGAAGCTGAAAATGGTCTTTACGGGCGCGACCAATTCCGCGATGGCCACAACGGCAAAGATTTAATCCTCAAAGTCCCCGTTGGCACCGTCATTCACAACTTAACCAATGCTCACGAAGAGGAGATCACCCAAATCGGCGAGAAAGTAGTCTTAGCCAAAGGTGGCAACGGCGGTAAAGGCAACTTTCATTTTCGCTCACCGACAAACACTAGCCCCACCCAATTCCAGCCTGGCCTTCCCGGCGAGGAGTTTGAATTTCGCCTAGAGTTAAAACTCATAGCGGATGTCGGCTTCGTGGGCTTTCCAAACATTGGCAAGTCGAGCCTTTTAAACGAACTAACCAAAGCCCAAAGTAAAGTAGCCAACTATCCCTTCACCACTCTCGAACCCAACCTCGGCGTTTACTACGAACTCATCTTAGCCGACATTCCCGGGCTAATTGAAGGCTCCTCTACCGGCAAGGGCCTCGGCATCAAATTCCTGCGCCACATCGAGCGCACCAAAATGATCTTCCATTTCATCTCCGCGGAATCGGAAAGTCCAACTAAAGACTACAAGGCTATTCGCAAAGAGTTGGGACTTTTCAACAAAGCCCTGCTTAAAAAACCCGAGTATCTTTTCTTATCAAAAAGCGACGTCGCCACTCCGGCTGAAATAAAGAAAAAATTGGCCGCTTTGAAAAAAATCAATCAAAACGCCATCGCCATCTCCATCCTCGACGACAAATCGATTGATGCCGTCAAAAAAATCCTAAACGCCATCAAAACGAAAAAAATCGTGAAGAAATCCTAAAACTGCCCTCTACCCAAACAGCGACATTCCAACATTCTTGAGAATGTTGGAATGTCGTAAAACGATGCCGGAGCTCCAGAAAAACCATGGCCCTCAAAGCCGAAATTTACAAAAAACAGTTTGGTATAGACTAAAAATATAAAAAAAGAGACATTGAAGCACGCCGCAATCAACTCGCTCGCCGCCACTGCCTATATCGCCCTGGTGGCCACAGTCATGTCCAACATCAAACGCTTCATCGGCCCCAATGAGGGCGACGGAAACGTCCTCTCTCTCATTGCCTTTTTAACTCTCTTCGTCATCTCCGCCGCCACGATGGGTATCATCATCTTCGGCCGGCCAATCATGTGGTACCTAAACGGCGAAAAATCGGAGGCCGTCAAGCTCACCCTCTACACCGTTGGTTTTATGATCATCATCGCCGCCACAATCTTCACCTGTCTTTTCTACCGAGCCTCAACTGGAACTTAATCACCCTATCTCCGAGAAGCTTTCCTTTCGTTTTCGGTAAGAAAGATTTTCCGGATCCTAACGCTCTTCGGTGTCACCTCCACCATTTCATCGTCACCAATGTAAGACAAGGCGTCTTCCAGGGTTAACGCGAGTGGCACCTCAAGTTGATCCTGAAGCCCTTCGTTCTTCCCTCGAAAATTTGTCAGTTGTTTCATTTTGCAAATATTAACCGCAATATCTCCAGCCTTGGCATTTTGCCCAACCACCATTCCTTCATAAACCTGGACACCGTCGCCCATAAAAAGCTTGCCTCTTCCTTGCGCGTTCACCAATCCATAATTATTTGAAACTCCAGTTTCGGTTGATACAAGAGAACCGCGCGCCTCTCCTCCAAACTCTCCTTTGTACGCTTCATAACCCAAAAAAATGCTATTCATAATGCAGGTTCCCTTAGTGTTGGTCAAAAACTCACCCCGCGAACCTATAAGCGCCCTCATTGGCGCCATAAAATCCATATACACGTTTCCTCCATCCACGTGCATATCCTTCATCGTCGCCGCCCGCTTACCCATCATTTCGATTATTACTCCGGAATATTTTTCCGGCGCTTCGATTGAGGTAAGCTCCATCGGCTCTAACTTCTTACCTCCGCCAGCTGGCGGATCTTTAAAAATTACCTGGGGTTTCGAAACTTCAATCTCATAACCCTCCCGCCGCATCTTTTCAATCAAAATCGCCAAGTGAAGTTCGCCACGCCCAGCCAAGACCCACCGGTCCGCCGAACCAGTCGAGAGAATTGTGAGAGCCACATCCGTCTCGAGCTCCCTATCTAGTCGTTCTTTGATCTTTCTAGAAGTCGTAAACTCTCCCTCTTTGCCTTTGAAAGGCGATGTGTTCACTCCAAATGTCATCTTAATCGTCGGCTCATCGATCTCTATAATCGGCAAAGCAATCGGATTTTTTGGATCCGCAATCGTCTCGCCGATTGAAATGTCAGAAATGCCCCCAACCGCCACGATGTCTCCCGCCATAGCTTCTAATACGTCCACCCGATTCAAACCTTCAAAAATCATCACCGAACTAATCTCTCCTTTTTTAATTTCCCCCGCCCGGTTAATGTGCGCGATCATCATGCCCTTCTTAATGGTCCCCGCGTAAAGCCGGCCCACCGCCAACTTTCCCTTGTAGTTGTCATAGGCCAAATTCACCGTGAGCATCTGAAGCGGCTTAGCTTCATCAATCACCGGCGGAGAAAAAAAACTCACGACTTGCTGAAAAATCGGCTCCACGCTTTCCATCTCGTCCAAATTCGCTGTCATCCCAGCTTTCCCTTGAATCGCCGAAGCGTAAACAATCGGGAATTCAATCTGGGCTTCGCTCGCTCCCAATTCCAAAAACAAATCGTACATCGCGTTTAATACCCACTCCGGCCTGGCGTGAGGTTTATCAATCTTGTTAATCACTAAAATAATCTTGTGTCCGGCCTGAATCGCCTTGCGGAGCACAAATTTTGTCTGTGGCATCGGTCCCTCTTTCGCATCCACCAATATCAAAACTCCGTCCACCATTCTC
>JBBTYR010000002.1:5835-15544 GCA_038078595.1 Patescibacteria group bacterium
CCGCCTCACCTCCAAAATCCGCGTGGCCCGGCGTGTCCACGATGTTAATCTTTACGTCTTTATAATGAATCGAAGCGTTTTTGGAAAAAATCGTAATTCCGCGCTCTCTTTCGAGATCGTTTGAATCCATAATGAGCTCCTTTAAGCCGTCAGACTTTATCTTGAAATTCTCCGACTGCTTCAAAAGCGCATCAACCAAAGTGGTCTTGCCGTGATCGACATGCGCAATAATTGCAATGTTTCTTAATTCCATAATATTTTTCTAAATTAAATCTAGCGAACGTTGACGGGAAAGGGGTCGGGAAAACGGGAGTTTTCCCGTAGCGGAGCTCACGAACCGCTGGGTTCGTGGGAGTTCCTCGCTATTACGAGGAACGACGTCAACTTGCGCAATAATTGCAATATTTCTAAGTTCCATTTAAGTAAATAAAAATGCCCGAAAGGGCGCTTACTGAAGCCAAAATATAATACCACTAATATCTTTGAATCGCAATAGAAGCCTACCTGCCCCCAAATCTCCGCTGGGAAAAACCTCCTCGCCTAGGAGGTCGACTCGAAAAACTGCTTCCCCCACTCCGACCGCCAGAATGATATCCGTGCGATCTGGGCTGACTCTGTGACCGACTCTGTCCTTGTGATCGAGACGAAAAACTTCGCGGCTTGTTTTCAAAAGGCCGCCTCGGCTCGAAAGCCACCCTCGGTAAGGAGTCCGGCAGTTTTGCAAGCGGCAAAGATTTTTTAAGAAATCGTTCGATTGAATGCAAATCTCCCCGCTGGTCAGGCGTGGCAAAAGAAATGGCGTGGCCGGAGGCTCCTGCTCGGCCTGTCCGGCCAATCCTATGCACGTAATCCTCCGCCTGGTCTGGTAAATCGTAGTTAACCACGAGTTCAATGCCCGTCACATCAATGCCGCGCGCGGCGATATCGGTTGCCACGAGCACTCGATACCGGCCTTTTTTGAAACCCTCAAGCGCCTCCCGGCGCTGACTCAAAGATCTATTTGAATGCAGTTCGTTTGCGGTGTGGCCAAAGTTTCGTACGGCGAGCGCTACCTTCCTAGCGGCAAATTTTGTCCTCGTAAAAACTAAAACCGATCCCCGATAGTCTGAAAGTAATTTATTGAGTAACGCCGGCTTCTGATCGCGACCGAGTACAAAGACTTCGTGGGTCACATTCGCAGCCGCGGTTCCAGGCGGCGCGATTTCAATCTGCACGGGAAGCTTCATGAACATCCGCGCCATATTCATAATTTCCGGCGGCATAGTGGCTGAAAAAAGCACGGTTTGTCGTTCAGTCGGGACAAACTTCATGATTCGTTTAAGTTGGGGCGCAAAACCCATATCGAGCATTCTGTCCGCCTCATCCAACACCAAAATTTTCACGCTCGAAAGCGTAAGGGTTTTCTGCTCCAGGTGATCGTTAATTCTTCCAGGCGTGCCAATCACAATTTCCGGCCGGCGCCTAATCTCCGCCACTTGCCGGCCCATCGGCGCCCCCCCAATTAAAAGGGCGGTCTTGATGCCCAGCGATCCACCCACCATCTGTAGGGCATCTCTAACTTGCATTGCGAGCTCCCTGGTCGGTAAAACAATCAAACCCGTCCCCTGTTTCTGTAAAATCCGCTGAACCATCGGAATGCCAAAAGCCAGAGTTTTTCCAGTTCCCGTTTGCGCGATCCCCACCAAATCTTTTCCTTCGAGCGCAATCGGAATCGATCTCGCCTGAATCGGCGTCGGTTGAACAAATTTATGCCGCGCCAAAACCGCCAAAATCCCAGGAGCAATCCCTAAGCCATTAAAACCAGTCGAATTATTCATCAATATCACAAGGATAGCAGATATCCTCCGCCCCTCCTAACCCTCCAGTTCTAACCCAAAATTCCCCCGCCGGACCCCTTCTCTTTTGACTTCTTAATTAATCGGTAAAACTTCTCCTGCACTTTTTGCAATTTTGGGTTGATCACCACTTGGCAATACGGTGCCGAGGAATTATTTTTATAGTACTCTCGGTGATACGACTCCGCTTCGTAAAACTTTTCGAGTGGTCTTACCTCCGTCACAATTTTTTCGCCCAATAAATGCGGACTATTCAACCCTGCCATAAATTCCTCGGTTTGTCGCCTCTGATTTTCATTTGTATAAAAAATTATCGAACGATACTGCGTTCCCACATCACCTCCTTGCCGATTGGGCGTGGTCGGGTCATGGGTCGCAAAAAACACAGTTAAAAGGTCCTTGTAAGAAATTTCGCTCGAATTAAACTCAATTTTAATAACTTCAGCATGCCCGGTTTTACCAGAACAGACCTCCTCGTAAGTCGGTCCGCCAGCTGGCGGATTTCCCGTTGGCGGGCCACCCGCATACCCCGGCACAACCGAAATCATCCCCCTTAGCTCCTGAAACACCGCTTCCGTACACCAAAAACAGCCCCCACCAAAGACTACGATTTCTCTCTTATCGCTAGTCATAGCCCTATTATACTCCGATCGGCAATTAACAAAAACGAGCTCTTGCTTCAGTTCATTTTATCTTCAAAAAACAAACTGGGTTATTTTTCAGCCTTAACCGCCTCAATCACCGGCGCGTACAGCCTGCTCATATGGAGAAACGGCAAAGCCATCACTCCTATAGCTACCTTGATCACAAAACCCACCATCATTATCTCGGCAATAGTTGAAATAGGCATCAAGCCCCAAAAAGCAATCGAGAAAAATAACAAACTATCGACTAACTGTCCACCAAAGACAGCCGTAAGCGATCTAAGCCAGAGCCTCCTTTCTCCGGTCTTTCGGCGAACAAAATTGTAAACATAAATATTGACGTATTGGGACAATGCGAAGGCTGTAAGAGAAGCAATCATAATCCTGGGAACAAACTCAAAAATAACTCCTAACGCACCGGACAACTCACCGCTCACCGCCTCGGTCTGAAACCCAAGAACAACTTGCCCCATTAAAACAAAAAAGCTAACTGCAAAAAAACTGACCCAAACACTCCGAATAGCGTCCTTCCGCCCATAGTACTCAAGTGTAAGTTGCACCCCCAAAAAAACCACCGCATAGAAAATATTACCCACGTTACTAGTAAAACCAAAAATCGAAACAAGCTTGCCACCAAAAACAGCAACCAAAATCAGTTAATAATAATACCGACAAAAAGCCGGCGTCCCACCTTGACGCCCAAGTGAAAAAAAACACAAAGCAAAAATCCACAAAAACCACCAAAAAAAGAGTAGCTCGTTCATAAATACCTCATGCCCCCTATATACTTGTTATAAACATAATCGCAAAGAGAAAAAAACGCGGAAAAAAACCGATTCATCTCCCTTCGACTCGCTCGAAATTATCGGCTTCCGCCCCTTTATTTCCGTCATTGTCATAAGCCTCGAACACCCTATTTCGTAACTCATCCAACCGTTGAGACTTCTCTATGTCTGACCCATCCCCACGATCACCCTCATCAATCTCCGCCTCACTTCCCACGCTCCGACCAGATATTCCAGTCTCGATTCGCCCACCCTCCCTATTCCTCTCCGCCTGTCTTTGTTCAAGATAATCATCTCCCCCAGCCTTCAGGGCTTCCATATAGATATACAAACTATAAATTGCTTTTATACCTCCCTCTATAAATCCGGCTTTCTTTTTTTCATGTAAATTATCTCGCCTGATGGCATCAGCTAAAATTCTTCGCATCCCCGGCAACATATCCTCAAGTTCTGTTTGACCAATAAGATCAATAATCTCATCTCTGTCCGGTTTCTTGTTGTGAGGTAAAAGGTCGTAAAGATCTCCTAAGCCCCGGCGCGCCCTCCTCAAAACCTCCGGCAATCTTTTTTCAGTCGCCGCGTCAATCTCTGGATTACCCGAATAGCCCCCCTCTTTGTCCTCGCCTTCACCCCCCGAACCATCCTGACCATCACCAGCGCCTTCGTCCACCTCCCCATCTTCACCCTCGCCGAACTCCCTATCGTCACTTTCCACAGCTGAATCCGCTGGCGAAACCTCCTTGCCACCCAAAGACGAATCTGGTTCTGAAAAACCGGGATCAAAATCACTCCCGCCCAAACTCCCCTCCGGGACAGAAACCTCTCCCTCCTTTTTCTCCGGCTCCGCTGCCGAAAGCGGCATGGTCTCAAACGAATTCATATTTATAAGCCTAGCATATTAAAAAATCACTTGTTATCAAAACCTCCAAAATTTCCATAAAATAAGTGCTATAATATCTCCATGAATAAAAATCTCATTATCGGCGGCTTAGCGGCCATTGTTATCGTCTTACTAGGTCTGTCTTTTCTTGGTCGACCCGAAACCCCAAGCGTCTTTGAGTCAAACCAAGAGTCTGAAAAAGCAACCAGCACAGAAGTTGCAACAACCGCGAAAGAACCGCCAAAAACCACGCCCGCAACACCCAAAGTAACGGTAACTCCGTCCAAGCCTTCCGCTTCAACCGGTCGAGTTATCTTCGCCGTCACCGACGCCGCCGTGAATATTGCTGACATCAAATCGATTTTCGTCACAATCTCCGAAGTAAAAATGCATAGTCCAACTAAGGGCTGGCTGGGCGTTCCATTGGTTCCTAAAAAATTAGACCTACTAGAACTAAGACGCTCGGCTTCATTGGCTTTCTTAACCGAGAGTAACATAACAAAAGAAACCTACGATCAAGTCTGGCTCACGGTTAAGGATGTAATCGTTGTTAAATTTGACGGCATAACCAGCAACGCCAAACTGCCGTCCGGTATTATTAAATTTCCTCTTCAGATGAAAGTTAACGCCGGCGACACCATGGCTATCACCTTTGATTTCGATGTTGATAAATCTCTCCACGCAAGCACAAACGGAAGTTACGTTTTCTTTCCATTTCTTAAAATATCGAGCCAGGCTAGCACGATTGTCCAAATTCGAAGTAGTGGCCAAATACTCGTGAGTAGCGGTGTTGATTACACGAGCCGCGAAATCGGCATGGACGAAAACGGTGATGTGGAAGAGGGCTTTTCCCTCCGATCGGCAACTCAAATCGAGCTCTTGGGTGACATCTTCAAAATCGGCCGAACAGAACTAAGTGAAAGCGGGCTGGTCATCCCCGCCACCCGCGCCATCGAGATCGTCACCTCCGGCGGCTCTCTCGATAAAATTCTCTCAATTGAACTCGTCAGCAAAAACGGCCCCTTGTTCTGGGAAATCACAGGACTCAAAAAGTCAGTGAGAACCACAATCTACATGGATCCGGCAAACGGCTCGATTGTCCAGTTCTGAAAACTTACCCATAGAAATACTTTCCAGATTGTCTTGCCAAACATCAGTATAATTGTATCAAAAAATCCCGCACTACTTTCAGGAAACTCTCGGAGGAACGATACGCTCGGTATTCAAAGAATGTATCGTTCCGAGAGGTAGCGGGCAACTTTCGCTGGAAAAGTCGAACCGCGGTTCATGAAAGTAGTGCGGGATTTTAAAAATCTACTCAACAATCAAATTCCCCTTCATTCCATTCGCCCTGTGCTGACCAACCGAACAGTAATATTCAAACGTTCCAGTCTTATCCACCACAAACTCAATCGTCTCTGATTCGCCCACTTTAAGCTGTTCCGTTTTTTCACTAAACTCATCGATCACCCAATCATGAAACCCTTCGGCGTTTTTAAAAAACACCCGAACCGTATCTCCCTTCTTAACTTTCATCTCGGGAACTGAAAACTTAAAATTTCGCGCTTCGACTGTAAACTCTTTGACGCTCGCCATCATCCCTCCTTCGCCCATCATCTTTTCCTTATCACCCATCGTGGCTCCGTCCTCCTTGTCTCCCATCATTGTCCCTTCCGTCGAAGTGCCAACTTCATCTCCTGGAGCCTCCGTTTTATTGGCCGAGAAAAACGCAAAACCCAGCACCACTAAAACCACGACCACCAGCCCCACAATTAAATTTTTGTTCATAATTTTTTATCTTTGCTATTGTTGACCCTTGAGGGATAATTGTAGCAAAGAAACAAAAAGTCCAAAACTCCACTTCCATCGGCACCATTCCCACGCCTACTCCGCCAGAACCAGTTTTCCGTTTTCAAACTTATATAAAAGCTTTTTTTCCACCGTCGGCTCTGTCGCTAAAGGCTCTCCCTCATTTCGATCCTCATAAACCAACCTAATGATTCGACCCTCTACCGCCAAAGAACTTATCGAAATTCGATCACCCAAGAAAACTGCTGGAATATTCCCTCCGCCGTCCACTAACGCCGTCAAATAATAGAAAGTTCCGGTTCCCCCGGTGTTCCCATACAAAATCACCGCCCAGTCGTTTTTTGTGTCTCCATTCAAATCACCTTCGCTTTTTTTAGAAATCTGCCACCGCTCAGCAATAGCCGAATCCGGCGCGACCGGACCCTCAAAAAAACCGTCTGCAAAATCTATCTCTGTTTCCTCAATCAAATAACTTGCGTTATCCGGATCCAAAACTTTCAATGGCGAGTTCCCAGAATCCTCTGAAAAAAGAAAGGCAACTCCGATAAGCGCTCCTAAAAAAATTAACCAAAATAAAATTTTTTTGCCCATTGGTAGTCAAAACGTAACTCCGACTTAATTGGCAATTAAAAGCTTGGGTTCCCAACTCACTATCCTAATTTTTCAGATACCTCCGAGCCGCCAAAAAGCTTGAAATTGTGCATACTCCAACCCCAAACAATAGCTGTAATCCCAGTAAACTAAAAATATTAGTGTAGAAATATTGGAAAATATCTAAGCCTGGCACAAAACCACCCAACTTAGAGGAAAGGAAGCTCAAAACCGGCGCGGCAATAATCAGGCTCAAAACCGCGGCGATTGTTCCGGTAAGAATCCCGTCCACCATAAACGGTCCGCGGACTAAAAAGTTAGAAGCCCCCACTGCTCTCATAATCCCAATCTCGTCCCTGCCGGAGTAGATAGCTAAGCGAATCGTGTTATAAACAATGAGCCCAGCCACAAGCGCGAGAATGATTGTGAGCGCAAACCCTCCCAAGCTCACATTTGAAATAATCCTCGAAAGCCTATCGATCACCAACTGATTTTCGCTGTAGCTCCGACTGCTGACATACTGGGCAATACTTGGATTTTTAAGATTTTCGTCAATTAGAGCATATTGATTAGGCTTGTAAGCTCTAATGTTCAAATAGGCTTCAAGGGGATTGCTTCCCAAAATACTAATTGCCTGCAGAACCTCCTCATCGCCTTCATGTTCCGTTTTGAAAATTTCCAGTGCCTGATCTCGCGAAACATAATCCACGTTTTTAACTTCCGGCAACGCTTCGAGTACTTGCTTGATACTCAAAACTTGATCTTCAGAAGTGCTGGTTTTGAAGTAAACACTAATGTCGATTTTGTCCTGCACCGAAGCAACGGCCGCGTCTGTCACCACCCCAAAAAGAATGAGACCCAAAGAAACCATCAGCGCCAAAAGCGTAATCGCCACCGTCCCGGTCGAAAGCAAGCCATTCCGCCAAAAATTTTGAAGTCCAAAATGTATTATTCTCGAAAGCGTAGTAATCATTTTTTATTTGTATATTACTTTTGATTCGTATATTCGTGATTGCTTCTACACGAGAATGTATTTCCCCTTCTCCTCATCTCTTATTATACGCCCATGGTCCAATGTTATTACCCTCTTATTCAGACCATTCACGATGTCTTTGTTATGAGTTGCCAAAACCAAAGTCGTTCCTAACTGATTAATTTTGAGCAGTAAATTAATAATTTCCATAGTATGAAAGGGGTCAAGGTTTCCGGTCGGTTCATCCGCGATGATAACTTCCGGCCGATGCACCATAGCTCTTGCAATTGCAACCCTTTGCTTTTCCCCGCCAGAAAGTTCGTGAGGAAAGTTTTTGCCCTTATCTCCAAGTCCAACCATATCCAGCACCTGTGGCACCAAATCGCTAATTTCTCTTTGGGGTCGCCCAGCCACCTCAAGGGCAAACGCCACGTTCTCATAGGCGCTTTTCATCGGCAAGAGACGAAAATCCTGGAAAACCACCCCCACATGCCGCCGAAACGCCGGCAATTCTCGATCGGTCAACTTATTAACCTCATATTGGCCAAAAAATATCCTCCCCTTAGTCGGCTTTTCCTCTCCGATTAGGAGCCGTATCACAGTCGACTTACCAGCCCCAGACCTGCCTACAATCGACACAAACTCTCCAGGACTCACCTGAAAAGCAATGTCCTCAAGCGCCACCGAATGGCTGTTATAAATTTTAAAAACGTTTTGGAAGGCAATCATTGGAGTAATCTCGAATATACAAATAAAACGAATATTACGAATCTAGAACCCTGCCACTACCCGCCGGTATTTAACCCCTTCCTTTGTAAAGTAAATTAATATAGCTAGTTTCATCTTGGTACTTTTCAAATAATCGTAAACCTGCCTTATATGAGTATACCCCAGACGAGGAATAACTTTCAATTCCAAAACAACCTTATTATCAACAACGAAATCCATCACACATCTTCCTATTGGTTTATCATTATACACCAAACTCACAGATTTTTCCCGTTCGAAATTAAGACCCAATTCTTTAAGCTCGCTCTCTAGCGCCCGCTGATAATAAACCTCTCTATGCCCCCATCCTAAGTTATTATAAACCTTAAAGGCCGCCCCTATAACCTTATAACTCAACTCGGGATAAATTATCTTAGTGGAGTTGGTAATTCGTATATTACCCATGATTCGTATATTCGTGATTACTCTCAATTTCAGCCTCGATAAACATTTCTAAGTCACCCCCTAGAACCTTATCCACATTACTCGTTTCAACTTCAGTCCGGTGATCTTTAACCATTTTATATGGATTCAAAACGTAGGAACGAATCTGACTCCCCCATTCCGGTTTTACTTTTGTGCGAAGCTCGCCCAATTCTTTCACCTTTTGTTTTTCCATCAAATCAAACAGCTTCGCTTTCAAAACTTTTAACGCCTTTTCTCGGTTTGCAACCTGCGAACGTTCCACCTGCGAGCTAGTCGTGAGTCCCGTTGGAATGTGAATAACCCTCACAGCAGTTTCCACCTTGTTTACGTTTTGTCCTCCCGGACCAGAAGATCGAAAAAACTCGAACCTCAAATCACTTTCCGGAATTTGAAACTTTGATTCTTCCAGCTCCGGTAAATCCGGTAAAACTTCCACCAAGGCGAAAGAAGTGTGTCGCAGTTGCTTGGCGGAAAACGGAGAGGTTCTGACAAGCCGGTGAACCCCAGCCTCCCCTTTCAAATATCCATAAGCGTACTCGCCCCTCACCTCCATCGTCATTCGATTTGGATTATCATCCAAAACATTCACGCGCCAACCCTGCCGCTCGGCGTACTTCGAATACATAAAAGAAAGCATCTTGGTCCAATCTCCCGCATCCTCCCCTCCCGCCCCCGGATAAAACCCCAAAACCGCCGACCGCTTGTCGTACCGTCCCTTAAAAATCTCCCGAATCTCCAGCTGTCTAAACTTTCTCCGAACCTCAAAAAACCTGGTTTGCCAATTCGAATCGAAAGACCCGTCCATGGCAAAGTCGCATGAATTCAATTCTAGAACTCCCCTATCCACCTCATCAAACCTATTCACAAAATCATTTAGCTCTCCAAGCTCCTTAATTTTTTGGTCCGCTAAAGCCCGATCCTTCCATAAATCCGGATCGCTCATCTCCGCCTCTAACTCTTTTACTCGCGTACGTTTAGACTCAAGGTCAAAGCCGCCC
>JBBTYR010000003.1:0-12653 GCA_038078595.1 Patescibacteria group bacterium
GATTTTGGTTTGCCAATCAGAACACCGGCACTCGCGTTAACGGTTAACCCAAGTCCAACTTTCCCATTCCTGACATCGAGAATTGGCAGTAAGTTGAAGTGAATAATACCGGGGGTTTCTTCCGGGCCGATGAATTTCAGCCAGCCGATCCCTAATCCGAAACGGAGATGACTCTGATTTTCAGACTCAAAAATAACCCCGCCTTCGCCGATTATCGCAAAGGACGTTTTCTTACTGGAGGTAGTGTCTTCGAGTTGATAGATTGAGAAAAAACTCAAACGACCCTTTGGCGTTTTTGTTCCCTGAAGAGCGCCGCTTATTCCTAGTTGAATCTTTTTTCCCCTAACACTCACCCATCCGGCGGGGAAGAAAAATCTCGTTGGCGCAGAATGGGAAACGGTAAATTCACCAGCGAGCGGGAAAGAAATCTCAAATGGCTTGGAGTCACTTGAGCTGTCAGATTTGAGAGCAATGGCGGGTTGGCTTAAAGCGGTGTCAGAGATAGCAAACAGATTCAGGAGAAACAGAATCGTTGTGATTGGTTTCAAGAAGCCTCCTTTTTAAAATAGCTAGTGTCCCTAAACTAACTCATTTGATTTACCGTGTCAATAAATTTAGGAGCTGAAAAATTCTCTCCATTTCAGATAAAGTTCTTTGGTGGCAATTAAATCACCAGCGTTATATTGGGCAATTTCTTTAAACTTTTGGACTCCAAAAAGTTTTCCAACGTCATCGCCGACAATTCCGCCCTCCTTTGGGCTTTTGATTCCAAATGCCCGTGACCAGAGGTGCAGGTTCCCCTTTCTTCTGACGGCGCCATAAAATGTTAGCTGATCCAAAAGATCAATGTGTTGGCAATTTCTTTGTTGATAGAGATACCGACCCTCCATGAGGTCTCGAGTTGGCTTTACTCCCTGAACGGCCGAGCGAGTCATTAAAAATGGAACATCAAAGGCCCGGCCATTAAAGCTAATAAACTCGGTGTAATTTTTGGCTCCCTGCCAGAAACTTTCGAGCATGCCTTTTTCGGTTGTGGGTTTCAGGACGAAGTTATCAAATTTTGTTTCTTTATTTTTTTCGCTTGGGTCGTTAAAGTAGACGACGCCCTGATCTTTTTCCAAATCTAGAACGCCAATCGCGACGATTTCTCCGGTTAGGGGCGAAAAGCCAAGGCCGTTTTTTAAGTCTTCAAGGGCATTTTCATACTCGCTTTCATTCGAGGACTCTTTTTTGATCCAGCGAGTTAGGCTTTCTTTTGTTGTGTCATCCAGGGCGTCGAAGTTTTCGCCAATGGTTTCAATGTCAAACACCAATTTGGACATATTCTGGGTATTATAGCTTATTTGACTTATATTTTGCTTTATACTAGAATGAGCGGCTTACTTTAAGAGAGGCCAAGCTAGCAGAATTGAAAACCTAAACGAAGGAGGAAACTGTGTTTCAGCGTCTGATCGCTCTTGTCGCTACCATCGCCATCATTTTTTCGATCGGTTTTACCGCGCCTTTGTTGGCGCAGGAGACGCCCCAAAGAATTTCGATCTTGGGAACTTTCGGCGCGTATTCAAAATACGTCGTGGCTAACGGGGCGATCTGGCATGGTGATCCGGTCGCTCAAGGCAACGTTACGGTCACATTTAATCGATGGGGCGGTTACGTGAATGTCTGGGGATCAAAGGATTTCGACGATATCGGGAATTACGGCGAGGAGATCGATTACACCGCCGGCTGGACGTTCCGCGAACTCAACATTGGCGTATCGTATCTCGATTACGCCAAGATTTTCGGTACGCAAGAACCGGATTTTTTCCGACCGTTTGCGGAGATTCCGTTGCCACCGATTCAATTTCCCGGACACCGCATTCAACTTTACTCTCGATTCGAATACTATGCGGCAACTCGCGATTTTGATTTGAATTCGGGTGGCTGGGTGCAGCTTGGAATTCGCCACCGATGGGAGCTCTCCAAACATTGGGCGTTTCGCCACCAGGCGAAGCTGATCTACGATGGCGGCGTCTTTGGCTCAATACCGGGATTCCTTGGCATGTACGATGCCGGAGTGGATTACACGTTTGGCTCGGCCACCTGGAATATTCTGTCAGTGAGACAGTTGATGATCCCCGGATCTCTAATAGATCGGGAGGGAATCACAATTGTTGGTACCAGCGTGAGTGCTTCGCTCCATTAGCTATTTTGCAAGTTTAAGCCCTCCGACGTAACGTCGGAGGGCTTTTTTAATTACCAGGAAACCCCGCACGCAAGTGCGGAGAGGAGGTCATTTGCCCCTAAAAAATATTATTGTAAGCAAGAAAAAGGAGCGACATTGCTGTCGCTCCCTGAAGAGCTGTTTGCCTAACCTTTTCGGTCGGGCGAATTCACTTGACCACGTCGCCAGAGGATGACGATGATCCAGGCGATAAGCGCGGTAACTAACACCGCCATCACGGCTCTCACGAGCCAGAAGGTGGCGATGAAGACGGCGCTTACAATCGGCTGCACGAGAAGCAGACCGACTGCGATACAGAGAACCCAGAAAATGATGGTGCTGGTTTTCAACACAGACCTCCTTCTTAGAGTGTTCTGAAACGAAGTTTAACCTCTCTCACGAGATCATGAAAGGCCGGCATAGCCTGAATATCGGGATGCCAGGCGAGATCCATGTCGATAAGGTTATAGGTGGTTTGAATCTTAGCGCCGGGAAGGATGGCGCCTTTTGCGTCACGATCACGACCCATGAGCCAAAGAGTATCCGATACACTGATGGCGGCTGAAACATCGTGAGTGACGACCACAATCGTCATGTGTTCATCGAGGGCCGCAACCTCATTGATGAGTTTTGCGACCTGATCAATCATGACCGGATCGAGACCGGAGAACGGCTCGTCCATAAGTAGAACAGTGGTGGAGCAGAGAAGTTGTTGAGCAATGGCTACTCGTTGACGTTGACCGCCGGAGAGTTGCGCAGGATATTTGCCGGCGTGTTCAGCGAGATTAAATCTTTCGAGGAGCGCCACGGCTTCAGCTTTCCTCTCTTTCGGTTCGTAGTCGCCTTTGCGGGCGGCAACGATAAGGTTGCTCAACACCGTTCGGTGTTCGAAGAGACGGTAGTCTTGGGCGACCACTCCGGCCAACCCACGCCTGACTGGAACCAACTTGTCGGATCCGGAAACGGCCACTAGGATCTCACCAGTTACTTTTGCGTCTCTCGCCGCTGGATCTAGACCGGCCATCAGGTTGAAAAGTTGAGTTTTACCAACACCCGATGGCCCGAGAAAACCAACCACCTGGCCTTGAGTTAATCCCGGTCGAGTAATGTTTCGAACTTCGGCGTTCACACCAGCGAGGATCTGCTTCCCCCCTAATTGCAGGTGAACATTTTTCACCTGAAGAAGAGGTTCTGCCAGAGTGTATTGGAAGGGCATTCCTACCTCCTATCCAGGGTTAGTCTCGCGTGTGGGCAGGCTAGGTTTTTCAATCCGCCCCAGCCGTAGTCTTGGATGAGTCCAACGGTGATGATCACAAACTGAATGGCGAACACAGCACCTAAATTTAGATGCTTATTCTCATCCAAGAGCAGTTTGCCAATACCACCACCAGAGCGCACCAGGCCTTCAACCATGGTGAGCATCATCCAGCCGATAGCGGCGTTGTCGCGAATGACGTCAAACGCCTTATCGAGAGTGCCACGAACGTGAACCTCCCAGACTACTTCCCACTCATCCATACGAAGGGTGCGGGCGTGATCCTTTTGGTTCTTGGTGATTCGCTCGAGGACGTTCGACATGTTGGCGATATTGAAGGCGCTCATGCCAAATGTCATTAGCGCGAGCTTTAGAGAATGTCCTCCCGCAAAGACGCTCATGAAAATCACCAGGAGACCGGTTAACCCCAAGAACCGCGCTTTCGAAAGAGCTTCGGCAACCGGCCGCATAATGGGCATGGCTGCGGCGTAGCAAATGGAAAGCGACAGAGCGGTTGAAAGCGCGATTACCTGAAAGTTGGTCTTTAGGCTCTTCCAGAGCTCAAAGATGAGACCTTCGTTCTGGTAGAGATTGATAAACGCCTGCAAAACTTCGAGGGGCCGAGGAATAATATCCGGCGCCCCGTAAATCCAAACCAGGAACGCGCAAGCGATCCAGAACGTGGTGAAAATTCCCAGGGTTCTTTTGGAGATGGCCCTGTTCGGAGCGAAGGCGTTTTTTAATTCAAACCAAACGCCGTTTCCGTTTCCGTTCATTTCTTCTCCCTTCTTTCTGCTGATTGCTGTATTTTAAATTGTTAAATGACTGGAATTTCTCCCAGCCCCCCTTTATTTCACAAGAGAGGCTCGGAAAAATGCCCGACTCATAAATCATAAAGACTTTATGAGTCGGGCGGGTACAAGCTAGACAATTATTACGGAACTTGCGTTACCGCTGGGGCGTGCCCATCACGATTTGAACGCGGCGGTTTTCAGCCAAGGCGGCTGAAGTATTCGTGCGGTTGACCGGATCGAGTTCACCATGCGGAACGATCTGAATGCGTCCCTGCGGGAAGATGGTCGAGCCTCTCGACTCAAGCCAAGACTTCACCGCGCGAGCGCGCTTGTCAGACAAGAGCAGATTGGTTTCATCGGTACCGACAGTGTCGGTATGACCGTGAACAACCAGCTGTAGGTCGCCAGCCACGACAGCCGAGTTATTAATTGCCTCCAGGATTGGATAGGCGTCAGCCATGAATTCGGCCGAGCCACTCCGGAAGTTGATGGTGTAATCTTTGCTTGAAACCATCTGCTTCAGAGAGGTCGTAGCGCCGGCAAACGAGGGCACTTCCGCCTTGCCGACCGTTTTCACGAGACGTTGAGCCGCGAGTATGTACTGCGGATCAAACACCTCGCTGATCGGTGGGTAGGAAGGCACCAGGTTGGGGTACTGCTGGACGACGATGTCACCAAACACTTTATACGTTGCCGCATAGATGTTGGTTCCACCAGAGAGTCCAAACAGGTGGAGGTTGTCGGCCAAGTTATTGACCTTTGAACCGCCGAGCTCAACCCGTAAACCTTGGATGTCGGTTTCGGTAACGCCATGGTAGTAACGTTCCCAATAGGCCGGCCCGGTTTCGGCTTCGGCGTAGAGAACATCGCTGATTTCGGCAGCCTTGCGAAGGGCGCGGGGATAGGCTTTCACCTGATCTCCACCTTCGAAGATGCCGGCCAACATATTGGCGACGATTTCTTTGTTCTCACTGCACCAACGCTTGATGCCGATGAGAGTGTTTGGCATCTGGTAAGAGTACTCTCTCGTCGAAACGATTGAGACAATGCCACCACGCTCACGCGCGACGATCACATCACCAGGGGTCCAGGTAACTGTTCCCTGAACGGTGATCGAGGTATCGCGGCCAGTTTTCTTGCCGGCAATCACAATCGGACGAGTTTCGCTGTAACCCTGAACGTAGAGCATGGCCGCGTGCTTGTAATCATCTGCCGCCACCCAATTCAAGGCCGTGGGATCATAGGTAGAAACGTCGGGATTATTTGGAATCCCGTTATCTCCGCACCACTTGATGGCAATATTCCAATCACCATCGGTGAGGTAACCTGAAATGACGCCGCCCCGAGCCTTTTGTGGATTGCGTTTCCATTCCTCCGGACCCATCATCTTGTCTTCTCCACGGGAATAGCCCATGGAGCCGACGATGACAGCAGTGTATTCGGGACCGAGTTTGATCAACGCCTTGTTGAGCCCAGCGATGAAAGCCGCGGCACCGTCACCCATGATGGAGACGAAGGCACAGCCGTCGGCTGGATAGGGATTACCATCCTTTACCGCCTGGGCGAAGTTGAGCAGTTCAAGCTTCATCTTGTCGACATTGTCTTCGCGCCGAAAATTGAGGTTGACGCCACGCTCCGCCATGATTGACCCCTTGGTAGGAGCCAGTCCGCCGTTAGCGAGTGCTCCACCCATTTGAGAGTTCCACGCCCAGATGAGAGTGGTGAACGGGGGTGTGCTTAGATAAGCCGGCTCAATTGAGGGAAGCGCGCGCTCCGGAATGCTTGAGGCATTCGGAGCGCTGGGATCTTGACCCTGGGGCAGATTGGCCTTTTGGGGTACGATCGCCTGTTTCAACTTGGCCTTGGGAAGCTCAACGATGTTGAACTGCACGGCGGCGAAGAACAGTCCTCCGACAACCGCAAGGATAATGAGAAGACGCGAGAACCCGGTCAGGTTTTTCCAGAAAGACATTGTGTTGCTCCTTTCTCGTTTCTGACTGCTGCTGATTTGCTTTCGTGACTGTTTGCTCTGTACTTCACGAACTAATTTCCGAGGAGACGACGATTGCGCGTCGTGCCTTGGGTTGAAGCGCCGGCAGTTTGGGCACCGGACTTCTTCATGAGGTTCAGGATGGCAGTCTTATCGCCAGAAGCGATAACCGCGCCGTCCCTTCGGGCAGTAGCGGCAAGTTGAGCAGTGTGAGCTTGGCTTGCGCGAATTTTGTCGAGCAATTGGCGGCTGGCGGCTGAATCTTTCAGATTGCGAACCGCGGTCACTTCTTTCACCATGCTCATGACTGATTCAACTTCACCCATCGACTGATGGATGCGCTGCTTCATGAAGGCGACAGACATATCGTACATCTCCTTCATGGAGTCGCCGCCGATGACGCCACCGACTTGCCTGGCGACCTTGGCAGCTCTGACCGCCATTTCGTATTGGCGAACCAGCTGCTCGATGTAGAACTTGAGACTCTCACATTCGTTCTTGAGGTACTGACGAAGGCCCGTTAGAGTTTCCTTCCAAGCCTTGAAGAGTTCGAGGTTGTTGGTGAGGCTCGCCGCCTTCTCCTCACAGAATGTGAGTTTGGATGTGATGGTGTTGAACATCATCGCATCCTCGTTGTTTGTCCACGTCTCATTCAGAAACGAGCGTCGGGCGAGTTCTTGAGCAGTTGAAGTGAACTCTGCGATTTCACGAGCGGCTTGATCTAATTCTTCCTTGGTCTCTTTGACGAGACCCGAAGCGGCAGCCTCTACCGTGACTGCGTGCTGGAGTTTCGGCACCATGCTCTCGGTTAAGTAAGTCTCGCAGACTTCCGCCGGCAACGCTTTCGCGATACTTCTGGCGGCCATCTTGGCAAACACATTAAAGAGTGTCCGTCCGATAGCCCAAGTCTGCTTTTGAGACAATACGAAGAGGATGATGACAGTCGTTACAGCCAAGCCGATAAGGGCGAGGAGCGCACCGAACATGTCCGTGGCACGCGTGAAGAGTTCCGTTAGCCAGGGGAGGGCTTTGTAAAGAACCGTTCCCCCGCCAGCGAAAACTCCCAAGACGCCAAGGAACCCGAAGAGCTTCTGCTTCGGAGTGAATACGTCCGGAAGCTTGATTCCGATTGATGGAGAATCCATCTGTTTCTTTTCCTTTCTGCTCTTAGGGTTAAATGTGTGCCGCGATGGCACTTGCCAAATCTGACAAACGCTTTGAGATGAAGTCGTAGGCGCTTGCGATTCTGGCCCGCACGACTTCCTTCTCACTATCAATGCGTCCGACCTCGTTTTGGAGATTGGCCTCTTCAGACTTCAAGGCTGTGATCTCCTCCTCGAGCTCACGAATTGATTGCTCGTGAGCCGAGACCTCTTTTTCGATCGCGGTCAAGCGAGCGTTCTTGTCCTGCGCGTTCCCACGAGCTTCAGTTTCCAGCTGGGTGCTGAAATCCTGGTTCAGGTTTTCAACAATCTGGATGCATTCGCGCACGGAGGCCAAAATCTCATTCGGCTTTACGCCGTGCACGCTGTTTAGAGCCGCTGGAACAAGCTTATCTTCCTCGGTTATGTAAGCACCGAGAGTTGCTCTCTGCTGAAGGAATTCGGCGTAACCTCGTTTAGACACTCCATTGAGCGCTTGTTCAAAGTCACGTAGAAACTCTGGATCGGGAGCGCTAGTCGTTGACCGACTAACAGCATTCGGACCAGTTGTTCTCGTTGGTGTAGGTGAGGTTACCGTTTTCGGTTGTGTCCCACCGGCCAAAAATGTTCGACGTGTCCTCGTTGGAGGTGCCGTGGAAGGCGTGATGCTCGATGGTCGCGACGGAGCTTCTGGAGTTCCAGAGCTCGCATCCGACTCACTCGTTTTTACGAACAAGCCCTTAATGTTTAAACCCATACGACTTCTCCTTTCTTGCTGCTAGTTGCTGACATTACTACGCCCTCTTTCCTGGAGGTCGAACGAACTTAGCTTTGTGAGCCCGCCAACCGGCGGCTTTTCCGCGGATGTCGCTAAGTTCAACTTTCGACCCGCACTCAGGTTCAGCCCTCTCTTTCCAGACTATTTTGTCTAGAGAAAAGGTAACTGAACCGCCTTCCAGTTGGTCGGACCTGGCCACAGCGTATTTACCGTGGGGTCCGGCGATGACTTCCTGGACGATGGCTATGAAAGTTTCGCTACGCTTCGCCACATTCTCCCTCCTTCTTCTCTGGGTTATTGGTGAGCGTTTTCAAAGGAAAACCCGCGTCTCCTTTCTTGGTTTCTTCCGTTATTTGTCTAGCTTTATTTCAAATAGCTAAACTATCTTTGGGCCCAATGAGGACTCTAGATAATTTGCCTAATATACTACACGATTTATTTTGTTTTGTCAAGTTCATTGATTTCCGCCGCCCCGTCTTTTATTTGACATTCGTGTAGCTAAGTGGTATATTCAATCCTAGTTTTTTCACTCGTTAACAAGGGAGGTTCTAATGGATACAGAGGAAGGGAAAGTTTCTAAGCCTAAGTCACTGCCACTGCTTGAACAACTGAGTATTCAAACAAAGGAGATGACGACAAGGCTTCGGAGATTAGTGGATGGACTAGATAACCAAGGAGAGGGTTCTGCTGAACCGGACCTTACTTCCCCATCGGACACCACGGTTGATCAAGAAACGATCGAGAAACAACTGGAACTCCTAGGTGAACACAGGGACGTTATTGAAAAACTTCTCACCCAACCGAGAGTTCTGGGGGTGGTTATCTCGACTCTATCGCCGACCGAAACAAGCGGAGCGAGCGCAATTGTTTCATGCAACGGCCGCTTGCTTCACCTGCAAGTCCCGAAGGAAATCGAGGTTCATTCTGGCGAAATCGTGGAGCTTTCGAGCGCCACAGAACAGATTGTTGGAAAGGTTTCGCTTTTGCCTCGCGGGCGCCTCGGAAACGTTCTGCAAGTGAACGATGCAACGATCTGCATGGTCCAGGACGGCGACTTTTCTCGAATGGTTTTCCGCGGAAATTTTTCGGATGGAAAGGAAGCGCTTGAGGTCGGCGATCGGGTAGTTCTCGATGACTCGGGCTCAATCATTCTCTCGAATCTCGGTAGGAACGATCAGCGTTTTCGGACGACAGAATTTCGCCCGGTGAAGTGGGAGGATATTGCGGGACTCGAAGGACCTAAGCGAGAAATCGCGCAATTAATTTTCTTGCCAATCAAACACCGGGAGCGATTTGCTCGCTACGGTCGAAAGGTTGGTAAGGGAGCGGTTCTTTCTGGTCCCCCGGGTTGTGGAAAGACACTCATTGCTCGAGGGATTGCCACATGGCTGGCTGCTGAATTTGGCCAGAGTGATGTTGAAGACGACGGTTATATCTACTTGAGCGCCACCGAGTTGCTCAACATGTACGTGGGAAATACCGAAGAAGCAATTCGCTCACTTTTCCGCCGTGGCCGAGCTCATGAGAAGCGAACGGGACGCCCGAGCTTGATTGTAATTGACGAAGCCGAGGCGGTGCTAGCCGTTCGAGGATCTGGAATTAGTTCGGACATTGAGAAAACGAACGTGCCGACATTCCTCGCCGAGATGGATGGCCTGAAGGATTCCGGCGCTGTGGTTCTACTTCTCACAAACCGACTGGATATTATGGATCCGGCGGTTTTGCGAGACGGACGTTGCGATCGGAAGATTACGATTTCCCGACCGGATCGTTCTGCAGCGCAGCAAATCTTCCGCTTAAACTTTGCCGGCATGCCGACAGAACTTTCGGCGGAGGAGATGGCTGTTTTTGCAACCGAGGATTTCTTCTCGGACAAATATCCCCTCTATGATGTGGGACGAATTTCGACGAAAGATTCGACCGTGTTTTCGCTTCGAGACGTTGTGAATGGGGCGATGGTTGCGATAGGCGTGGTTGACCGAGCGGCTCGAATTGCGCTTGATCGAGAGATCAATAGCAACCAGAACAGCCAGGTTACTCGCGAAGATGTCGTCACTGCAATCTCGGCGGTGCATCAGGAGACCCTAACCCTTAATCTTGAAAATGAACTCCGCGACTTCGTTCACGATTTCGCTGATGACATCAACGAGGTTAAGAAGCGTGTTCAAATTCGAAAGTAATTTCAAGCCCCGTGCACGCGCGCGGGGCTTTTTCTTACCCTTGGTAAAATTAAGCGGCGGGGTTGGTTTTTTATAATTAAACAAAAGCCCCGTCTAGCGGGGCTTGTTCTTTTTATTAGTCGGAAAACTGGGGATAATCGCCCTTATTCCGACGATTAGATCGTTAACAATTCTCACAAATCGATCTGGGGAGTTGATAGCTTGAAGTGAAAGCGGTGTCCAGTAGAACTTGATTGGGTTCCCTTTGGGAACGGGGGTTTCTTGTTTCTCTCGTCTTCTTTCGTTTGTTACCGGCTTAGATTTCTGACCCTCCATAAGTCTACCCGCCTTGATAAAGGTGATCTGTGTGCTTGGTGAGCTAAAGCCAGCTTAATACTTCGGGACTTAAATTTCAACTATTCGATTCGCTTTTTCTTTTCGGCTAACGAAGTTAAATAGGATTTTTTGAAGTTTTTAAATTCGTCAAATTTTATGGCTTCTCTGATTTGGCCCAGCAAATTGTTGAAGAAGTAAATGTTGTGGATACTCGCATATCTCGGCGCCCGAGGATCACGATCTTTAAAAAACTGATAGATGTCTTTTTTGGTGATCTTCTTTTCGTTGCAGATTGGACATGAACAATCGATTACCAAGGGGCTTTCGTCGTGCATGTATTTTCCCTTCACAACGTCAAAACGTCCCGAGTTGCTCCAAATTGAGCCGTGGCGACCCTCTCTTGTCGGTATGACACAGTCCATAGTGTCGACTCCCCTTTCCACTGCTTCGAAAATGTCATCGATGCGACCGATACCTAAAAGATGTCGCGGCTTAGCTTTTGGTAAAAACTGATTGACCCATTCGAGCTCTATGAAGGTGTCGTTCTTTTGACTGCCGAAGGAAGAACCGAAGGCGCCGCCGATGGCGAATCCATCAAACGGCATAGCGCCGATGGTTTTAGCGCTTTCTCTTCTTAAGTTCTCAAATGCGCCTCCCTGAACGATTCCGTAGATGATTTGCTTGGATGTTTTGGCGTCGAGCGAACGAGTAGCCCAGGCGTGAGTTCTTTCCATGGCTTTTTGGGTGTAGTCGTAGTCATGCAAAGGTGAACTGGGTTCGTCGAAGGCGAGGACGATGTCGCTCCCAAGTTGTTCTTGAATTTTCATTGAGAGTTCAGCATCCAGATAAATTTCTCCGCCTGATTTATCTGTAAAATAAACTCCGGAATCAGTAATGCGAACTAAATTTTTGTCTTTCATTTCTTCCCCCGAGTTATCTCCTTTGGCAATTTTGCCTGAACCCAGTTCTCTCGCATAACCCATGCTAAAAACCTGAAAGCCGCCGCTGTCAGTCATGATCGGTCCATCCCACTCCATAAATTCGTGGAGGCCGGGAAATGCATTCAACCCTTCCTCGCCAAGAGACTGCCAGAGGTGGTAGGTGTTGGAAATCACCATTTGAGTGCCACTAGGCTTAATATCTTCTGGTTCTACGCAACGGATACGACCGTTGGTGCCAACCACAACGTAACTCGGAGTTTCGACCGCCCCATGTTTCGTTTTTAAAAGACCGAGCCTGGCCTGGCCGTCTTCCTTTAGAACCTGGAACATGGATCTTGAATCATGGATCGTGGAGTATGAAACGGAAATCAGAAATCTAGCAGGTTAGCTTTTTATGAGAACGGCACGTACTGGAGAGGCCTCTCCGCCAGCGATCTTTAATGGGAGGCCAAAGAAATAATACCGGCCGGGTTTGATTTTCGAAAGAAGAAGACCTTCGTAGATAAGCACTCCTCTTTTGAGGAGAAGTGGGTGGACGGTGTCTGGGCGGAGACCAAATTTACGAATGGAGGGTCCGTCGATGCCAACGGCTTTTATACCGCTTTTAACAATAGCTTTAGCGGCCGATTCGTTTAGATGGATAAAGTTTTTGTTGAATTTTTTTGAATGTTGCGCTGAGTTTTTGGTTTTAAGGAGTAAGATTTCATCTAGTTTTGGTTTGATTCTATTTATTTCTCTTGCGGTAATTTCGGTTTTAATTTTGCTCATATCTATTACCCTAGCCCAACCAAAACACTTTTCGAGATTAACCTTATCGGCTGAAAGAGAACTTTTAGCGTAATGCGGAGGGAGATCGAGATGAGAGGCAGTGTGAAGACCCAGAGTAATGCCAGAGAGAGTGGAGCCATCACGCTCGTATTTTTTGATTCTTTCTAAGTTGACTGGCCAGTTACCCGGATAAATGGGTTCACCTTTGGCAATTGAGCGACTGATGTCAAAAACTTTCATATTTTTCGAATTCTAACATTGATTTTATAAAAATAGAAAAACGGCTC
>JBBTYR010000004.1:0-8962 GCA_038078595.1 Patescibacteria group bacterium
AAAAAGTTAATAAAAAAATGCGCCGAGCAGCGATATTGTCTGTTCTGTCGAAGAAGTTTAAAGACGGTGAGGTTAAGTTCTTTGAAAAACTCGAAACTAGTGAACCGAAAACTCGCGCCATCTCCGGACCGCTTCGGCTGATTCTGAACTTGGATAAAAAATCTAACAAATACGACTTACTTTTAGTGCCGGAGGGCGATTCCAAAAACATTTTCCGGGCCGCTAAAAATCTTCAAAAAACTAAAGTTATCTCCCCAGACTCCTTGAATGTCTACGACCTTTTAAATTTCAAAAATATTTTCATTGACCGGCAGTCGGTTGGATCAATCGATAAACATTACCGAATTTAAATCATGAATACCTTTCTTATCAAAAGACCCCTTGTCACTGAAAAGTCCACCAATTTGAACGAAATCGGCAAATACGTTTTTGCGGTGGATCCTCGCGCGACGAAAAATGAAGTAAAAAAACTCATTAAAGAGATTTACAAAGTTGACCCGATCAGGGTAAACATCATAAATCTTCCGTCTAAAACAAAAAGATTTCGCAATATTCGTGGCAAAGAATCGGGAATAACCAAGGCTATCGTCACCCTAAAAGAGGGTCAGAAAATAGACCTCACCAAGTAATCAAATGAAATCCTATTCTCCAAGAACCGCCTCTAGGCGTCATATGACAAACGTAAGCTACTCCGTCCTAAGCGACGTGAAACCCTGGAAACCTCTTCTAACGAGGCTTAAAAGCCATGCTGGTAGGAATTCACAGGGACGTATCACCGTGCGTCATCAGGGAGGTGGCAACAAGAGACTCTATCGTTTGGTTGACTTTAAACAGCTAAAATTAAATTCCAAAGCTAAAGTTGAAACCCTAGAGTATGATCCCTACCGAACGGCCTTTATCGCGCGGGTTAAATATCAAGATGGTGTGGTAAGTTACATCCTGGCTTCTAATGCGATGAAGGTCGGTGATGAAATCATTACCGCCCCCGAGGCGCCCCTAAAACTCGGCAATCGTTTGGAGTTGAAAAACATCCCGGTTGGTTACCAGGTTTATAACGTTGAGCTAAGGCCGCTACAGGGCGGTCGGCTTATTCGCTCCGCTGGTTCTTTTGCGGAAGTGTTGGCTCATTCAAACGGCTACACCGACTTGAAGGTTGCCTCCGGCGAAGTCCGCCGAGTTTTGTGGCAATGCTATGCCTCGATTGGCCAGGTTTCTAATCCCGAGCACAGTTTGGTCGTGATTGGAAAAGCTGGGCGTTCTCGTTGGCTAGGTATCCGTCCCACTGTTCGAGGTAAAGCTATGAATCCGGTTGACCACCCCTACGGCGGTGGTGAAGGGAGCACCCAGCGTGGCACTCGTCGACCCAAAACCCTCTGGGGTAAAATTACCGGAGGTAGAAAAACCAGGGGTAAAAAGAAGTGGTCCAATCGACTTATTTTAAAAAGGCGCCCCAAAAAAAGTAAAAAATAAAACATGAGCCGATCCTCAAAAAAAGGTCCTTTCGTTGATCCTAATATCCTCTCAAAAATTTCTAAAATTAAGCCGTCTGAAAACACGGTCATCAAGACTTGGGCCCGATCCTCCGAGATATCTCCGGAGATGGTGGGGTACATTTTCGCTGTTCACAACGGTAAGGATTTTATTAACGTGAGAGTTAGCGAGGAAATGGTCGGCCATCGCTTAGGAGAATTTTCTCCCACTAGAAAATTTGTGAGACACGGCGGAAAAATGCAAAAAGAGCTAGAACAGAAAGCCGTCGGAACCCCCAAAGCGGCGCCAGCCGCCGGAGCTCCAAAAAAATAAATTATGGCCGAACAAATCGCAAAACTTAACTATCTCCGTATCGCCCCGCGAAAAGTTAGAGCGGTTGCCAATCTGATCAAGGGTCAGAGTGTAAACGAGGCTGAAGCCCAGCTTCTCGCGCAAAGACGCCGCCCTGCTGTCCAACTGCTAAAACTATTGCGCAGCGCCGTTGCAAATGCTAAAAACGGTAAACGTTTAGACCCGGACAAACTTTATGTAAAGAGTATTCGTGTTGATCAGGGCCCGATGCTTAAGCGATCTTTGCCTCGTGCGCGAGGTATGGCTACTCCCATCCAGAAGAAGATGAGCCACATCATCCTCATACTCGAAGAGAAGGCCTCTCTAAAAGCTCCGCGATTTAAAATTGTTGTCGCCAAGAGAGTGAAAAACCCTAAAGCCGAAACGGTGAAGAAGTCTAAAAACCGTCCCGATAAGGAAGGGGTAATTCAACCTAAAAAAGCGGAAAAGCGTGGCTTTTTTCAAAAGGTCTTTCAGAGAAAAGCAATGAGCGGCTAGATAAATTTTATGGGACAAAAAATTAATCCACATTCTCTAAGATTAGGAGTTACAAAGAACTGGCCCGTCCGTTGGTTTTTTAGCGGTCGCTTCAAGGAATTTCTCGAAGAAGATGAGGCCATCCGAAAAGTCATTAAAGATAAGATTAGTCAGGCTGGCATTGTTTCCGTCGAGATAGAAAGAACCTCCAATAACCTAAAAGTGATGATTAGGGCCGCTCGCCCAGGTTTTGTGATCGGGAGAGGCGGAAAAGGAATTGAGGATTTAACCAAAGCTATTGAAAAGGCCCTATTGGGTATCCGCAAAACCAAAGAGAAAACTGCCCTAAGCGTGAATGTTGAGGAGCTCAAACGATCAGAGGTATCCGCCATTTATACTGCCGAACAAATCGGTTGGGACCTCGAAAAAAGACTGCCATTCCGAAGAACCATGAAGAAATACATCGACCAAGTCATGCAAAGCCGAGACGCCAAAGGTATAAAAGTAATGCTTTCTGGGCGGCTTGGAGGCGCTGAAATTGCTCGTCGCGAACACTTAAAAGCCGGTATGTTACCCCTCCAAACTCTGCGAGCTGATATCGATTACGGTCAGGCCACGGCCTTCACCGCTTTTGGAACAATCGGTATTAAGGTGTGGATCTATAAAGGTGATATTTTCGAGGAAAGAAAGAAAAAGAAGGATAAGGAAAACGATAGAGACAGCAAAAACACATAACCCATGCTTATCCCAAAGAAGGTAAAACATCGAAAATGGCATAAGGGACGGTCAAGGAATAGAACCGTTGAAACTAGAGGCTTGAGCTTGGATTATGGCCAGTATGGTCTGAAAGCCCTTGGGTCAGCTTGGTTGAATGCCCGCCAAATAGAAGCGGGCCGAAAAACCATCACTAATTATCTTAAACGCCAAGGCCGACTTTGGATCCGCGTTTTTCCCGATAAGCCGATCACTAAAAGGCCACCCGAGTCAACTTTGGGCGGTGGCAAAGGCGCTGTTGATCATTACGTTTTTCCGGTTAAGCCCGGCCGGATAATCTATGAACTAGATGGGATCGATCGAGACCTTGCCGAAAAAGCATTGAAGCTTGCCGGACATAAAATGCCATTCAAAACCCGGGTCATAACTAAAGATCAAACATGAATCTCGTTAGAAAATTAATGAAAAATATTTCCCATAAAAATTTGTTTGTTTACAACAAGGAAAGTTGGCTCGTCGAACCGGCGTTAAATTTAATTTTCTAAAGGGATGAAATTAAAAGAAGTTCAAGAATTAAAAGCCAAACCCGTCGCTGAACTGGAAAAACTCCTCAAAGAAAGCCGAGAGAAACTTCGAGTTTTAAGGTTCGATCTTGTTGCCGGGAAAGTTAAGGATGTAGCCGAATTGAGGAGCGTAAGAAGAAACATTGGAAGGATTCAGACTTTTTTGAATCAAGAAAAAAAATAAATCCATGCAAAACAAAAGCACCCAAAAAAGAAAATTAACCGGTGTCGTGGTGAGCGACAAGATGTCAAAAACTCGGGTTGTTTCAATTTCGCGCCTCAAAAAGCATCCCAAATACCTCAAGTATTTCAAGGCCTCCAGCCGCTTCAAAGCCCATGATGAAAAGAATGAGTATAAAGTGGGTGACACCGTCATTATTGAAGAGTCAAGGCCGATCTCTAAGGAAAAAAAGTGGAAAATTATTTCGAAAATATAAACTCTTGAAATCTATAACCCTCAACCTTCAACCTAAAACCTAATTACATGATTCAAGAAAGATCCATTTTAAAAGTCGCTGATAATTCTGGCGCCAAAACCGTTCGGTGCTTTAGGGTTCTTGGCGGTACCCGAAGGCGTTACGCTAGGGTCGGGGACATTGTGGTTGCTTCCGTCCAAGCCGCCGAGCCAAGGAAAAGCGTTAAGAAGAAAGACAAAGTCCGAGTACTGGTCGTAAGACAGCGCGAATCCATGCGGCGTTCCGATGGCACCTACATTCGTTTTGATGAAAACGCGGTTGTTTTGGTTGATGCGAAGAAGGAGCCAATTGCCACTAGAATTTTCGGGCCGTTACCAAGAGAACTAAAGGCCCGAGGGTACGAAAAAGTCATGACTATGGCCGAAGAGGTAGTTTAAATATCATGAATCCCGTTAGAAAATTAAAGAAAAATGGATTTAATAAAGGTGCGCTTGTTTGCGAAAAAAGTCGTTGGTTTGTCAAACCGGCGTTAAGTTTAATTTTCTAAACGAGATGAACATCAAAAAAGGCGATCAAATCAAAATTCTTTCAGGAAAAGACCGAGGCAAAACCGGCTCCGTTCTTAAGGTTTTTCCAAAAGAAGATCGTTTAGTTGTTGATGGACTGAACCTTTTTAAAAAACGATCTCGACCAAAGAAGCAAGGCGAAAAAGGTGAGATGGTCAATATTCCGCGGCCCCTCTTTGTGTCAAAAGTTATGCTGGTCTGTAAGTCTTGCAAAAAGCCGACAAGAGTTGGATTCCGTCTTGAGGGTGAAAAAAAGGTTCGATATTGTAAAAAATGTCAAGCTTCAAATTAAAAAAATGGATAGACGCGATACAATAAAAAACTTTTTAGAGAAAATTGTGGTTAACGCCGGAGTTGGCAGGCTTAGTGGCCAACCGCACTTTAATGATAAGCTACTCCCCCAAATCCTGAAAGATTTAGCCGCAATTACCGGACAACATCCAGAGACTTCGACTGCCAGAAAATCCGTTGCTGGATTTAAGGTAAGAGAGGGCCAAATCGTCGGTTTAAAAGTTACCCTCCGTCGCTCAAAAATGGTTGATTTTTTTGAACGCCTAACTAGAATAGTACTGCCCCGCGTCCGTGATTTTAGCGGTTTAAGTTTGAAAAACGTTGACGAGGCGGGGATTCTAAATATTGGCATTAAAGAACACGCCGTTTTTTCGGAAATAGACCCCGAGCATTCCCCGCTTTCGATTTCTTTGGGTATTAATATTGTTCCCAAGGGCCGAAAGCGTGACAAAGCCGTCAATTGGTATCGAGAAATGGGCGTGCCTCTAAAAAAGGAAAGTAAGGAAAGTAAAAAATAAGATAAAAAAACCATCATGGCCAAAGCATCAACTATTGCTCGAAGTAAAAAGAAGCCGAAATTCTCATCAAGAATTGTTCGAAGGTGTTTTCGTTGTGGTCGCAAACGTGCCTACTTGAGAGATTTCGGTCTTTGTCGAATTTGTTTTCGAGAAATGGCTACCCGGGGACAAATTCCAGGGGTCAAAAAATCTTCTTGGTAAAAAATAAAATGTATCAAGACCTACTATCAAAAATTAGAAACGCCGGTATGGCCCGCAAGGATTCTCTGTTGGTTCCTTTTTCCGATATGGATTTTTCTATATCCAAAATTTTAGCCAATGGTGGCTACGTCAAAGAAGCTCAAAAGAAAACCATTAGTCGTAAGAACTTCATTGAAATCAAACTCGACTACAACGGCCGAGATCCGATTCTAAAAAACTTCAAGATCATTAGCCGTCCCAGTCGTCATCTCTATTTTGGATATAGGGAACTAAAAACGGTTAAGCACGGATATGGCCTAGGCGTTGTCTCGACGCCGAAAGGGATCATGACTGTTTCCGAGGCTAGGCATAGTAAACTTGGAGGTGAATACCTCTTCGAGGTTTGGTAATTAAAAAAATGAGCCGATTAGCAAAAAAATCCATTGAGATAAAACCGGGTGTTACCCTCGTTGAGGACGGTGGTTTTTTGGTGTTTAAGGGTCCGAAGGGAGAGCATAAAGTTAAAGTCCTGCCGTTTGTTAACGTTGCAGTTAAAGACGCCGCCATAAGCGTCACAACGAGTAAAACCATGAAGCAGGCCAGGGCAAACGTGGGCACTATGTGGTCCATAACTCGAAATGCGATTGAGGGCGTTTCGGAAGGGTTTAAGAAGGTGCTTGAAATAGAAGGCATTGGTTTTAAAGCTATCATGGACGGTAAGACCCTCGTTCTTTCTTTGGGATTTGTAAATCCTATTAGGGTCGAGCCTCCGAAGGATATTACGGTTGGCGTTGAGAAAAATACTATTTTAGTTTCGGGCATAGACAAAGAATTAGTCGGCAGGATTGCCGCCGAAATCCGAGCGCTCAAAAAACCCGAACCGTATAAAGGCAAGGGTATCCATTACCAGGGCGAAGTCATTCGTCGAAAGGCCGGCAAAAAAGCTACGGCTACCGCGGGATAAAATCTAAATACTATGAATACCAAGAATCTTTTAAACAAAAAAAGAGTAAGCCGAAAAAAGCGAACCAGAGCCAAGATTTCAGGCTCTTCCGAGCGGCCCCGCCTTTCTATTTTCAGAAGCACCAGGTTTATTTACGCTCAGCTTATAGACGATACCCAACATAAAACTCTAGCCTCCGCAACCACTCGGGGTCTTAACGCAGAAGAAAAAAAGAAAAAAAAGACAGAACAGGCTAAGATATTAGGTGTGGTTATTGCCAAAAAGGCCATCGAGTTGGGAATTAAAAACATCCTAATCGACCGGGGATCGTATCGCTACCACGGACGAGTGAAAGCTTTAACTGAAGGGCTCCGAAGCGAGGGCCTCACTATTTAAAAAAATGCAACGACGAACTTTTACCAAAAGGCCAGTTTCAGAATTCAAGGAAAAGGTGTTAGATCTCCGGCGTGTTACGCGCGTGGTGGCCGGCGGAAAGAGGTTTCGCTTTAGGACCACCGTGGTTATCGGCGACGAGAAGGGAAGAGTTGGTGTTGGCGTGGCCAAAGGGCTAGATGTCCAATCATCGATCGCCAAGGCTAAGGTTGAGGCCAAAAAAGACCTACTTACAATAGCGCTCAAAGATGGCCGAACGATCCCCCATGAGGTAAGCGCGAAATATAGTGCCGCAAGAGTTATAATTAAGCCAGCGGCTGAAGGTAATGGGTTAAGGGCCGGTGGGGCTGTCCGATCGGTTTTGAGCCTAGCCGGCATAAAAGATGCGAGCGCTAAGTGTCTCGGGCGAACTCCCAACAAGCTTACAAACGCCATGGCCACAATTGAGGCGCTTAAAAAACTCAAAGCTATCCGAAAGAAATAAATTAAACCCCCATGCAACTCTACGAAATTAAATCAAACCCAAATAAAAAATCGAAAAAGAGAATCGGGCGTGGTGGAAAACGCGGTACTTTTTCCGGGCGGGGCACTAAGGGTCAGAAGTCTCGGGCTGGCCGCAGGCTTAGGAAGGCCGAACGTGATTTAATTTTACGCCTACCCAAAAGAAGGGGTTTTCGAAACAAAATAAAAGGTCCGAAGCCAGTTGTCTTGAGTTTGGGCAAACTAGCTTTAAAATTGAAATCTCTCGCAGAGGGCGGAAAAAAACTAACCCTCGATATCGATACTTTAAAGAAAGTGAAAATTCTACCCAAGCATTTTTCCGGTCAAGTAAAAATTCTAGGGGAAGCTAAGCTTAGCCAGGGTTTCGTCGTTAAGGGGCTCCAAGTATCTGAAAGCTCCAAAAAATCAATCGAGGAGGCTGGCGGAAAGATCGAAAAAACCCTAAAAAACCAAAACCCAACACCTTCCCCTAGGGGAGGACCCACCTCCGGCGGGAAAATCTAGCCCAAAAATGAACCGGTTTTTTCAAATTTTTCAAATAAAGGATATCCGAAACAAGATCCTAATTGTTTCCGGCCTTCTTATCGTTTTTAGAATCCTAGCCGCCATACCTATACCCGGTATCGATGTCTTAAAGCTCCGAGAGTATTTTGGTAACAACCAGCTTCTTGGTTTTTTAAACATTTTCTCTGGGGGTGGCCTGGATAACCTTTCAGTCGTTATGTTGGGAGTCGGTCCGTATATTACAGCCACCATCATCATGCAGCTTCTAACCATGATCTTTCCGAAGATGAAGCAGATGTATCACGAAGAAGGCGCCCAAGGGAAAGCCAAGTTCAACCGCTACTCGAGAATGTTAACGGTTCCGCTGGCCGCCATTCAGTCTTACGCGTTTTTGAATATTTTAGCCAATCAAGGAATAGTTTCACATTCTGGAACAATCGGCCTGATCACTAACGTTCTAACCATCACGGCCGGTTCGGTCATAGCTCTTTGGCTTGGTGAACTCATTACCGAACAAAAAATTGGCAACGGCGTGTCTTTGATAATTCTAGCCGGTATCGTCACTGCCATTCCCACCTTTCTGCGCCAGGCTTCCGCGACTTTTACACCCAGCCAGCTCCCCACCTATCTCGGTTTTATCGTGATTGCCGTTCTTTTGGTCGCGGGCATAGTTTTTCTAAACGAAGGCGAACGAAAAGTTCCGATCGCTTATGCAAGAAGGGTAAGAGGCACTAAGCTATACGGCGGATCTTCTAGCTACCTCCCCCTCAAGGTAAACCAAGCCGGCATGATCCCGCTCATCTTTGCTATTTCTGTCCTATTGTTCCCGCAGTTTTTGGGCCAGATTTTGTCCGTTGTCTCAGTCGATCTTTCTATTAAAGTCACTAATTTAGTTAATGCGTTTCTAAACAACCAGGTAATATATGGAACCATCTATTTTCTACTAGTTTTCATCTTCACCTACTTTTACACCAAAATCACCTTCGATCCGAAGGAAATTTCAAAAAATCTCCAGCGCAGTGGCGGTTTTATCCCCGGCATCCGTCCCGGAGAAAACACCAGTCAGTTTTTTTCT
>JBBTYR010000005.1:0-10979 GCA_038078595.1 Patescibacteria group bacterium
AATCTTCCCGATCTTTAAGCAAAACTAGAAGTAAGATGAAAAATATGTAGTAGTGCAACAACTGAAAAGTTCCATCACCCCTTTCAAAATTGGACCAAAAAGCGCTCGAAGAATCTACGGCGAAAACAGAAGCTAGAAGGCTCATCAGGACGAAAAGGGAAACGGCAATAAAAATGGGTGAGGAAGCAACTTTTTTGAGCCGAGTCCAAATATGGTTGGCTTTATCGAAAAACCCCCAGTAGACAAGAACAAAAATTAGGGCCAACTCGACGATTACGCGAAAAACGTAGTACTTGATACCAATAAAAGGGAAAAAAGTGGAGGGAAGTACGAAAATCACGCTAAAGATAGCCGCGTACAGAAAAATTTTAGAAATTTTTAGTAAAACCTCTGGATTCATAGACTAACGAGCATACTCAACGGCCCGAACTTCTCTAATAACATTAACTTTAATCTCACCGGGATATTTTAACTCAGATTGGATGCGGTTGGCAATCTGACGGGCTAGCTCGAGGGCCCTGAAGTCGTCTACCTTCTCCGGAATAACAAAGACTCGAAGCTCCCGCCCAGCGGAGATGGCGTAAGCATTTTTTACGCCCTCGAATTCAGTGGCCATTTTTTCCAAATCAGAAAGTCGCTTGATGTAGTTTTCAAGATTGTCACGCCTGGCGCCAGGGCGAGCAGCGGATAAAATGTCCGCAGTTGTAACAACATAGGCTTCAGGCGAGGCGTAGGGATAGTCTTCGTGGTGAGACTGCATGGCCTCGATGACGGCTTCACTTACGTTGTATTTTTTCAGGATTTTTCGGCCCAGCTCCACGTGAGTTCCTTCAACCTCGTGATCGATAGCTTTGCCGATGTCGTGAAGCAGGGCCCCCTTCTTGGCCACTTCGGTGTTCAAACCAAGTTCAGCGGCTATCATGGAGGCAATGTGGGCCATTTCGATTGAGTGCATTAAAACATTTTGGCCGTAACTAGTTCGGAAGTGTAGCCTTCCAAGAAGCTGGATGATCTCTTTCGGAAGATCGTAGACGCCAACTTCCATTGAGGCGGCTTCGCCGATTTCCACGATACGCTTGTTGAGTTCCTGTTTGGCTTCTTCGACTTTCTCTTCAATTTTGGCCGGTTGAATCCTTCCATCCTTGATGAGTTTTTCGAGAGCCAGACGGGCTACCTCTCGTCGAAATGGGTCAAATGAAGAAATGACTACGCTGTCGGGGGTTTCGTCGATTACAAACTCGACTCCGGTGGCTCGCTCGAGGGCTCTAATATTTCTCCCCTCTCGCCCAATAATCTTGCCTTTAATTTCTTCGTCGTTTAAGTGAAAGATGGTGGTGGTAAGCTCAGCCACTTGAGACCGCGCGAACCTCTGGAGGGCGATGGTAATAACTTCGCTGGCTTTCTTTTCAATTTGTTCGTGCCTTTCTTTGTCGATTTTTTGGAGAGTAGCCGCCAGATCCTGGCTGCTGGATTCCTTAACCTCTCGGAGTAATTCCTCGCAAGCTTGTTCCCGGGACAAACCACTTAATTTCTCAAGCTGACCCTTAGTTTGTTCTTTGATTTTTTGAATTTCCTCTTCCTTGTTTTTTAACTCTTCGCTCTTAGCTTTCAAGGCGCCTTCCTCGCTTCCCATGGAAAGCAATTTTTTGTCTAGAATTTCCTCGCGTCTTAGAAGACGGTTCTCGAGACTGCCGAGTTGAGCTTTTTGATCTCGCTCTTCTTTTCTGATTTCGACTAAAAGGTCGGCGGCTTTATTCTCCGCTTCAAGGACCAACTTTTTTGACTTTTCCTCGGCAGTTTCGAGCTTATCTTTTATCTTCTGCTCAATTGAGTTCGATTGACGAGAGGCCCAGAAGTGTCGAACGAGATAGCCACCCACCAAACCTAAGACCACCGCAACGATTGAGGTTGTTGATATTTCCATATTTATTTTTTCCTAAATTCTTCATGAAATTTTGAATCCTTTAGGTTCAAAAATTATTGACTTTTTGTTTGGCCATTCTAAGTTGGGACGGAGCAGTTTCGAGAGAGAGAGTTTAATTCGAAAAAATTCCTAGCTTAAGAGAATTTTTGGTGGTTGTCAGAATGGTGAAAATGCGGCTCCGCAAGCCTAACTTAAAATCGCTTAGTACGATGTTTATAGACCTTAATTCTAAGACATACGGCCAGGGTTAGTCAAGATTGAAAAAATCCTTTAAAATGGACGGGTGCGAGAGGGGGAGGGGTGTCTCCCTCGGAGTTGTTTTCGCTAAGATCAAAAAAAGGCGGCGGCTCTGTGGCAAAAATCGAAGCGACACCGTTTCAATTTAACTAGAACTTAGAATGCGTCAAACTCTTCTACTTATTATTCTCGATGGTTGGGGTCTGGGCCAAAAAAATGAATCAAACCCGGTTCACGTGGTCAATCCGCAGAGTTTTCGCTGGCTCGAAGAGAATTTTCCGGTGACGAGCCTGCAGGCTTCTGGAATCGGGGTGGGGCTCCCTTGGGGAGAAGTGGGAAATAGCGAGGTTGGCCACCTAACAATCGGCGCCGGCAAGGTTGTTTATCAGTACTTTCCTAGAATTACCCTCTCTATCAAGGATGGATCTTTTTTTGAGAATCAGGCGCTTAAAAAAGCTTTTCTTCATGCCAAAGAGAATAACTCTTCAGTTAATTTAGTCGGCCTCCTAACCGAAGGAACCGTTCACGCTTCGCTTGACCACCTGCTCGCGCTTCTGGAGATGGGAGCGCTGGAAGGCGTCGGAGATGTGAAGTTGCATTTATTCGGAGACGGCAAAGACGGTACGCCACTTCGGCTCGAGAAAATCTTAGAGAAGGTTCCTAAAGATAAACTCGCGACTTTGATGGGCCGATACTATGGAATGGATAGGGAAAAGAACTGGCAGCTGACCGAAAAAGCCTATGCGGCTCTCGTTGGAGAAGGGGGAGAAAGAATAGATGACCCGATACCAACAATAAAAGCCACTTACGATGGCGGCTATAATGAAGAATTTCTGCCGCCGCTTCGATTAAGGGATGACAGCGGAATTAAAGAAAACGACTCGATAATATTTTTTAACTTTAGAGAAGATAGTATTCGCCAGATTGCCGAATCGTTCATTATTAAAGATTTCAAAGGCTTTCCGACAAAAAATTTTAAGAATGTATACGTGGCGACAATGACCAAATATGAAGATCGCTTCGGAGCGCCGGTTGCTTTCCCACCTATAAATATTAGCTGGCCGCTTGGAAAAGTTTTAAGCGCTGCTGGCAAAAACCAGCTGCGACTAGCCGAGAGTTATAAATACGCTCACGTCACCTATTTTTTTAATGGCTACGTTGAGGAGCCTTTTGCGGAGGAGTACCGGGTTTTTATCCCTTCAATCAAGGCGCCGAAGGCGGATGAGTTCCCCGAGATGATGGCGAGGGCGATAACGGACAGAATCATTCAGGCGATTGAGAATCAGGCGTTTGATTTTATTTTGGCAAACTACGCTAACCCCGATACCATTGCTCACACTGGCAACTACCAGGCAGCGGTTGAAGCCGTAAAGGTGATTGATGTAGAGATCGGGCGAATTCTTAAAATGGGACTTAACAATCAAACAACAATCATCATTACCTCTGACCATGGAAATATTGAGGAACTCACGAACCCGATTACTGGGATTCCGGAGAGCCAACACGATGCAAGTCCCGTGCCTTTTTATCTAATTGGTCCAAAATTCGCAAAAAGAAAGTTCCAAAATTGGCAAAATCTGGAGGGTGAGTCGGTGGGGTCTTTGGCGGACGTGGCTCCAACGGTGCTTGAGCTTATGGGGATCTCCCAACCAGAAGACATGACGGGGACAAGTTTGCTTAAGCAATTGTTGTAGAATAATAGGATGGGGTGGATTTTAAAGACAGCGGCTGTGGTTTTAGCAAACATCTTGATCTTTATGCTCTCGACCAGGGTGGTGCCTGGTTTTATGATGGCGGCAGGTTTTGGGGAGATGCTCGTGATCGCGCTTATATTCACGGGCCTAAACTATATTTTAAAACCAGTACTCAAACTCCTGCTCGGGCCAATCATTGTCCTCACTCTTGGTTTGGGACTAATTTTGGTCAACATGGTAGTTCTTTTTATTCTTGACAAGCTTTCAAATAACCTTACTATAGAGAATGCTTTGGCCTTAGTTTATTCCTCGGTTCTCATCGGTTTTCTCAACTTTTTACTCCATTTGGTTTTTAGAAAAAAATGATTACTTTTTTTCAGATAGTCATATCGGCGGCGGTCATAACGCTCATCCTGCTACAGGAAAGATCGGCTGGTTTGTCGGGTATTTTTGGTGGTGACGGTGGAGGTCTTTATCAGACCCGGAGGGGCTGGGAGAAAATGATTTTTCGGGGAACGGTGGTTCTCGTGGTTGTCTTTGTGGGCTTGACGATTTTCCAACTCGTTTATTAGCGATTTCCAGTCAGTGAATAGATTAAGAAAAATATTTTTTGCTTTCACGCGAAAAGAAAAAACGACTTTTCTGGTCGCTTTTTTTATTTTTTCTATAAGTTCAATCATTTTTGGTGTAACGGTTTTTAGGGCATCGACAAAACCGGTGCCGGCAAGCGGCGGAGAGTATACCGAAGGAATCTTGGGACAACCGGTTTTCATTAATCCCGTAATCGCAACGAGCGAGGTGGACAAGAGCTTGGTTCGCCTTTTGTTTAGCAACCTCGAGGTGATGACCACAAAAATAGAGGATGTCGAAGACGGAAAGGCCTGGAGGGTTCGCCTGAAAGAAGACATGCTTTGGTCAGACGGAGAAAAAATTACAAGTGACGACGTTATTTTTACCATAGAGAAGATACAAGACCCAGAAACCAGCTCTCCCATCGCTTCGGGGTGGAGAGGCGTCAGGGTTGAGCGTTTGAGCGAATTAGAGTTTCAGGTTTTCACGACAGAACCGTACGCGTTTTTCAAGACGAACCTCGAGAATCTTTACGTCTTGCCGAGGCACATCTTTAAAGATGTGCCCTCGCCGAACTGGAAGATTTCCGACTACAACCTGAAGCCAATCGGGAGCGGCCCTTTCAGGTTTGTCGAGTTTAATAAAAGAGAGGATGGCTTTATTCAAAACTACCACCTTACCGTCAACGAAAAATACGTGGCCGAGAAGGCCTTGATTCAGGATTTCTTTATTAGGTTCTTTACCGACCCAGAGGAAATGGTCGGTGAATTTAATAAGGGCCAAATCGACGGGGTGGCCAGCTTGCCTTTTGGGATGCTTCAACAAATAAAAAGAAGCCACGAACTTGTGAACTATCGCTTGGCTAGCTACTACGCGGTTTTCATCAACCAGACTCGAAATTTAGCTTTGCGCGAGGAGGATGTTAGGAGGGCGCTCGACTTAGCCACTCCAAAACAAAGAATGGTGAGCGAGATTTTCGGGGATCGCGCCAAAATAGAGGGCGGCCCAATTCCACCAGGAATAAAGTTTTATAGTTCGGTGGTTCAGGGGGAAGAAAACCCGGATTTAGCTATAAAGATTCTTGAGGAGGCGGGCTGGAAAATCAACTTGAATGAGGCCGCTGTGTCGGGCATTCAAGTTAGAGAGAAGATTATTAACAAGACGCGGGTTAAGCTTGAAGTGAACATGATTGTCCCGCAAATTCCCTTTTTGACGCAAACCGCCCAGATTATTCAGGAGGGCTGGGGAAGGGTGGGCGTGAAAATAAGCCCGATTGTTGTTTCGCCGGAGGAAGTAGTGAGGAACGTGATTAAAAACCGAGATTACGAGATGATTGTGTTCGGAAATGTTTTGAATTCTAACTCCGATCTTTTCCCGTTTTGGCACTCCTCGCAAAGATTTTCACCGGGCTTGAATCTGACGCTCTATAACAACAAGAAGGCAGACGGACTGATGGAGGCGATAAGAGCTGGAAAGGGGGAACAAGAGGAAAATTTCCAGAAACTCCAGGAGATAATTTCGACTGAGTATCCGGCGGTGTTTCTCTACTCCCCGGACTACCTTTACGTATCAAATCGAAATTTAAAGGGAGCCGAAACAAGTTTTATCGCTGACCCGGCCGACCGGCTAAAGAACGTGAGTAAGTGGCATCTAAAAACAGCCAGGGTGTTAAAATGACGGCCAGGTAAAAAAAGTTTTGACAAAGGTTTGGGGTAAATCATACAATACTCCTATAATTTAATGTCGCTCACCAAAGAGGAAACAAAAAAATACGAACAGAGGCTTGAGCAGGAGAGAGAAAAACTGCTGAGAGAAATTCAGGACCATGAGAAGGCGGTGGACCTGGGCAACGATATTGATAGTGAAGAGGAAGAGGCGGACGAGGCCGAAGAAACCGGAAACCAGCTGGCTATCAGTCGGGCACTAAGGGATCGATTAAACGAAATCGATGAGGCCTTAGAGAGCGCTCGGGACGGCCGGTATGGCCTTTGTAAAAATTGCGGGAAAGATATTTCTAAGGAAGTGCTGAATGTCGTGCCAGAGTCACGACTTTGCAAGGCTTGCAAACAAAAAGGGTTGTGAGCCGAGATCGAAAATGGGTTGAAGCGAAAAAACTACCTCATATTTCATGCTTAAGAATTTGGCTAAGGTTTATTCGGCCGAATTGGAGGGGGTCAAATCCAGACTAATTGAAGTGGAAGTCGACCTAAATGTCGGCCTTCATGCTTTTAACATTGTGGGCCTAGCAGACAAGGCGCTAAACGAGGCCAGGGAAAGAGTAAACTCGGCGCTTAAGAATTCGGGCGTAAAACCGCCAAACCGAGAAAACAGGAAGATCACGATCAACCTGGCCCCGGCCGATGTCAAAAAAACCGGCTCGCAGTATGATCTCGCCATAGCGGTGGGGTATCTTCTGGCTACCGGACAGATTAAAAGCTTTGAATCGGGAAATAAAATTTTTATGGGAGAATTGGCACTCGATGGAAAACTCCGATCGGTAAGCGGAGCTTTGAATGCCGCAGAGATGGCTGGCGAGGCAGGGTTCGAGTATTTGATCCTTCCGGCCGAGAATGCCAATGAGGCGGCGGTTATCAAAAACATAAAGGTGATCCCGGTTGAAAGCTTGGGGCAAGTAATTGAGTTCCTGGAGGGGAGGAGGAGTATTTCGCCTACAATATTCAGCGCCATCAGGAAGTTAGATGCGGATGTGCCGGACTTTTCTGAAATTAAGGGCCAGGAGAACGCAAAGAGGGCGATGACAATCGCCGCAGCTGGAGCCCACAATTTATTCATGATCGGTCCTCCGGGGGTTGGGAAGAGTTTGTTGGCTCAAGCGCTGGTTGGAATCCTGCCAGACTTAACGCTCGAAGAGGCGATTGAGGTCACTAAGATATATAGCGCAACGGGCTTGAGCCACGGAGGATTGGTTCACACGCGTCCGTTTCGGTCCCCTCATCAGACGGCTTCCTTGGTAGCGGTGGTTGGCGGAGGAACCAATCCCCGTCCAGGAGAAATTAGTTTGGCTCACCGGGGAGTTTTGTTTCTGGACGAAGTGCCCGAGTTCCAGAAAAATGTTTTAGAGTCGTTAAGGCAGCCGTTAGAGTCGGGGTCAGTTAACGTCGCGAGGATTAGGGGAACGCTCCAATTCCCGGCCAAATTTTCGCTCGTGGCCGCGATGAATCCGTGTCCTTGTGGGTTTTATGGGGATGACGAAAAAGAATGCCGCTGTTCGGCTTACGAGGTGATTAGATATCAAAAAAAGATTTCCGGGCCGCTTTTAGATCGGATTGATCTGCAAATCAGAGTGCCGAAGGTAAAAATATCAGAGCTTCGGAAAAACCGGATTGGAGGGGGAGAAAGCGAAGGCGTAAAGGCTTCGGTTGAGATGGCGAGAAAAATTCAAGCAAAAAGATTCGAGGGGATGAAAATAAGAACAAACTCCGAGATGAGCGCTAAGCAAACCGAAGAGATGGTTAAGCTCGAGCCAGCGGCAGAAAATTTTTTAAAGACTTTAGACAAAACTCGCCTGTCGCCTCGCGGCTATTACCGCTTGCTCAAAACCTCAAGGACAATTGCTGATTTAGAAAAAACAGAAACAGTTTCGCTAGAAAATTTAGCTGAAGCTTTTAGCTATCGCCTTCGAGAAGAAGTTTAATGACATCGATAAAACTTAGAACGAACTCGCGAGCGCTCACCTTTGCGGCGTCGCGGCTATTTTACAAAAGGGTTAGCCGCGCCAAGGACTTCAAAGTGGAGATGGCAACCAGTAATGCTGTGAATGTTGCCGGTTGATCCCATCAGACCAATTTTTTGTCCTTGTTTTACAAAATCTCCGACCTCGACTGAAGCCTTTTCGAGGTGGGCGTAGCGAGTTTTCGCGCCGCTTGGATGCTCGATTAAGACGAAACTGCCATAGCCCCCGTTCCAACCGGCTTCACCGTCGGGATAGTTTTTGTCCAGCACAACTAAACCTTCGGCGGAGGCAAAAACGACGGTGCCACAGGAGTTGGCAATATCAACGGCGTTATTACTGTGAACTTTACCAAAATTGTAACCTTGGGCGGGCTTGGTAAAGTAATCTTTCGATCGGATTAGGTCGGGGTCGATTGGGCTTATGATATTTCCTGATTCTTCTCCACCCGGGGTGATGGCGGACAGGATGCCTCGGTCGGTAAAATAATCTGGTTGGTCAATCGGATCTGACTTACCGGAGGCAACCGTGGCCTCTCCGGCAAGGAGGGCAAGAGAAAGAGAGAGGTTGGGGTTTTTTGCGCCAAGATCATCTGAGACAGGACCGCCCAAAACACCCTCCTGGCCATTGGTTTTAAGAGCGCGGAGGCCGCTTAACACCAAGAGACCCAGGATCAGCAAAAAAACAGCCACCCCAGGTGACTTTTTGTCTTTATTTACTTGAGCTAGAATGGTACGAATACGTTCAATCGTAGCAAAACTATGGAAATTCACAAGTCGGGTATCCCCAAGCTAAACCCGGATCAAGAGAGGGCGGTAAAGGCGCCTGATAAGCCAATCCTCATCGTGGCCGGAGCGGGAACGGGCAAAACGAGAACTCTGACCAGCCGATTGATCTGGTTGATAGAGCGCGGGGTCTCGCCCGGGAGAATTTGCGCGCTCACCTTCACCAACAAAGCAGCGAGAGAGATGGCGGAGAGAGTGGCCAACAACTTAGAACCAACAACTAATAACAAAAATGCTAGTTATAAGTCATCGGTTACGATTAAACAATCGTTTATCGGGACTTTCCATTCGTTAGGGGTAAAGATTCTTCGGGAAAATGCCCACCTAATCGGCCGGAAACCTAATTTTGTGATTTTTGACGCCGATGACTCTTTTAGATTGCTTAAAAAAGTGATGAAGAGCCTCTTGGGGGATCGCAAAGATCTCAAGCCGGCAGATGTTTATGGAAAAATTTCAGGTATAAAAAATGGCATGGCGGACAAGAATGAATTGTTTGCGATGCCCGGGGGTGACGATAAGATCTTCTCCGAGATTTATCGACATTACGAGGACAGGCTTCTGCAAAATAACGCCTTCGATTTTGATGACTTGATCTTAAAGACGGTCGAGATCTTGAGAGATAACCCCAAGGCGCTTGAGCGTTATCACGCGCGTTACTCTCATTTCCTAGTTGATGAATATCAGGACATTAATAACGTCCAGTACGAATTGGTGCGACTTTTGGCTGGGAAGGGGCTGAATCTAAGTGTGGTGGGAGATCACAATCAAACGATTTACACGTGGCGTGGGTCAAATTTGGGGGTTTTTTTAAATTTTAATCGAGACTGGCCCGGAGCAGAGGCGTGTTTTCTCGGGGAGAACTACCGATCGACTTCCAATATACTCACGGCCGCATCGGCCATAATCGAAAACACCCGAAAACCCGCTGGAGTTGAATCGGATCGGCTCTGGACTAAGAACGCGGCCGGGAGACGAGTTAAAATTGCTGAATTTCCTCATGAGTTTGCCGAGGCGAACTGGATTGCGGGAGAAGTTAGCTCGGGACTTAAGGGTCTCGGCCAGAAAGGGTCGGAGGTGGCTGTCCTCTACAGAACAAACGCCCAATCGAGAGCGCTTGAGCAAGCGCTAATAGAAAATGGGGTTCCCTATCAAATATTCGGGGGGGTAAGGTTCTATGAACGAAGGGAGATTAAGGATATTCTCGCCGCCTTGAGGCTTATCTCAAACCCAGAGGACGAGCTAGCGGAAGAAAGGCTTCTGAAGGCCTTTCGAAAAACCCGGTTTGCCGAGCTAAAAGGGGCTTTAAACAGGCTCGGGGTTGCTTCGCCAGCGCCCCTTATCACTGCCTTTATCGAAGCAGCGGCCTATTTTGACTATATAGATAGGAACCTAACCAACCCGGGGGATAGGAGGGAAAACATCGCCGAACTTTTATCCTTTGCCCAGGGGTTTGAGACGCTCGAGGATTTCTTAGAAAAAGTCAGTCTGCTCCAGACAACTGATCCGATTACGAATCGCGAGAGGGCGTTAGTAAACTTGATGACAATTCATTTAGCCAAGGGGCTCGAGTTTGATCGGGTTTTTATCGCTGGCGTGAACGAGGGGGTTTTACCTCATCACCGATCCGTGGACAACACGGAACAACTTGAGGAAGAAAGAAGACTCATGTACGTGGCGATGACGCGGGCCAAAAAAGATTTGTGCCTTTCGTTTTATGATTTGCCTTCGCGATTTCTTTCGGAAATTCCAAACGATGTCGTAGAATTTAACGGCGGGAGAAGTTTCGATGACGAGGAGCGGTATATCACGCTCGACTAGGTTATAGGTGAAAGGTTTTAGGTTGTAGTTGCCGAAGAATACAAATTGGTTACGAATACAAGAAAGAAAGTTATGCGGCAAAAATTGGGACAACACTTTTTAAAAAACAAATCGGCGATCGGGAAAATTGTCGAGGCGCTGAACTTGAAAACTGGAGACACTGTAATCGAGATTGGGCCCGGACGTGGAGAATTGACGAAACCACTTGCAGGGAGGTGCGAGACATTCGGGTGTCGAGTGATAGCGATTGAGAGAGATGA
>JBBTYR010000005.1:11079-14800 GCA_038078595.1 Patescibacteria group bacterium
CTATAAACTACAAACTGGTTGGAAACATCCCCTACTACATCACCGGAAAGCTTTTCAGAATTTTGAGTGACGCAGAAAACAAGCCGTCGATCTCGGTTTTCACAATTCAACGAGAGGTGGCGGAAAGAATTACGGCCTCGCCACCGAAGATGAACCGACTCTCCGCGATAATACAGTGGTGGGCCGAACCGTCGATCGTATCGTGGCTTTCGCGAGACGACTTCTCTCCAAAGCCCGATGTGGATTCGGCGATCGTTAAACTTGTATCACGAATCGTGGATCATGGATCAGGAGAAAAATTAGTTGCTCAAAAATACTACAGGATGGTTAGGGTTTTGTTCCAACAACCGAGGAAAACTGTCTTGAATAATTTAGCGGAAATCCTGCCTGATAAAGAGAGAATCACCCTTATGCTTACGGGTTTGGGGATAGATGGCAAAAACCGACCGCAAGACCTGGGGGTTCAGGAAATCCTTGAAATTGCTCGAAAATTTGAGGATTCCAGCTTATAATCTAAGAAACGATGGTAGCGAAAATTATTGTGATGGGAGGAGTCTTGGCGGTTTTTTTAATCGGAGCGATTTTTGTCGGCCCAACTTTTTTTAAAAAAACCACTCCGCCAGATCAGGCGACAAGTGGCGGGTTGCCGTCCCCCGACAAAACTAATTTTTCTCTTCCGGCGGGAAAAAAAGGAAATGTTTTTCCGGAGTCGACTTTTCTCAACCAGCCCGTTCCTTCTAAAATAAATCCGGACAAAAACATCTCCCAAAATTTTTCGCCGCAATTTCCAGATTTTTCCGCAACTAATTTTCCAGAAACGATTAATAACTCTCTTCCAACTAACGTGGGCGGTCAGAGCTCGCCCATTACAACCCCGAACCCAGTTTTTTTACCAACACCAAAAGAAAGGTTTGAGTTGCCGCAGGTGCCGCCGAGCGAGCTTACGGTGGACACAACTGGCGCGAAAGATTTTTCGACCTATATGGATCAGGTAATTTTGCTTTCTCAAAATATTACTTTCTCGCACGAAAAGTTTTACTCCGTTTCTAAGGAAGCGGGGGAGACAATGCTTTTTGCCGAAGACCTAGTCGACAAAGCGCTCAAGGAAAATAATTTTTCAAAGTACAAAAATAGTTTTTCAATCATGAGGGAGTTTTCAGATTATAAGATCAATGCGCTCAAAGGCGTAAAAGTGACGAGTGACGCGATAGATATTAATCAAAAAGCGATTGCGTTTGAAAAACTTAAGCTCGAACTTATCGGCGAGGCAGAAAAATTGGCGGACAACAAAATCACCAGATCTGATTTTGATAGCTATTACAAAAAATATAATAACACCGCTTTTTACCACCTTGAGCAATTTAAAGGAAAATACAGCGGCTTAGCGCAAAAGAAAGATCAAGGTTTTTGGGGAGCCCTAGCGGATGTTTTGGGTTTGAGAAAGATTGCGGAGGCCTTTCTCCCTTTGCCTTTTGGGGGGCTTATTTCCGTCACCATCCCTTGTTTCTGCAATTTTGGTTTGAGCCTCACCGTCGGTCCGCCGGTGCCGGGCAAATTTTTTATTTCGGGCTTCGGCTCGAGGATTTTCCCATTTTTCAAGCCCACTCCAGGATCGTGGATTTTGGGAGATTACTCGGCGACACCGATACCATGCCTACAACCGGCCTTCCCGGTTTGCGTTCCGGCTGACGCGACCCAAGGGGTGGTTATAATTGCCGGCACGAGTCTTTAGGTTGGTGGTTAAGCTCAAAAACATCACCAAGTGAATGTTTGCTTAGTTATTGACTAGCAATTTTTGTGGGTGGTGTGGATATCTTTTGATATTTTTAGGACCTCCGCGAGCTATAATAGAGTAGAATGGTAGATCTGAAGAAGCTCGTGTCTGGCTTTTTGGTTTTGGCGGCTCTTGCGAGTTTTGCCGCTTTTACTTTTTCTAGGATTGGAGGCGGGGAAAAGGAGGGTTTGGACATCGCAGGCGTTTCGGGAGAGTCACTAGAGAAAGATATATCCAAGATTAGTAAAAATGCTTTTGTGGAATCTCTTCCGAGAGAGAAGGTGGGCGAGGGGATGGGCGCGAGCGGAACAAACGAAGAAGAGTCTATAGAATTAACGCCGTCTTCGAATCTGACCGAGAATTTGGCCGAACGTTTGGCTCTTGAGATGCTCAAAGCCAACCCCGAGGGACCAGTTGACTCCGGCGATGGGTTTTCAATTAATAATATAAGCGAGCTCACCACCCAAAAGGCGGCGCTTCTTGGAGTCGGCGGACAAGACTTATTTGATAAGGTTAAAAAAGAAGAATTAAAATTCTCAAACGACAATAGCGACGCGGCAATTTCCCGCTACGTTGATGAGTTAAACTCGATTTTGAAAAAAACGGTGGGGGGGCAGGGATTTTCTCGGTTAGTCGAGAAAGAAGCCGGGCCGGAGATGGCGGTAGCGGCACAGGTGGTGCTTGAAGAAACGGTTTCAAAAATTTACGGAATGACGGCCCCCAGTTCGCTTTCATCGCTTCATCAAGAGGTGGCGACGGTTTTTTCAAATCGCCGAAGGATTTTTGAATCGATCTCGGGGTACGAAGAAGATCCGTTAAAGACCATGGTGGTTTTTGAGGTGGCCAAAAAAGTGCTGGATCAGGATCTCTTAAGTTTTCAGATCGAGTTTAGCAAGACTAAATTCCCGACGACAAACGCGACCGGGATGATTGAAGGAGAAAGTTTTGTCTCGCGAATTTACGACTTGGTTTCGATTAAAACCGCCGAGGCGCAGCTTTTTGTGCCGATCGATTGTTTGGGGCCAAGCTGTTTAGCTTTTCAGGCCTTGGAGACCGGCAATACCTCCTTAACCTTGTTACAAAAAATATTTGAGTGGGGGAAAAAGATTTTAACCGAACAGCTGAAAGATAAACTTATCGGAATGATGGTGCGACAAACTACGACCTGGGTTCAAGGCGGAGGGAAACCGAAGTTTGTTACCAACTGGCAAGAGGCTCTGAAAGACGCTGGAAATCGCGCGGCGGGGGCGGTGATTGCAAAAGAGTGGCCGCAACTCTGCGGATCGTTTGGGCCGCTAGTTAGGATCGCTCTTATCCCTGGCCAGCGACTAAGTGGCGTTGGCGGCGTTGGGAGTAGATGTACTCTAACTAAAGTGGCGGCTAACGTAGAGAGGCTTTATGATCGATTTGAAGATGGCGGATGGATTGCTTACACGGCTTCTTTGAATTCTTATGGGAACTTATTTGGATCACTTATTGAGACTAGCGATAGGGCCCTACGAGAATCTGGCAAAGCCGCGGCGGCGGCCAGAAACAAGGCGGTAGCGGCGCAGGGGTTTGCTCCCAGGGATACAGACCAGTCGCTGAAAACCTGCAGTCAGACTAAGGTCTACAACCTGGAGGATTTAGCCAATGCCGCCGGGCAGTCTCTGAACCCCAACTTGTCGAAAGAGGAATACATAGCTATGGCTGGGTATGAAGCTGATGCGCTAGGCGTAGATTATATAGAAGGAACCATTACATCGGCTTCTGATCACGACTTCGAAACCTGCCAAAGAAATGCGTGGAAAGACTCGACCCCCGGAAGCGTGGTGGGGCATTCGCTCTACACGGCCCTCGACGCGCCACTTCAACGAATCGTAAACGCTCAAGATTTGATCGGACTTATGTCGGCGCTAGTGGATTCACTCATAAATAGACTAATCAGATCGGCGGCGGATGGATTAA
>JBBTYR010000006.1:0-19988 GCA_038078595.1 Patescibacteria group bacterium
TTCCCTCCCAAAAAATCTACCTGTCCGGAAAACTCGTTATTACTCAAAACCCTCTGCTTTCGTCCCGAATTAATTTCAGTCACGTCCGCAGACTTCCTTCTGGTTATTTTAAAAATATCCGGGTAGATATCATAAATTCGTTTAATCATTCTCTGCAGGTCAAAAGCCGTCGACTGATTAGAAACGGATATTCCCACTGGATCCTTGAAAAATGTTTCCGTTAAACCCCAGTTTTTAGCCTCACTATTCATCGAAGCCATAAAATCGCTATATCCGTAAAAAGTGGCAAGCGCCTCGGCCGCTTCATTGCTCGAAGAAATCAGCATTTTATATAGCAAATCGTAAGCGGTATACTTCTCCCCCGCAAGAGTTAATCCACCGTCAACTGGCGCGTTCAAATTGTTTTTCCGAAATACAGCCGCGGCTGTCATAAGTTTTGTAATCGAAGCTGTCGGCCAACGTTTGTCAGGATTCAAACTCAAGTAAACCTCTCCGGTCAAAAGATCAGAAACCAAAACCACCTCTGCCAAACCTAAATTGGGTTTTTCTTCACCGTATTTTCGGAAAGGGTTAGTTGTAACTAAGCCCACAACCTCCGCTTCGCTTGAAAAAAAACCCACACTCGATGATCCGGTTTGGGTTTTTGGAACTAAACTTGGCGCGGGTGTCCCCCTTTCTATTATCAGAGGCTCGTCCCGATTAACTTTCGGAGTTGTTATAATGTCATTTATCTCACTAATAACTTCATCTTCTTCCTTTGGGGCGTCTGTCTTCGTTTCACTTAAAATCATTTGACCACTTGAATCCGCCACTCCCACAGTGACCGATTCCGCCAAATCCTGGCTCAAAAAAACCGCTTGGTCAGATTTAGCAGAAACCGTAAACGCTTCCCCGATAGAAGCTAGGTTTCCATAAGTTTTCTGATTAAAGAAAAACGTCAAAACCACCATCACCCCCAAAAATAAAAATTTTTCAAAATTAGCTCGCATTTTTTTCATCCGTCACAACCGTCGGAAGTGGCCCCGAAACCATCACCTCCTGCTCTTGGGGAGCCTCAAACTTTTTAACCAATGAATTAAACTTTTCATATCCTGGTAGCTCCTTTGGCCCACCGATCCCAAGGTGTTTAAATAAATCAAAACTCGCTCTATATAAATAGGCGTTGGCTCGCTTCGGATCCTGTGCGCGCGCTATAAGCCCACGAAGCATCAAACTCCGCAAGGTAAACATGGAATTTACCCCTCGGAGGTACTCCAATCGACTCCTAGAAATTGGACCGAGATAACTTATTATTGAAAGCGCCTCTAGTCCAGCCGGCGTAAGGTCTGCGCTTAACTCTTCCTTAACAAAATCCTCAAGAATCTTCGCGAATTCTGGTTTGGTTACCATCTGCGTCTTCTCGCCATCAAAAACCAATCTTAAACCTCGTCCGCTCGCTCTTAACTCTTCGGAAAACTGGTTCACAAGCGGTTCCCCCTCGCCCGAAACCAAACCCAAGATTTTTTCAATCTTATTAATCTCAATCGGCTCACCGTGAATAAAAAGCAATGCCTCAAGCTCCGCAATTTTTTTACTTTGATCTTGCATTGTAATCTAAATCTATCTCCCTCCTAGCCCCCATAAATGAGAAAAGAATATCCTCGGAACGCTCGGGTTGGCAGTGGGATCCTTAGGAACATAAAAATAGAGGCGGTGTTCCGAAGATATTCTTTTCTCATTTCTTCCTAACCATTATATCAGAAAAATTGCCCTCCTGCTCCAGATGGACAAGCTGTTCTCGCGCCAAATGTAGAATTGCTAGAAAAATAACAATAATCTCTGACCTGGTTTTTGAGGTTGATAAACTTTTTAAGCTAGAACTAGCCGTTTCACTTAACCTAGCTATAATCTCTTTTATTTTTTCTTCCAAACTAACCACCTTCTCCTTGATTGTTTGAGTATCAACTTCGACATCCTTGAAAGCAGCGACTAAATTATTTAAGGCCTCGGCCAAACTCTCCAAGTTCACGTTTCCCCCGGGGTAAAAAGCCGCCCCCTCCCCTGCCCCCTCTAGACTAGAAAACTGGTGGGTCATAAAATAGGGCCGACTATATTGAGGCTTAACACTCCTCCAAGCCAAAGCCAGCGCCTTTATGGCTGGCTTTAGCTCTGAATAAAGCCGCAAGCGATATTCCAGGTCCTTGAGCTCACCCTCCTCATCTTCATTAATCTCCTCGTCTGGTAAAAGGGACTTTGACTTTAAAAATATTAAACGGCTCGCCACGGCTATGAAATCAGCCAAAAGCCTAAGCGCCATTGGCGAAGGTTTTAGGGCTAAATCGGAATCAGCCACCTTCCTCATGTAGCTCAAGAAGTCTTCGGTAACCGCCGAGAGGCTTACCTCTGTAATCTCTAATTTTTTCTTCTCAATTAACTCGAGTAGCTTTTCGATTGGGCCAGAAAACTGCTCGGTTTTAAGCTCGTAGTTACTCATTGCGATTCATGATTCAAAGCCCCTCTGGTGTAAATATTCTTAGGGTCCCAAAGCATCCATCCCGACCCCCCCGCCTCATCACTCCCCCGAATCTGAGCCCGAATTTTTTCTGCATCATAATCCGCCCCCAAATCAAAATCCTGAAGCCACGGCCGGAGTTTCGCTCGCGCCTGTCTAATTTTTATTGCCGGCAAAGTTCCGGAACCATTAATCGTGGAAGAACTTTCACCTGGAATTCCAAATTCAAAATTTTTAATCTTCACCATTGCCCCCAGAATAGAATTGTTAACAATCTCATAAGGATGGGTGGCTGGACTGGCAAACCCAAAAACCCCGGTCGCATAATGAGATGGGTAAACCATCGGTGCTATAAAATCAAAGTAAGGTAATGCGTCTTCAAGTCTTTGCCCAATTCCTAAATCATCAATTGCAACCGTCACCAACCCAAAAAGATCCGCCGAGATTTTGGCTTCTCCTAGATTTTCTCTTAAGTATTGAAAAAAATCCCTCATCGTTAAATGCTTCTCTCTTAGACCGTCCCAGTAAGGATATTGAATTTCCTGAAGGCTCCCGTCCGATGGAAATCGAATGTAGTCAAAGTTAACCTCATCAAAACCCCGCCCCAGCGCATCTTTGGCCAAAGCCGCGTTATAGTCCCAAACTTCCTTCGAGGCCGGGTCCATCCAAGCCAAGCTCTTTCGATCTCGCCACAACTCTCCGGTGTTTTTATTTTTAAGCGCCCACTCTGGATGGGCCTTAGCTAAAATGCTGTCTTGAAAAACCGATATTCTCGCAATCGCATAGATACCATGATCATGCAATTTTTTTATAAGCAGATTCGGCTTCAAAATCCGGAGCTCCTTAAGCGCCCCCGCCGATTCGAATTGAGGATCGTTTATATCGTATGAAATAAAGCCAGAGTAGTCTTTGATATCGATGATAATGGCGTTCACCTCCGTCTTGTCAATTAACTCAATCAAAGCATTAATTCTTTTTTCCGATCCTGCTGTCCAACCCGTCACGTATATACCCTTAACCACCGCCGGCGGATTAGAAAGTTGGGCTTGATAACCCAGATCACCAAAATTATTTTTCTCAGCCAGTGGCAAGGCCGGTTTCTCCTCGGCCGCTTCTGGTGTAACGGGGGTGTCGAGTGGAACGTTAGCTAAAACCGCTCCGGCCGTGCTCGATTCGTTTCTTTCAGCTGAGATATTGACCACCTTAGATTGTCTTGAAAACAAAAAAAATCCGGCCAAAGCCAAAACAAAGATTAGAATAATTAACCCCCAAAATTTCATGAAAAGTGCCTGTTAAACAAATGTTAGCTTATCACGAAAAAACCCCGTAATCAAAAGAAAAAACCTAGGCGTGCCACCACTTGATACATGTTACATGATACATGATACTTATGTATTATGGCTCTTGCACTATATAGAAAATATCGCCCTAAAAAACTAGGAGACCTCCTGGGTCAAGAAACGACCGTTCAGATCTTAAAAAATGCCGCCAGGGGCCACAAAATCGGCCACGCCTATCTCTTCTACGGCGCTCGCGGTACCGGTAAGACTTCAACGGCCAGACTCATCGCCAAACTCCTCAACTGCTCAAAAAGGAAAATCGATAAAAAATTCGCCGAAGAGGGGGAGCCTTGCAACGAGTGCGTTCACTGTCTCGAAATCGAATCGGGTAACTCTTTTGACGTGGTGGAAATCGACGCCGCCTCGAATCGTGGTATCGACGAAATTCGAAGTCTTAAGGACTCAATCGTAACTGCCCCCGCCAAGGGTGACTACAAAGTCTACATCATCGACGAAGTCCACATGTTAACCGGACCAGCTTTTAACGCCCTCCTAAAGACCCTCGAGGAACCCCCCGCTCACGCAGTCTTCGTCCTCGCCACCACCGAATATGAAAAACTTCCCGCCACGATCACCTCACGAACCCAAAGATTTGTCTTTAAAAAAGCCTCCAAAATAAAAATTCTAGAAAAATTAAAGGCTATCGCCACCGCTGAAAAAATCGACATTGATGACGACGCGCTCGAAGTCGTCGCCGCTGGCGGTGAAGGCAGTTTCCGCGACGCCGAATCCTTGCTCGATCAGCTAAGCGCTTCGACTGAAAAAATCAATCTTGAACTCGCCGAAGTCCTCACTGGACGGGTGGGTTTAAAAAAAGTCAGCCAGCTTGCTGAACTTATTATCAAAAAAGACGCTGAAGAAGCCCTAGTCTTTATCCAAAAAATAAACGAGGAGGGAGTTAACCTCACTCAATTCACGAAGGACTTAATTCACTATTTCCGAAAAATTTTAAGCCTCAAAACCAATCCCGCGCTCGAAACCTTCTTCTCCTCCGAACTAACGAATGAAGAAATTGGCGTCTTAAAAAAACTAGCCGCTCACGCCGACATTGATCGCCAAATTAAATTCCTAAAATCCTTAATTGCCGCTTACGGCGAAATCCGCTACTCGCCTTTTCCCATCGTGCCCCTTGAGGTAGCTATTATTGAAAACCTGAAAATTACTGCGTAACCGAAACGGTTTTACCAAGCTCGGCAAACGGCGCCGAGACCGTGATCTCGCCCGTTGAGGCATTGCGCAAAATATTGTAGCCAGTGTTGTAGTCGCTCGCGCTTGTCCAGTGCGCTCCCGCAGCCGATGGATCAAACGGTAAATTGTTCAGATAGGTCGATACCAAACACGGCGCGATGTTGTAGTAAGTACTCGAGCCCACGGCCATTTGCTTAGTCGAAGTCGGAACCTCCCCGCTCGCGCAAGTAAAAGTCCCGAGCGTGCTATCCGCGATATTCTGTCTCACCGCCGTGACAATCGCGTTTACGTGATAACTCCTCTGAGAATTCCTAGCTCTTGCAAACTCTCCAGCCGGATTCAAACTCACAATCGCCACCGCCAAAAGAATCGCCAAAAGCGCGATCACGATAATAATCTCCATCAAAGTCATCCCCTTTCTCATCTAGTTTATTTTACCACACCCCACTCCCCCAATTTAGTTTGTTGTTTATCGAAAGCTCTCGGAGGCGCCAAAAGCTCGGTCCCTGAGTTTCGCGAAGGGTTTTGGTGCCGAGAGGCAGCGGGCATTTTTCCGCAGGAGAAAAATGAACCGCGGTTTCGATAAACAACAAACTAAATCACTTAATTTCTTCCCACGAAATCTGAATATAGCTGTCCCCAATCAAAGGAAAGCTAGGTGGAGGACCGTAAAGTAAATTAGCGTCGTAATTCAAGTTTCTGATTTGATAGCCGGTTCCATCTGTATAGGCAAAACCGTAACGCTTATTAGTTGCCAGCATTCCATAGGTAGTAATTAGTTGCCTGATATTCCACGCCTGACAATTTTGCCCTCCCTGCCCCTGGGAAGTAGGTGGTCGATAATAATATCTGCCAATTCTGCCGTTTTTTGCGACCAACGCCCCGTCAATCCTCAAGTCGTCTTCACTTATTAATCCAATGTTAAGATTCTTCTGAGCGATAACACCCAACACATCCTTACCGTCATAATTCGTATAAAGTAAATCGCTATTTATAGTGACGCTTTTATCTGTGGCGGAATTTTCTGGAAACCGACCCGCGGCAAAAGTGACTCTGGCTGTATTGATCTGACCGTCAATCCACAAATCATCCTCAATGAAAACCAGCCCATTTAATGGCAGGGGGTAGTTCTGGAGAAGGGTTTGATCCTTAATTGTCCATGTTCCCCAACCATCCTGCCCTTGCACGTCCGTGCAACCCGGTGGTTTTGGCTCTAATTTATCGACCAAATACAAATCAAAAGTATCGTTAGTTTTCAAAACTACGTGATAACCCAAACCAGTAGTAGAGGAACCCACGTACGTTCCGCTCGCTTGAGCCAATGCTTTAATTTGAGACAAGCTCGCCGTTAAACTATTAAAGTCGATTGCCGGCACTGGAAACTGCCTCCCCGCCGTAAATACATCTGTCCTAACGGGCACCGCCGCCGGTGGCAAAGGATCGGTCGGGCTAATATGAGTATGCGCCGCAAACTCGTTTCCCCCACCGTGATCCGGATCGTCATAATCAGTTTTAGCGCTATAAACCACATTGTAAGCAATCCCATCAAAATGAATACCGTCGTTGACGTGAAATGGTCCGAAAACGAAAGTTCCTGTTCCAAACCTTATACTCTCATTGGCTAAAATAGCGTATTTACCCAAAGAAGGAACACCCATCTTTACCTCAATTATCTTCTCTACCGAATTATCCGCCACCACCTTGCCAGTGCTCCTCACGGTAACAATTGTTGATCCGGACGGCGGCGGCGTTATCTCCAAACTAAAACTCCCGATCTTCTGACTATTTTTATCGTAATAATCGTGGGTGTAAGGACCCGTACTGGTTGATCCCTGCCCATCCCAAAAATCTGTCGGATTGTGAGCCAAGTGCCATCGATAATATTCAATTCCGGCTTCCGAAACCGAAAAGGCCATCGTCTTATAAAAAACCCGAACCGAAAGCTTCAAAAAAGAAAGCGCCCAAAAAATAAAACCTGTCATAATGATAAGCACCACCGCCGCAAAGAAAATCACCTCAAGCGACAACTGCCCATCTCTTTTGAACTTGTGTGATTTATTAAAAGTCATCTCTTGAGTTACTAGTTAGAGCGTAAATTTCTGATTGAAACAAAGCTAGAAAAGAAAACGGGTTTCGGCGCCTTCCCGGGAGTCACATCCGCATAAACCGAAACTTTAATAAGCCTGATCTTAGTAACATCAGTCGTCGAACTCATCGCTGGCTCGGAACCGGTGTAACTCGCATCGTAATACTCGAAAAGACTAGTGCTAGTCGATTTAACATAGTTTTTAACAGCTGTCGAAATCACCTCGCTCGAAGTAGCATACTGCAACGGGTTACCAGTCGGCTTAATTACCCCCCTGTAAACAGTGCTTGTCACTACCGTGCTCGTTGCCAAGAAATATCTAACCTTGTCGTAAATCTTGTCACCATCCACATCACTATAAAATATCAGAGAGCTAGTTGTCGCCGCCTCAATCGCATACGCCCCGTTTGAAGCCGGGCTAGCCGACCTAATCTCGGTAGTCATAATCTGAAAAACTTGTTCAATGTCTTGTCGCGATTCCAATTTTTGCGTAATAATATTTTCCAAATTCCCGACGTTTCCCCGAAGAGAAACGATCACGAAAAGCACTCCTACGGCCAAAGCCGCTACAATTACCACCTCGATGAGCGAAAACCCTCCTCGGTCCTGAGTCCTAAGTATTATGCCTTTAAAAACTTCAGTGTTTGATATTTGATTTTTCATGTTTCCTGCGTGCCCAATCATGGCGCCATCTCCACCTCAACCTGCTGCCAATTTCCGATTATCGAAACTGAACTAGTTACAGTCTGAAATCCGCTCGCGCTAACTTGGAGTGTATAGTCTGCGAGAGTTAGGTTATTAAAAAGGGTTTGACTAGAGGGGACACAGGTGCCGCTAAAATCAATCCTTAAATCGTAAAGTTCCGGTGTTGTGTTCTCGTCGTCTGTTTTCATGAAAACCTTATAGCGCATGTATCTTTTCGAATTATGCGAAGAGTGGATCGTCGAACTGCTTTGGACGTAATAGGTCCCGCTCGTGCCGTCAGGCCCCAGGTAGCTCCAAGTTGACTGGTCATTATTAGTCGCAAGTTGAAATTTCAAACTATCGCTCCCGGCAAGCGGCGACTGCGAATCTGGGTTCCAGGCGATGGAGTAGAAGCTGGAAGATGCCGATCCGAAATCAATCGTATTCGACTCGAGCCAACTCGCCGTTGAGGTCGTATAGGTTGCGAAAGCGTTAAGTTTTAGCTTTAAAACCCCCATCGGGCTATCCGCCTCAATCCCGCCGCTTTGACTACTATATCCCCCACTAGACCAATCGGTAAACTTCAAATAGTTCCTTCCCGCCACCAGGGTTTCTGAAAATCCAGATTTAGTAAGCATAGTAACCGCCCCAGGAATCGGTTGGCCATTTGAAGAATTTTTCATAGTTACCAATAGAGAGCGCGGTTCAGCCGGTTTTATAATAAACCTAAAGTCAGTGGTCGAACTCGGATTTACAGCAATAGGCGTAAACGGAATTGCCCCCAAAAGATCAAAACTCACCTCGTTCAAAACTAGTGAGTATGTGTCCCACTCGATATTTGAAAATGCCTTAACTCCGCTTGCGTTTGTCGTAGAACTAGTCGAAAACTTTAGGACATCGGGGGTTGCTCCAATAAGCTTAGCTCCACTCAAAGAAAAGTTTTTATTTCCGGTGGGGGCGCAAATTAAATCAAGCGTACTTACATTCAAGTCACTTAAACGGTCAATCGAAAAAGTGATATTTGTCACGGTCTGTGGAGCTACTGTTGAGTGCGGTTTAACTGGGTTCGGATTCGCCGCACCCCCAACCGCATAGGTTTTTTCGCTTGAATAGCCCGCCTTGCTAACAGTAATTTGATAATTTTGAGTGCTCGTTGGCACGCCCACCAGCTGCAAAACCCCGCTCAAATTTGTTGCGTCAGTTAAATCAATCGCGGGCGTAACGCTCGCATTAACCACTCTCACGTCCACCTGCGCCAGCGCAAATCCGTTAGCATCAATCGCATTTATAAAAAGCGATCCGTTATTGCTAGCGCTCTCCAAGCCTTTTGGCGCCACCGTCCCAGTAAGAATCAGGGGCACAAACCGAGCGCAAGCCGAACAGCTAACCTCCAGCTGAACCAGCTTATAGTCCGCTGGCGCCGTATCATTTGGACTTCCACCTAAAACCCCATCAAAAGGATCGTCGATGTTTCTAATCAAGGCCTTAATCGTAAAAGCCAAATCCCCAACCGTAATCGTCTGCTCGGATGGAATCACTCCCGCAGGAACGCCCCCGACTATCCCCACCTTGTCATACGGTAAATTGCGTATGAGCTCTAGTTGTCTATTTAAGGCTGAAGTTGCCGCCGACCTGAAGTCCAATCCCGTCACCACATCCAAAATCGAAAAGTAGATTAGATAAATCCCCCCGAAAAGCAGGGACAAAATCGCCACGCTGATAATAACGTCTATAAAAGTAAGTCCCCGCCTCATGTAACCCAAACCATATAACATGTATCAAAGTAAATCCTTCATAATTATAAACGCCTTTGTTTTTCGTGTTTTATGGTCTACGTTTCAAGATCCCTGATTCACGACCTACTTCGACAATCCCTGCGATATAGAATACATCGGCGTAATAATCGAAAGGGCTACAAAACCAACAAAAACGCCCATAAAAAGGAGAAGGATCGGCTCAAGCATGTTCGTCAGGTTAGCAATCCTAGTGTCAATTTCTTCCGTATAATACTGGGCTAGATAAAATAAATTCTCCTCCAAGTTTCCTGTGTTTTCGCCGATTTCGATCATCCCAGTTAAAAGCGGTGGAAAAAATTTCTTATTCTCCGATAAGTATTGCGCGAAAGGAACGCCTTTTTTAACTTCCTCGTTCGCCTTTGCAAGCGCGCGACTGTAAACCATGTTGCTTATAGTTGAACTCGTAATCATCGTGGCCTCAACAATTCTCACTCCGCTTTTTAGAAGCAATCCCAAAATTCTAGTAAAATTAGCCATATTAATATCTACAATCAGGGACGACAAAACCGGTACGAAAAAAAGTGATCGGTGGAAAAGATAGCGAAAAACTGGCAACTTGAGCGCGAAGCGAAAACCCACGATAAAAACTACCGCTCCAACGAGAAATAAAAGGCCATACGTTTTAGAAAAATCTAACACTTGGATCAAAAGGCGGGTGGTGAACGGTAATTCAACGTTCAACCCTGAAAAAACTGGTAAGATCTTCGGGAAAACGAAAAATGTCAGAAAACCGGTGATAGCCACCGTCGCCACGAGTATCACAAGCGGATAAATCATCGCGGATTTAATCTTTCCAGCCAAATCCTTCGATTTCTTTAGCTCTTCAGCCAGGTAAAGAAGATTTTGCGAAAGAGTTCCACTCGTCTCACCCACCCTTATGATGTTGATAAAAAAATCTCCGAAAATGTGTCGGTGAAATTCAAGGCTGTCAGCCAAAGATTGGCCCTTATTTAAGTCCACAATTAAGCCGTCTACCACTTCGATTAGGGTCTTATTGGTAATCTGCCTGCGAATAACTTTGAGTCCCTCATAAATCGGCAAACCCGCTTTCACTACTATTGAAAGATGGCGCGCAAAATTTATTTTTTCCTGAACCGAAAGATGTTCAAAAAATGAAAACTTATGTAATCGTAATTTGCCAGCCATAAATTTTTAAAAACCGGAGAGAATTATCTTTCTGCTACGCGACACGTGCCCGAAATCACATCCTAGGTCGCCTACTCGTGGATGATTCGGAGAACCTCCTCCAGGCTTGTCACCCCGGCAATCGCCTTTTGAATACCGTTTTCAAGCATCGTCATCATTCCATTCTTAACCGCCGCGTTTTTAATCTCTTGAGAGTTCGCCCGATTCATTATGAGTTGCCTGATCTCATCGTTAACCTCAAGCACCTCCCTAATACCTGTCCGACCCTTATATCCACTACCACCACACTTCGCGCATCCTTGAGTCATGAAAAACTTTTTATGTTTCGAAAAATCAAAGCTTGGAATAATTTCCTTAAGGCTCTGAATTTCGCTTTCGCTAAGTTGTCTTTCTTTCTTGCAGTTTTCGCAAAGCATCCTAATGAGTCTCTGACCCATGGCAATATTAACAGTTGAAGCAATCAAAAATGGCGGCACCCCCATATCAATCAGCCTCGGGAAAGTGGTGGCGGAGTCATTGGTGTGCAACGTCGAAAGCATCAAGTGCCCGGTTAAAGCGGCGTTAACCGCGATCGAGGCTGTTTCCTGGTCTCGAATTTCACCCACCATCACAATGTTCGGATCCTGTCTCAGAATTGACCGAAGCCCTCCAGCGAATGTTAAACCCACCCGGGTATCCACCTGAATTTGAGTGGTTCCTTCAAGCGAATACTCAATCGGATCTTCAACGGTAATAATTGAAATCCCAGGCACATTCAGTTTCTTCAGGATCGTGTAAAGCGTGGTGCTTTTGCCAGAACCAGTCGGGCCGTTCGCTAAAATCATTCCGTAAGGCTTCCGGATGGCCTTCTCCACTTTTTTAAGCTCATCCGGCAAAAACCCTAAGTCTTCGAGGGTAAACGTGTGGGTTTCGGCAAGCAGTCGAAGAACCGCATTTTCTCCGTAGTAGGTCGGCATAATCGAAACCCGCACATCAATCGATCCCACGTGATCCGGCTCCACCTTAAACCTTCCGTCCTGCGGTGTGAAATGTTCGTCGGTCCGGAGTCCCGACATCACCTTAATGCGGCTGATGAGCTCGCGGTGCAAAGACTTCGTAATAGCAATCTTGTCAAAAATATCATGAAGCACACCGTCAATCCTGAAACGCACTCGAATCTTATCCGCCATCGGTTCAAGGTGAACATCCGATGCTCGGGCAATAAAAGCGTAATAGATGAAAAGGTTAACCAGATTAACAATCGAAACCTCCTCGAGTGGTTTCGTAATCTGCTTTTCAATCTCAAGCTTGAGCGAAGCTACATTCCCTAACGACTTCTTATCCTCAACAATTTTTTCAACCTTGTCGCCCTGCTCCACTTTCTTCTCCTTCTCGTCGGTATGAGTTTTGTCGCTATTTTTCCCCCCAAAAAATGCCATAAATTTAAGTTCGAATTATGATTAATTATACCACGTTTAAGGCCAATCCTAATGCTCGGAAAAAGCCTGTTTCTCTAAAATCTTCTGGATTTTTCCAGTGTCTGTCGGCTGAAGCATACCCTGAAGATCCGCGTCCTTTGAAATATCAACACCGTTTTTCTGAAGAAGCAAGAGAACAAGGCTCATCAGTTTTGTTATTTCCTGCTCGGTAATTATATCCACCTGAAGATCAATTTCCTCCCGCAGATCATCTATTTTCATAGCTCGATTTTGGGAAACCAGCACCACAATTGCGAGCATTATCGCCTCAAGCGACACGATCATGGTCAAAAAACCAAAGGGATATGGGTCGAAAGGAGTAATGCCAGGGATAAGTCCGGTGTTAACCACGATCCATACCCCAAAACAAGTTGCATTCGTCAACAAAAACCTAACGCTCCCCAATCGGCTAGTTAGCCAATCGGCAAATTTTTCAGACCCGGTTCGCCGCGCGTCTGCCTTCGCCTTCAAACTCCGAACGATGTGCCTGCTCGCTTCAGAAGGATGGTGGGGATCCTTCTGGTGGTTTTGGCTTTCCATCCCTTAAGTATAACTGATTAGAATCACTTGGCGATTCAATACTATTTGAAATCCAAGTACAGCGGTAAGTGGTCAGAAATCTCGTCTGGCAACACCTTAAAATCCGTCACCAGAATTCCCTTACCAGCTAAAGCATAATCAGCAAATCTATGCTCTTTAGTATAAAACTTTGTCCTGGTCGAACTGATCCCGTATTCCTTGATTAAATTCCTTAAGCCAAAAGCTTCCAGTTTTTTCAAACTCTCCGTCTCCGGAAGCAAATTAAAATCCCCACAAAGCACGAAAGGGTTAGTTAGGTTTCTCAAAAACCCCAAAATATTATCAGACTGTAATAGCCGATCAGGGCTATCAAACTTTCCTCCTCCATTCCAAAGACCGTGAAAATTAACCACCGTTCGAACCCCCTGTGGTAAATCAAGCGTCACAAACTGAATGTTCCGGGCGTGATTTCCCAGTTCATCCGTTGAATAATAACCCCGCTCCCGATAAACAAAAATCTCTCCCTCTTCCAAAATTTTCAGATCCTTTTTTACAAAAATAGCCAACCCGTAATGATCTCCAAAATGCGGCCGGAAAAATCCAACGTGCCCAGTCAAAGTTTTCCCAATTTCTTCAAAAAGTTTGAAGGTAATGTTTTTGAGCTTCGTTCCGCCGGCTAATTTTCCTTCCATATGTTCTCCCCCATTCCAAATCTCCTGCAAGCAGAAAACGTCTGTTTCATGGTGATCTTTAAAAAAATTAAGCAGGTTTTCTTTTCCAGCCCGCGCGCCCCACGTGTTTAAAGATATTAAAATCACAAACCCATTCTACCATTTCAACAAAAAACCGCCGAAACAAGTCCAAGCGGTTACAGTCCGTTCCTAGCGAACGGGGTTATACTAACTGGTTTTCGTAAGCGAATCTTATGTCCCCGTCTTTATTCAACCGAAAAGCCATTGTCACCTCCGCTCCGGTTTTATTTTTAAAAACCATAATGGAATTTCCGAGTAAGTTCGCTTTTTTGCTCACGTATTTCACAACGCCCTCTTCTCTTCCCTTCACTAAACGCCTAGCTTCCACATCTAGCTTTTTATTCAGCTCTACAAGCGAAACCACGTGTTTATTAGATAGATTCACAGTATCTTTATCCTACTCCCATAACTCCCAAAAATCAAGGTATGCGCCCAAAAACGCTACCATTCTTTTCCCCAAAGACCTACGGTTTTCTCGTGGTTTAATTAGAGCATGAAGCTAAAAGTCTCCCGCCCAAAAACCGTCGACACGCTTATTGTCTCCGATGTTCACCTGGGCGCCGATGTGAGCCGGGCCTCCGCCCTCCTCACCCTCCTTAAAAAATCCAAATTCAAGCGCCTTGTTCTTTTGGGCGACATTTTCGACGACCTCAACTTCCACCGCCTCAAACACAATCACTGGGATTTAGTCTCCCACATTCGCCACCTCACCAAAGAAGAAAGGGGCATGGAAGTAGTTTGGGTCTTCGGCAATCACGACGAACTCCTGGTCCGAGTCATGGAAGCTTTTCTTGGCCTTGAAGTCAGAGAGCACTATGCCTGGGAAATCGCGGGTAAAAAATTCTTCGCCATCCACGGCCACCAGTTTGATTATTTCCTGATCCACAACCGCTTCATGAGCAATGTTGCCACCCTAATTTACCGCTTCATTCAGAAATTCGATACGACCAATCACGTCATCAGTCGCTATCTGAAAAGAACCAGCAAGGGCTGGCTAAGAGTTTCAAAGGATGTGGCTTTGGGCGGGGTTAAAATCGGCAAAAAAAGCCACGCCGACTACATTTTCTGTGGCCACACTCACAAAGCTATGAAGCTCGCCATTGACGGCATCAAATACTTCAACACCGGCTGTTGGACCGATCTTCCCTCAACCTACATAACAATCGACAAAGACGCCCACGTCGAATCCCACGACGAAAACTAAATCTCCTGCAAATCCAAAACCTGATCAATTCTAATCTGCTTCACAAACTCCGGCACGTGGCTCACGAGGATCATCGCCCCATCGTAGCGGTCTAAGGCGTGAGCAATCACGGGGATGTGGCGAAAATTGATGTGATTGGTGGGTTCGTCAAGAATCAGTAGCCCCGGCCGCTCGAGGGAAAGTTTCGCGAAAGCCACCAAACCCTTCTGCCCCTCCGAAAGAGCCCCGATCTTGCTTTTCAAAATTTCCGAGTCCAAAAGAAAACCAGCGGCGCAAGAACGCAGTTCCTGTTCGGTGCCATCCTTCATAGCATTTGCGAGTGTCCGATACACGGTCTCCTCAAAATCGAGTGTCGAAAAGTCCTGTCGGTAATAACCGATGTGAACACCCGAAGCCACGTGCTCGCCCTTGGCATGCCCACTCGCCAGTTTTTCAAGTAGCGTCGTCTTCCCAATCCCGTTTGGTCCCGCCAAGAGCAACCGCTGCTTCCTCTTCAAGACCACATCCACTTTTTTAGTAACGGGCTTGTGAGTCCCGAGGTTCATAATCGAAACGGACTTCAACTCCAAAATTTGTCCAACCAGTTCTGCTTGGCAAGGGATCACGAAATTCCGAATCGCCTTATCCTCCCGCCTCACCTCCACAATGTCTTCTTCGAGCTCCTCAATCTTCTCCTTCATCTTCCTAGCCACGTCCCGCATGTGCCCGCCCTTCTGGGCGAAAAATCCCGCCTGATCTTTCCGGTGCTGAATATCCTTCTCGAGGCGAACATTTTTCATCCGCTCCCGTTCGAGTCGAGCTTTTATCTCACTGACCACCGCCAAGTAGTCCCCCGCGTACTGCTCAATTTTTTTCGTAAAAACATCTAAGTACAAAACGCCATGCGTAAACGAATTCAAAAAGTCGGCGTCGTGAGAAATCACGATACAAGTTTTTTTGTAATCGATGAGAAATTGAGTGAGGTGTAGAATCCCCTGTTTGTCCAAATTATTCGTCGGCTCATCGAGCAATAGGATGTCCGAGTTTTGAATGAGCGCCTGCGCTAAAAGCACCCGCGCCTGCTGGCCACCCGAAAGCTTGTTTAAAACCTTGTCCTGGGAAACTTTCAAATGCACCACCTCTAAAACCTTATCAACCCTCGGTTCAATGTCATAGATTTTTCGATCAAACGCTTTTTCAAAAAATTCTCGCACGGTGAGTTCCGCCTCGTCTCGCCCGATCACCTGCCGGGCGGTGGCCATCGTAAACCCCTTGGTCACCGAAATCGCTCCCATCTCCGGCTTCAAGTTACCGACAATCAACTGAAAAATGGTGCTCTTCCCCGCTCCGTTCTGGCCCATAAGTGTAATCTTCGAACCCTCCCGCACCGAAAAATCGGCCTCGTTCAAGATTGGCTTCTTGCCGTACTCAAAAGTCACCTTATTAAAGCGAATAATCACGTTCCCCTGCGGCATCACGTTTACAGTTTTGCCCCTAGTTTCATTCATTTTTTTCGAACTAACTCTAGTTTCTTTGCTTTGGACCAACTTTTAATTTCAGCCTCGCGCTTTAAAGCCTGGCTTCGTGTGCCAAGCCCCTCAGTATACACGACTTTCTTCACTTTGTGAGCTCGAGTGTAGTGACCACCTTGGCCGTTTTTGTGTTCTTCAAACCTCCGCCGAACATCTGTGCTTATTCCGGTGTATAAACTCCCATCTTCGCACAAAATTATGTAAAGGTTGTACATGAAAAAATACAAGCTCTACGAAAGCTCTCGGCTACCATCAAATTTTGGCCACTGATTATATCCTATTGCAGGATTATTTGATTGGCATTCAATAATATACTTTGACTCAGCTTTATTTATCTCATTTTCATCACTCGACTCCATGAGTATTTCCTTTCGAATGGTAAAATCTCTTTGGGATTCCGCCGTGAAATCCCTTGCAACCAAATCACTATTTACACTGCCAAAATACGTTAAGGTTCCCGTAAGATCTTTTCCAATATAAATTTTCCCATTGGGATATGTAATTTTATATATAACTTTCATATTCCTTATTTCCCAAACTGTTCCGCCAATTCCTTCACCGTTCTAAAAGCGTTAATCGAACTCACCTCTTCCGGCGCTATAAATCTTACTTCTTGGCACTCTTCCGACGGCTTAAAATCCAAGTTTTTCACCTTGGTCTCAAAAATTAAATTCAAAGTCCACCGGCCTTTCATGTTCTGGCCGACTAAAAAATATGAAGGAAGGGGGCTAACCTCGGTCACTTCGATTCCCATCTCTTCGTGAACCTCGCGCTTCAAACAAGCCGCGACCGACTCACCCCAATCCAACCCCCCGCCTGGCAACTCCCACAAACCGTTATCTTCGCGAATCACTAAAAATTTCTTACCAGTTTCATCGAGAATCAATCCCTTAATACTCACCCGATAAAACCCGTTTGGAGCTTCAGTCATATGGTAAATAAAGTCACCTGGTTCTCTTATCGGAATACCAAGCCCCAACTTTTCCAACAATTAACACGACCGAGCCAAGTATAGCTATAGTAAATCCAATATACTGTCCATCGGGAACAGAATCTCCAAGAGGCCCCGCACTCACAAGTCCGACAATTATGACAAGCCACGAAACCAACTTCACTATCTTCCATTTTTTACTTGTTAGCTCTGGTTCAATCTTGAGGGTTTGACCTGGCGAATTAGAAACCTGGACTACTGAACTATTAATTGTACTACCGCAATTAGGACAACTAGGAGCTTTATCAGAAACCTCCCTCCCGCACTCTGAACACCTAATCAAAGCCATGGCTGAATTATAACAAATCAGCTGGCCCCAACGACTAAACAAATGGTCGTAGACGACCTCGCTGACCGAGAACGGCTGTTTTTGTTTTTAAAACATCTCAGTCTTTATCTGTACTATTTAATATATTATGTAATACTCACCAGTCAAGAAAATTTTTCGTAAAATCTAATAGACGGGTTAGCCTGGTTAATTTCTTCATAAACACAATTAAAGAATGCTGGGGGTCTAGTATGCTTTGTATTTCTTTTCCGTATATTTTTGATTGCTCATTTAACAACCGCATGGGCAACTTATTCTGGTTAATTGTAAATAAAGTTGTTATCGCTCTGTGTGTATCTTTTTTTCGATCTCTATAATCGTCCAACGTCTGGAACCATCCCCCGCATAAATATATTACCTTCTTTAAATCAGCAGATAATTCTTCTGATGCAAGTAAGTGGGTAAGGGCAGTGAAAAAGAACCCACCACTATCTCTGGTGATCAGCACCACTTGATCGTAAGAGATATTACTATTTTCTGGGTTAACCATTCGCAAATCATTAGTTTTCCAAGACCTTGAGATATCAGCCGAAAAAGAATTATAACAACTACTGTTTAGGGCCTGTTCTCTAAGACTACTTATTGATTCGTAAATGAGAGTTTTAGTTTTATTGGGATTTTTGTTCAGGTAATTCCCCAGCAACATACTGGCAAGCTCTTCGTTGCTCACAAGACTATCCTCCAACGCATCGTCAGCCAGGCGACTCATTCGAACAAAAGAAAGTATTATGTTTTTTTGCCGTTTAAGTGGAGATGAAAAAGCAATAGATGATTTTAACGTTTCGGTAAAACGAAATAAAATTGCATAACCCAGAGAAGTCTTAAGTGATTTACTACGAATAAACCCATCTACTAAAGAAGTGAATATTTGGATTCCTAATACTATTGTCATACATTTGTGGCTGGCCTCCTCGGGCTCGGATTTTTAAAAACGTAGACTTCGCAAGGCTCCCGGAGGATTCTGTGATTTTATCAAAACGATGTTCCTAGAGCGGGTCATTTTGGCACAAATGCAACATTTTTATGTGAATTCAAGAGTTCTCAATAATTTTTCCGCCATCAATCTCCTTTCGTGCAATGATTTACTCATAGAGGGTTTATACTTTTCTGCGAGATCGATAATTCTATTGAAACTAATTTTCCCCACCTTTTTGTTATCAACAAAGAATATGTATTTTACTTTCAAAAGTTTTGAATAACATCCCCAAAATTTTAAATTTCTAGTGAGACAATCAAATAAAATTTGATAGATGCCGCTCATTTTATATTTTTTTGCCCTTTCACCTTTTTGATAACCGCAACCAATTGCCCAACAAACGACAGCTGACCAACTTTTTCTATTTTTACTTTTCATTTTTTCTTGCTTACTGGTCAATGGAGCAATAACCAGTCCGGCAAGAGCAGCTGCAAATGGACCTCTTATGTATTTCGCCTCAATCAATAAAACCTGATTTTTACGTTCAACTTGTAAATCCCATCCGGTTGCAGATCTGCCAGGAGGTCTATGTTTTTTTATCCACTTGGCACCCGAACGTTTAGTGTCTAGAAAATATTTTTCCAGCGGATCAACTACAAATTTTTCTTCTTTAGTCATATTTTTATTGATCTGTGTTAAGCAAATTAATCGGTCCTCGCACTCCGAACCTATCTTAAGGTGGCTGTGTACTACGGCCTAGAACCATAGCTACACAAGCAGTATAAGAGTTATTTAGGCTCGATTCTAGAGACGAGCTGGCCCGTCTCGGCCTGGGGCTAAAGTTGGGCAAGGCGGTATAATAGAACCCATGAAAAGTAACTCGAACAGGTTATTTCTAGCTCAGTTCTCGGCGACTATTTTTATGCTGACCGTAATGTCAGCTACTCTGTCTTACCAGATGAATCGAGGCGGCACTTACATCGATCCCGAGCTGGGATTTTCATTTGAATACCCAAAAGGATTTTATATTTCCAAAACCTCGAGTAGCTCTAAAACAATAGACATTATTCCCTTTTCGACACTATTTTCAGGCAGATCCTTTCCAAGAATCATCGTTTATTCAAACACCGAATACCCGCATCTCACGCCCGCTGAATGGGTGAAAACAAGAAATTGGTATAAAGATTGGGTTGGCTATGGCAACGAGGATCCCCTGGACAAGCACACAACTCGCCTGATTGCTGGCCAAGAGGCTATAAGTTTATTCGGTACTAGTCAGGTATTTTTCAACTCTCCTGATGGCGATTTGCATATGGAGGTTAGCTCGTTTGAGATGGGTTCCGAACCCCTGGATGAGGAATTTGAAATCATTGTAGGTTCTATGACTTTCAATAACTAACAGCGATCTGTGGTTTGTCACAATACTAATTGACTCATGCTGCCGAGCTTGCCTGCCTGCCGTCAGGCAGGGATTTTTACCCCGTTAGGTATTTTTATTTACAGGCAGCGCTGCCGGACTTGGATTCCCCGCCCGAGGCGGGTCCGCCTTCGGCGGAGAACCTAATTCTCTACAAAGCTG
>JBBTYR010000007.1:0-4144 GCA_038078595.1 Patescibacteria group bacterium
TGTGGCTGGGGTGGGGATCGAACCCACGACCTTAGCGTTATGAGTGCTACGCTCTAACCAACTGAGCTACCCAGCCATTATTGTTTTGAAATACGCTCTAACCTCCGCCGGCTGGCGGATGAGCTACCCAGCCGTCAGATAAATTTTTATCATTAAACGACGTTTTTGACAATTACGGCTCCAAAAACTATAATTCGCACGCGGGTTGGTGGAAGAGTTACCATGGGAGCCCCATAAGCTTCAGGAGTCGGTGCGAGTCCGGCACCCGCAACACGCTTCGGCTTTCTTTTTCTAAGGGACGGCTCGCACTTTTCCGGCGAAAGTGCGGCCTGTATCTCACCGCTACGATCCCGACCTATTATCGGGACACCAAGCCGTAGCGCCTCCGATAACCCCTTAGAAAACGAAAACCTCCGCTATTAATAATTAGTAAGTGAAAACTCAAAAAGTATTGGATGTGGGATTGAATAGAAAAAAGCCCCTGACTAATGTCGGGGGCTTTTGGTGATTTAGCTTTCTGAAGCGACTCTTTTTGCGGGCAGAAGATTTATGGCCGCGGGATGGGCTCGATTGGGGCGATAGTACTTAAATATGGTGACTCCACTGACTTCGACGGCTTTTCTCTCAATCAAACCCTTGTCACCAATAGCTCCCATGGCGGCTTCTAGATCCTCCTTGGTGTATATCTCTCCCCATTGATCGAAGATGCTTTTCCAGGCTAAGTTGATAATATGGCGGAAGGGGTATCGGTTTCTTTCGGGTGTAGTGAGTTCAAAGACTTTTCGAACCACCACCTTGATGAAGGAAACGGCCTGCTTGGTTTCTTCGGGGAGATCTGTCTCGCCCCTGGCGATTAGTTCGAGAATCCTAGAAAACTCTCGTTTGCGGGAATCGAACAAGAGGGTTTCTCCTCCGCCGTCCTTATCACCGATTTTATCTCCCAGATCAGAAGGACGAAGAATAATGACTTCTTTGCCCATATCCTCGATGGGGTGAATAAAGTTAGGATCCTTAAAATCACTGTCGTCACTTACCACAATAATCTTTTTTGCCAGGGAACTTCTAGCAAAAGACAGTCCAGACGACTTTAGGTAGGAATCAACCTGGTCGCGATCCTTTAGTCCTTTCGGGCAAACCACAACTTTGAAACCAGCGGTGTTGAGCGAGTTTATCAACCGAACTCTTCCCTCGACTTCAGGATGGGCTTCCTCGTCGAAAAGCCGGGCGGATAGGAAAACCTCGGCGAACGCTACTGCGCCGAAAGTTCGGCAGTAATCTCTTAGTTTCGTGAAGGAAACTTTATAGCTGGCTTCGCTAGCGCACAAAACCACATTGTCGAAGTCGACCAGAATAGCAACTAGATTACTACTATCGGTACCGTTGTCGATCTTCGGATTACTGGGGGGTTCGCTCTTCTTGGCTTTCGGAAAAAGCCAGTCGACAAACCTACTCATAATATCGCTCACACTCGGGCCTCCTTTTTAACTTTCCAGTTGTATAAGAACCGTAAAGAAGGATAAATTTTTTTCTCTCTTTTGTCAATTTGAGGTTTAATTATATAAGAATTTGTGTTAGAAAAAATGTAGATGAAGAAAAAACTCGCAATCTTGGGCTTTGGGCAGGAGGGAAAATCTTTACTCAAGTTCCTTAGAAGATCACCGAAATTTAAGGGGTCAAAAATCGATATCCTGGACAAGAAAAACAACAAAGGTTATTTGTCTCGAGTATCTTCTTTCGATCTAGTCTTTCGATCGCCCGGAGTGCCCTACAACCTACCCGAGCTAAAGTCGGCGCGAAAGAGGGGGGTTGAATTTTCAAGTGGAACGAAAATATTTTTTGAAGAGTACGGGGGCAAGATTGTTGGGATAACGGGGACGAAAGGAAAAGGAACCACTTCCACCTTACTTTATAAAATCCTTCGCGCGGCTGGAAAAAAAGTTTTACTGGCTGGAAACATCGGGAAGCCAGCGATTGATTTTTTAAAGAGTGGGGAAAAATACGATTGGGCTATCCTAGAGCTCTCTAGCTTCCAACTTCAAGATTTAGATATCTCACCTAATCTAGCGGTAATTTTGGATGTCTTTCCCGATCACCAAGACGCCCATTTAAATTTAAGAGAATACTACGAAGCTAAGGCGAACATCGGGAAGTATCAAAAAAAATCTGATCGAGTTTTCTTTTTTTCGGATGATAAAAATTCTAAAAAAATCGCATCCAAAAGTCCGGCTTGGAAAATGGGGGTGAACTATAAAAAGTTTAAACTTTTTAGTCCTCGGGAATTAAAAATGCCAGGACTGCACAACTTCAGAAACGCGGTGATGGCGGCAAATGTGGCTTTTTCTTTGGGGATAGCTGTCAGAACCATTAAAAATGCGGTTACGAGATTTAAAGGATTGGAACACAGGCTTGAATTCGTTAAAAAGATTGGAGGATTCAATTTCTTTAATGATTCGGCCTCAACCAATCCCCACACAACAGCGGCGGCGGTTGGATCGTTCCCCGGCGTGAAAAAAATCTTGATCTCGGGTGGAAGAGACAAAGTCGATGACTACTCCCCTATCCACCGAGCTTTAAAAAAACATGAGATTCACGCAGTAATTCTTTTTGGAGAAAATAAACATAGGCTCCAGAGAGCGATAGGAGGCTTGAGCAAAGTGAAGTTAGCGGGAAATTTAAAAACGGCAGTAAGAATGGCTTTTGGGGAGGCAAAGATGGCGGGAGGAGAGGTGTGCGTGGTTTTTTCGCCAGGAGCCGCGAGTTTCGATATGTTCCGAAATTACGCTCATCGAGGAGAGGAATTTAAAAAGTTGGTGAGAAAAATAAGATTGTAACACTAGCCGCGTTTTGCATTTAGGGCGACTAGCGATTACAATCAGTTTACGATGGCTTCACCGATAAATAAAAAAACTCTCAAACACTTAGCTGAACTGGCTCGGGTTGAACTTCTAGGAAAGGAGGAGGAGCGTATCTTTAAAGATCTCCAAAAGATACTGGACCATTTCGAGGAACTTAAGGAGCTTGATACGGAGAACGTGAGCCCCATGACGGGCGGGACTTCGCTTAAAAACATATTTAGGGATGACAAAAAAGGAGCGGCTACGAACCCTGGAGCGGGAGCTCACGCTTTTCCAAAAGAGAAAAACGGCTTTTTAGAGATACCGCCAGTATTTGAATAGAATCTAGAAAATAGAAAGTAGAAAATAGTAGGATGTCCCCTCTTAAAAATTTAACGATCAAAAGTTTTCACGAAGGGCTTGTGGCTAAAAAGTTTTCGGCATTGGAGGCTACGCAAGCTTTTTTTGAACACATTAAGGAAAGTGACAAAAGCATAGGGGCATACTTAAGCCTGAACGAAGAAAATGCTATCAAAGAATCAGAAAAAGTTGACCTAGCTTTAGCGAAGGGCGAGGACTTGGGGCCTTTAGCAGGAGTCCCGATGGCGATTAAAGACAATATACTTATCAAAAATCTCCCTGCCACAGCTGGATCACGATCGCTCGAGGGATACCTGGCCAGTTATGATGCCGGGGTAATTACTAAACTTAAGAAAGAGAGAGCGATATTTTTAGGTAAGACAAACCTGGATGAATTTGCGATGGGATCATCCACCGAGAATTCTGGTTTCCATTTAACCAGGAACCCGCATGATCCGGAGCGAGTGCCGGGAGGATCATCCGGTGGGTCGGTAGCGGCTGTAGCCTCCGACCAGGCGGTGGCGGCCTTGGGATCGGACACGGGGGGATCGATTCGACAGCCAGCAGGATTTTGCGGGGTGGTTGGCTTAAAAACAACCTACGGGTCGGTTTCGAGGTCGGGCTTGATCGCCATGGCTTCTTCCTTGGACCAAATTGGCCCGATCACCAAAACAGTCGAAGACGCGGCTGTGCTTTTTAAGGCGATTGCCGGGGGCGACCAGATGGACTCAACAAATGCCGGATTTGGTTATGGAGACGAACTTACGTCCTTGAATCTCAACGAAGTGAGGAGCCTAAAGATTGGGGTGCCAGATGAATATTTTGCCGATGGCCTGGAGGAGGGGGTGAAAGTGGCGCTTCAGAAAACTATCGATGATCTGAAAAGCTTGAGGATAACTTTCAAAAAAATATCCTTGCCCCACACTAAATACGCCCTTTCCGTTTACTAC
>JBBTYR010000008.1:0-2577 GCA_038078595.1 Patescibacteria group bacterium
GAACTTCTACTACCCGGTTTTTATTTTTAAAAAACCAAAATTGACAAAGTAAAAGAAGTATGCTATAAACAAAACTAGTGAACCGATAACAAGGAGGATTTGTGAGAATAGAAAGAAGGAATCTTAGAGAGGCCCTAGAGCTGGCTGATCAGAATAAAGGAGCCTTGGAACTGGCCACCTACCTGATCGAAAGCGTAGTTTCGCCAAACTGTGACTCGGCCTTTAAGAAGTTGCTCGTCAACCAGGTGTGCCGATTCAGGGTTGAAAATCCGTCTGAGGATCAAAAGTTCGAAGCCTATTGCCAAATCTGCTCTCTTTGGTGGATCTTGGTTCCGGTGTGGTCAGCCTATGGTCACCACCTGCCTTTTGTGAATGGTGAACGCCACGCATTGCTCACCCAGAACGAACCCCGTGGATTTGTCGAGAGTTTCTTTATGTGGTTCAACACTCACGACGAGCTCTGGGGAGATCAGGTTCAACACCCTCTGAAGTTTTCCAAGTATCCTACCTCACGAATTATAGTGGCGAGGCTTTCCAGGCCATTCCTGGATCCAATTAAGGATCCGGAAAAACCCGAGGAATTAGTTAGCCTTTCTCCACTGGCAATTTCGTGAAACAAAGCATCAACCGCCCCGGCAATTGTCAGGGCGGTTTTACTTTAAAAACAGTGATATAATTATCCCATCAATTCCACCAAGTCGAACATGTCGAACAGCTCGAACATAACTGAAACTGCGTATAAAAGAGCAGTCACAGTTTTAGAACATTGCGCCAAAAAAACCGGCTTTTACGCCTCCGGTCTTCCCGGCGGTTACGAAGCCACTTGGGCTCGCGACAGTATGATCACCGGCCTCGGTGTAGCCACCCTAAAACCCACAAACCAAGAACTAAAAACTACTTTCAGAAAAAGTCTCGAGCTTTTAGCTAAAAACCAATCCAAGCATGGCCAAATTCCAAACGCCGTCGGAAGCTATAATGCCGAGCGTCGTAGTGACGTCACCTTCAACTCCATCGATTCCACGCTCTGGTGGATTATCGGCCTCCACGCTTACTCGCGAACATATAAAGACAAATCAATTTTAAAAAAACACGCCAAGCACTTAAAAGCCTCTCTCACCTGGCTCGAATATCAAGACCCCAACGAAGACTCGCTTTTAGTCCAGCAACCAACCATGGACTGGGAAGATGCTTTTCCACACAAATACGGCCGCGTGATTAATACCGAAGCCCTTTACTATCTAGTTCTAAAGTTAGCCGGAAAAAGTAGCGAGGCGGAAAATTTAAAGAAAATAGTGAATGGCCAAAAACATAAATACTTGTCTCTGTATGACATGTCTCTGGGTTACTACCGTCCCTGGATCTGGAAATCCCACGGCCCAAATCCGAAATATCATGAGCAGGAGGAATGGTTTGACACGCTTGGCAATCTTCTCGCCATCGTCACCGGTTTAGCCACGCCCAAAATCGCCAGCTCCATTTTAAACTACATCGAAAAAAATAAAATCAACCGCCCCTATCCGTGTAAGGCCATCTGGCCGCCAATCCGAAAAGGGGACAAGGAATGGCATTCATATTTCGCTGAATGTGAAGCCCGCGAAGCTTTCCATTATCTAAACGCCGGCATCTGGCCCTTCATCGGCGGGTTCTATGTGGCCGCTCTTGTCAAAACGAAAAAGTTTGCCAAAGCCAAAAAAGAATTAGAACTCTTAGCCAAACTAAATCAAATTGGCCGCCCATTACAACGATACAACAATTCAAGCACCCTCAAGCATCTCGGTGTTACCAACCAGTGGCAATTTTTAGAATGGGTTGAGGGTAAAAAGGGGCGTATCGCCGGATCGTCCAGCCCCTATCAAGCCTGGTCCGCCGGAATGTATCTATATGCCTACAGCTGTCTAAAAACCAAGAAATTATCGGCATTTGACACATAACTTCCAACAAGAATAAAATTCAACTATGGAAATAAACGAGCAGAAACTAGAGCAAATTTTAAGTAAGCAATCACAGGATTTTCAACGCTACGTAGGTGTTGCTATAGAAAGTTTTGAATCCCAAGTGAAACTAATCGCTGAATCAATGATGGGTATTCAAAGTCAGCTTGTCGCAATTCGCGATATGGTGGCTAGGAACACCGAGGACATAGAGGAAATGAGGATTAATATCCGGATAAACACGGAAGATATCGCTGTAATGAAAAAGGATGTCAGTAAAAATACGGAAGATATTTCAGAGATAAAGGAAAATATGGGCATAGTTCGTAGCGACCTAAAAGGAAAAGCCGCCCACGATGAATTCGCCTTACTCGAACGCAGGGTGCTAAAACTCGAAAAAACAGTTAGCCACAAAAATTAGTCCCTATCAAGCCTGGTCGGCCGGAATGCATTTATACGCCCATAATTCACTAAAAAATCGAAAAACACCTCATTTCAATCAGTAAAACCGCGCCTTTTCTTACTATTGACAAATATGGCAATTTAGTGGTACAATACAGCCGTAATCAGAACCTTGAAAATTCAATAGTTTTTCGTTGTCTTTCTTGAGGAATTTAACGCCTTCAGGCAAGACAACGAAAACAAT
>JBBTYR010000009.1:0-9137 GCA_038078595.1 Patescibacteria group bacterium
CAATTTCGCCAGAGCGACGATGCCTTAACAAAAGTGTTGAATGCCGTTCGGCAAGCCGAAGTGAACGAGGAAATCAGAGATCATCTTCATTCAAGGCGAGTCGTTTCCATAAAGAATACTCTAGTAACAAAACTTTATTCACACAACGTTGATGTGGATTATGAAAATCTCCGCGAGCTTGATTCTCTTTCCGGCGAGAGAATGACCTATTCTATGAAATCTAGCGGTGTTCCGGCGATAATCGAGATTTTAAAGAAAGGGTGTTTAGCTCCGGAAACTTTAACACTTAAGAAAGACGCTATAGTGATGTTTGTTAAAAATAACTTCGAAAAAGGGTACGTAAATGGAACGCTCGGCAAGGTCGCGGGTTTTAACAAAGAAGACTACCCAATTGTTAAAACTCTAAGCGGGCGGACGTTTATGGCGGAACCGGAGAATTGGGTTATTGAAGAGAACGGCAAAACTCTTGCGAAAATCAGTCAGATTCCTCTTCGATTGGCTTGGGCGATTACAATTCACAAAAGCCAAGGAATGACTTTGGATGCGGCTGTAATTGACTTGGCGGATGCTTTCGAGAATGGCATGGGATACGTCGCGCTTTCGCGGGCGCGGTCGCTCCGGGGGATTAGTTTACTTGGATTAAATGAAACCGCTCTTAGGGTTCATCCGGAAATTTTGGCCTTTGACGGCGAATTACGTCTTAGTTCAGAAGAGACCGCTCGTGAATTTCAGAATCAAGCGCTAAAGGATGTGACAGATAAAACAGAGAACTCATCTAAAACATACTCGGTTTCTGAAATAAGGAAATCTTACCCCATAGCATATAAGAAATGGCGGTCCGAAGACGACAAAAAATTGGCGGCCAGCTTTCACGCCGGACATACGATGGATGAGTTTGTTGAAAAACTCGGAAGAAAAAGCGGCGGAATACAGGCGCGGCTGAAAAAACTGGGACTGGTGAAATAGGCGGAGTTTTTCTTGAGCTGTCTTTTAAAATATTTAAACTCTTTCGGTTAATTCCAATAAACACAGAAATAACATCCTAATAAACTTGAGAATGTTGGTATATTGTGTATAATATAAAAATGGGCAAAGTAAAAACATCAAGGCAGATGGAGCGGCATCTCAAAGGCATGGCCAATCATTATCGGATTGAGATATTGCTTTTGATTGCAGGGAATGAAAGTAGCACACTTGGGTACATCGTTAAGACGGTTGGAGCAAACGCGAAAACCCTAGGCGAGCATACAAGGCGTCTACACATTGCCGGGCTTATCAACAAGACATATCGTGGCAAGTTTGTGGAGCACTCCCTGTCGCCTTATGGCAAAACATTTGTTCGCTTCTTAAAATCATTCCAGAAAATATAAAACATCCTTATAAACTTGAGAATGTAAGGATATTTGAGTTGAATTTATGAAGCCGAAATATGATTTAGATAAAATTAAATTTGCGACCGATAGGCCGACATTCGAAAAAGCAGTTAATTTGTATGAGGGTGGAAAAGTAATACAGTTTAAGGAAGAATTGAATGGATTTTTCGCAACAGTCTTAGGAACAAAACCATATAAAGTTTATATTGATAATAGAAATTATGATGCGGGAAACTGTGAATGTTATCTCGGCCAAAACGATACGCTGTGTAAGCACATAGTGGCTGTGGCTATTTCTGCGGTAACTGGAGGTAAGTCGTTAAGCAAAGACGATAAAAAACTTGTAAGCCATCCGACATGTAGCGGCCGGCTGGGAGAATTAAGCAAAGAGGAGTTGGCTACGGCTAAAAAAACAATTACTGGCGCCATGAATTATATCAAGCCCTACAATGGCCCCTCCCGGATTTGGTTTTCATATCAAAATTCGCTTTCGGAAGGACGTAATCGGTTGTCAAAAATTGTTTCTGAATTGCCGGTCGGCCAGCAGACAGCGAGGTTGCTCATTAGTATACTTTTGCGGGTCGATAGGAAACTCTGCCGGAGCGGCGTTGACGATTCTGACGGCACAGTCGGTGGATTTATAGAGGAAACTGTGCATGTGCTTCAAGAATACGCGAAGCTTGATTCTTTGTGCGTCAAAGCATTTCGAAAACTGGGAAGCGAAGAGACTTGTTTCGGTTGGGAGGAACCGCTTTTGGAAATTATCAAAAACTGATATAACGAAACAGATATGGCAAGAATTTGGAATCATTCGACAAAGCTCATGACAAGTAAACACAAAATAGATTCCCCTCTTAAAAGAAAGGTCTTCGTGGGAATGTCGGGTGGAGTGGATTCCAGCGTGGCGGCGAGTTTTATGGAGTTTTTTTATCTTCACAAATGGGTTACTAATTACTAATGAGGATACGAATGTACGAATGTTTTGATGTTTGGTTTGGCTATATTTTAATATTTATCGTGGTATAAGCCGCGTTTTTCGGAATCATTAGCTGTATAACAGATTAATCGGTTATACAGCTAATCGAAAATTAAACCACATTTGAGAAAACAAAAACCCCGCGCATCGCGTTAGCGGCGGGCGGGGGTAAATGTGAGATTTCTTTGTGTTAGAAATTCGGAGATGGATCTGAAGGTGTTTGCCAGACGGAAGTGTTTAGATCGGTAGTTGGTAAGCTGTTGTGATGAAAGGCAACTACCGGTGTTTCATAGAAAAGGTCTTTCGAGATGTGGATTGCCAAGCCAATAAGCACCACAGTCGCGAGCGATCCAAGAATGGATACGTAGTATCCAGCCCTCCTCGTTTCAAATGCATTCAGCCTAAGCCCGTAGTCTACGCGGTACCCTTTCTTTACCAGATAACTTAGAAATTGACTACTCCTTGGATCTTTCGGGTTGATGAATCGGCTGGCTTTTACGAGGAGCCTGATTCCAAGTATTGAAAAGTAGCATGAAACGATTGCTCCTGCGATCAGGGCTAGGCACTTCATCAAGACTTCCGGATTCATGTCTCTCTCCTTTTTGATTGATTGTTTGCAGACAGTTCTTGGGAGACAAAAACTTCCCAAAAACTGTCCACAAACTGGTATCAAAATTCTGGATATAGGATAGTCTATTCCTAAGTGTTTGTCAAGGTCAACGAAGTCTGATATATTGTGTGGAATGTCTAAGGTTAAGTCAAAGAAACGTGTATTCGTGGGTATGAGTGGGGGTGTTGATTCGAGCGTGGCGGCGATGATTTTAAAGAACCAGGGTTACGATGTGACGGGGGTGTATTTGAAGTGCTATGTTCAACCGGACGGGTCTTGTAAGAAGGACGCAATGGACGCGATGGAGGTGGCGGAAAGACTGGGGATTCCGTTCGATATTTGGGACTTTCGGGAAGCGTATAGGCGGCGGGTCATCGATTACATGGTTGAAGGATACCGGCAGGGGCTTACACCAAACCCGGACATTGAATGTAATCGGGAGATAAAATTTGGAATGTTTTTGGAAAAAGCGCTTAAGTGGGGGGCGGATTATGTGGCTACTGGGCACTATGTGAAAATTCAAAAAAATCATCCTTTCGGGACCGATGGTTCTCGCACTCCAGCGGCGCGAGACCACCTACCCTCTCCCCGACCAAACCTTCGTAAAACGAAGGACCAAGCTTTGGTCAAGTCCGAGAGTTCCCTCAAGAATAATGTTTCTGAATTTTCACTTTACGCCGCGCGCGATTTAAACAAGGATCAGAGTTATTTTTTGTGGACTTTGAAACAAGAACAACTGAAGCATTGTTTGTTTCCTATCGGGGACTATTTGAAAAGTGAAGTGAGGGAGATGGCCAGGGAGGCTGGACTTTCAATAGCGGAGAAGAAAGACTCGCAGGGGATTTGTTTTGTGGGTAAGGTGACCCTCGATGATTTTTTGAAAGAGTATTTGCCAGAAAAGCGGGGCGAGGTTTTGAGTGTTTCAGGCAATAAGCTTGGAGAGCATAATGGCGCGCATTTTTATACGATTGGCCAGAGACAGGGGATTGGAAACATAAAGCATCAGAAGGGCGTGAAAGTTCATAAACCACTTTACGTGGTTTCGAAAGACATTAAGACCAACACGGTTGTGGTGGCGGAGGGAGGGGATGAGAATTTAACTCGGAAGGAGGTTCGGCTCACGGGGGTGAATTTTACTAATCCAGAACACTCCAACATTCTTGAGAATGTTGGAGTGTTGAAAGTGATGGTGAGAGTGAGATATCGACAGCCGTTGGCGAGGGCATGTATCACGTATCATGAAACATGTATCAAGTTGGATTTCGATGAGCCTCAAAAGTTTGTGGCCGAGGGTCAGTCGGCGGTGTTTTATATGGAGAAGGGTAATCCCTCGACTAGCTCGGGACGCCGCTCTTGCGAGCTCCGAATGATTGGAGGGGGGATAATTGACTGAATCATTTTGTCACCTAAAATTAGAGGTACGGGTGAGCCTGTGTAATCTTCCTGTTTGGGCAACCGGCTCACGCAACCCCGGGTTCCTAGTGGACCCGGGTTTTTTTGTTGATTTTTCAAGGTTTTTCAGCTTTCCCCGGGTACTAGAAATTTAGGAAAAAGAGGCTCCTTAGAGGCCTAAATTTAAGCACCGGGCTATGCACAGACTTTCCCCAATTTGGATTGACCGCTTTTTGCGTGGGTGTATATTGAGACTCTAGCTCTTTTCAAAAGGTATCAATAATAAGTTTGGTCGAAGTACCAAGATGAGTTTCCGGATTCACGTCTGGCGGCGAGTCTTGAATGCAAGACCATTTGCCCAGGGAAAAAGCCCAGCAAAACTGACGAGGAGCGTGCCTTTGAGGAGTTCCGAAAGGAACTAGTTGAAGATCAACACACTTTCAGTTGGAGCGCGCTTTGCTGGCAAGGTTAGTAGGTGATGCTTGATAAAAGCTACATTCGCTCCCGAGAAAGGAGCCCCGGTTCTCTCCTTTGGAAAAGAGAGAATGTTTGTATGTCGGTCGTTGACTTTGGAGTCTAAAATGAAAAAAATTCTTTCCAAGCTAGAGGTTTTGCCAAAAACCAAAGGCGAGGTAGTCAAAGAGAATGATTTCCATCTTCCACGGTCAATCACTATTCAGCATCGCTGAAGCTGAGGCTGCTCGAAGGTTTGCAGAGTCCCATCGAGCATGAAAAACCTCTCCTAGATTCATCCCGTGTACATGGGGGAAAATCGAAGGCCCTACCCAAAGAAACTAGTTTGACCCAGTCTCTAGGGGAATAGTTTGTCGGACCCATGATCTAACAAGCTAAACAAAGCAAAATCTCTGTACCCAGAGGGGGTTTCGAAAATACAAGAGCAATCTTGTTAACGAAACCCCCTTTTCTTTTTTAATCTTGACCCCCCCGTACTAATTTAATTACGGAACGCAAAAATTGGAAGATATTCCACAATTAGTTCGGGAGTTGACAGAAACGGATTAGTTGTTATACTTCTTTCGGTTACTAGGTTTGAATGATCTTGGGGGCCGGGGAATGATGTTTCCTGCGCTCGCTACTGACCCTCCCGAGCGTGGCCGATCCCAACTCCATCACCCCCGGCCTCTTTTTTTCTTGATATTGACATTTTTTGAGGGTGTGCTATAATCTGTCCAGCTCTTTTAAGTCCGGCCAAGTCTTGACCGAAAGGTTTCCTGCTGAAAAGCAAGGGAAGCAAGAATGGTGGCCAGGCGAACGTGCAAGAGCAAGCAGCGACATGGGGGCTTTACGGCTGTTTCAGTCAAAATTATGCCCCAATGAGAGTGAGAAAGGAAGCCTTAGGCCGTGTCTAAGTATCGCTAACTCTCCAGTCGGCGGCGGGCTATCTTCCGCAAGCTTGATACTTTTGCCAGTGAGGCGCCTGATTCGGAGTTTCGACTCCAGATGAACTCCTCCGCGGTGAACTTGGCATTTTCGCCCAAGTTCACATCCGAAGCCCTCGGTAGCAATACCGGGGGCTTTTTTGTTGAACGTTTTGGTATAATGGCGGGACGATGATTATAGTTTTTACTGGAAACGGGAAGGGGAAAACCACGGCGGCATTGGGGCAAATGGTACGAGTTTTGGGGCGAGGGAAAAAGGCGCTCATGATTCAATTCATTAAAGGTCCCTGGAGATCTGGGGAAGACGAATTTAGAGAAAAATTTCAAATCCCAAGCGACAAATTCCAAATTCGGAAAATGGGCAAAGGATTCGTGGGGATTTTAGGAGATAAGCTCCCAAGGGAGGAGCACGAACGGGCGGCCTACGTTGCGCTCGCAAATTTTAAAGATGAGTATAAATCCGGGAAATGGGACCTGGTTATACTCGATGAGGTGAACGTAGCAGTTTCTTTGGGGTTGCTTAAAGTGAGTGATGTTTTGGAGACAATCAAGGACTTTCCTGAAGATGAGTTTTTAATTATGACTGGGCGAAACGCGCCAAACGAATTTATCGAAGCGGCGCATTTGGTGACGGAAATGAGGGAAATTAAGCATCCTTTTAACGATGGAAAAATGGGGCAGATAGCGGTGGAGTTCTAGATATTACTAATTACGAATTTTGTACGAATATACGAATGGTTTAATGGGGAAGCTTTGACTTCTCCTAGGGTTCATATACAATGATCAGTGCCCAAGGTTTATGGGTATTCCCCGTGAAGATGGGGTTTTTATTCGAAAAATGTTAGAAGACACATTAGATAATAAAACAGACAATAAGACAGCCGATTTATTTCCGGAGGAGAGTTTAAAAGAGGTGGTGGAAGCCGGGGTTTTTTACGGCCGCAAGAAGAGCAAAGTTAACCCGAAGATGAGGCCTTACATTTTGGCCAATCGGGGCGGGATTGAAATTATCAATCTTCATAAAACTCTTGAGAAACTTCTCGTGACAACTGACTTTGTTAGGGAATCGATTAAAAAAGGAGGTTTGGCGCTCTTGGTTGGTACGGAACCTTCGGCTATTGATATAGTCGACTTAGCAAAAGAGTTTGAGTTTCCGGTGGTATCCAACCGATGGTTGGGGGGGACTCTGACAAATTTCAAGATTATTTTTCAACGGGTCAATTATCTTAAGAAGTTAAGAGCCGACATGAAAGCCGGGGTGCTTGATAAATACACCAAGAAGGAAAGGGTGGGGATTGAAGGGGAGATTAAGCGCCTTGAGGAATTAGTTGGCGGACTGGAAAATTTGATTCGTCTGCCGGATTTTGTTTTAGTGATTGATCCTAAGATTAATACGACAGTGATAAGAGAGGCGAAGAGGATGAAGATTCCAATTGTGACTTTTACCAACATTGATGCCGACCCCGACGATCTAGATTATTTTGTGCCGGGCAATACCAAGGCGAGGAAGAGTGTGAATTGGTTTCTTGCTAAAATTAAGAAGGCGATTGAAGAGGGAAAAGCGGCCCAGGCTTTGAATCCAGTCGTAAAGATTGAGAAAGCCCCGGTTTCCGAAGGAGCCGCCGTTAAATAGTTTCGTTTTCGGAATGAAAATTAGTCCAAGCGAAGTTCAAAAATTAAGAGAGGCTTGCGGCGCCGGAGTGATGGATGCAAAAAGAGCCCTTGAGGATGCGGGAGGTGATTTTGATCGGGCTTTAGGAATTATTAAAGAGAAGGGGCTTGCGCGGGTGGCGAAGCGCGCTGATCGGGAAACTGGAGCCGGTTTGATTTATTCATATGTTCATGCGGAACGGATCGGGGTGCTACTGGACTTAAGAGCCGAGACCGATTTCGTGGTTAACTCGGATCCTTTTAGGGATTTAGCTCGCGAACTAGCCATGCAGATTGCCGCGAACGGACCAGAGAGTGTTGACACACTTTTAAAGCAACCCTATATCCGCGACGAAAAAAGAACAGTTGAGAGTTTGGTTCAGGACGTGGTGGCCAAGGTGGGAGAAAACGTAAGGGTTAACAAGTTTTACCGGTTGGAGATATAGATTTCAGTTTTAAGGTTATAGTAGATATATAGCCTAATACTCAAGCAATGTTCACATTTATTCTTAACATCGTTTTTATGCTTTCCCTGGGAACAATTTTATACATTGTGGCCAGGGCTTTGCCCAGAGTGGAGGAGGAGGCGGAAAAAAGTGATAGACGAAAAGGCGGCTTGCTTGAAAGGTGGGTGACTTCAGAGATGCCAGAGAAGGTGGATGAGTTTTTGAGTACATTTCTTTCTAAACTTTTAAGGAAGTTCAAAGTTTTTTTACTCAAAATCGATAATTCGCTCGGGGCGCACTTGAAGAAAATTAAGCCGGATAGTTCTAGGGGTGAGGGTAATGGGGGAGGATTTAAAGACATGGCCGAGGAGGTTAAAGAGGAATAAAACTCACTTTTTAAACCCGTTCCGCCCCTTGAAATTAGATTCACTCCGCTCGATTTTTTGGATAAATTTGACGGTTCCCGTCGGTCCTCGTAAACTTGGACTCTCTGACCATCAAATTTGATAACAAAAAATTTTCGCTACGGTCATTAATTTCTTACGCGGCTTCGCTTATGGTTACAAAAAGTGAGTTTTATCCCCCTTTCTTTTTCGTAGGGTTGAGGTTGAGGATGGAATTGTATATATTGTGAAGGTTGCGCCGGTCGGATAGCGGCTATTCCAGGAGACTGTAAATCTCCCGCCCATTGGGCATCGTTGGTTCGAGTCCAACCCGGCGCACCATTTCGGAAATAGCAAGCCAGAGGAAGCCGCCTCGCTTCGCTCGGCGGCCAGTTTGTATTGAATTTTCGGGGCAAAAACGAATTGGCGATTTTCTAAAACATCGGCTCGAACCATGTTTTAACGGAAAGAAGAAAAGAAAATTTTTAAATCATTGAATTTAAATTCATAAAATAAGGTCGATAAATAATTAACCACAATAAGGAACAAAACTATGACAGAAAAATTAGAAGGCCATGAACCAATGAGTCCACTCGAACAGTTAAAACTTCGAGAGCAAAGTGTGCGAGAACGCCACGAAGAGATGTTGCGTGCACGAGAGAAAAATCCTAACGATAGTGAGTTGCGGGTGAATGTTGATAAATTATACGATGAATGGTCACGAGTAAAACGCGAAATAGCCCAGCTTGAGAGTGGCGAAAAATAAATTAAGGCATTATAACATCCGATTATTTTCAAACGATCGTTACTGATTAGTTCTTTGTTCATTGTCTAGGGTGGCTTAGTTTTTATAATTTGCCGCCAAAGAAAAACTTGAAATTGTCAGCGGTGCGGCTCCGCCGCCTTT
>JBBTYR010000010.1:0-14204 GCA_038078595.1 Patescibacteria group bacterium
TTGATACTTTCGAATTCTCGAATCTTGATCCCCGTGTTGCGTTTTTGAGCAACACGGGGATTCTTTTTTTGAAAACATCTGCTAGAATTACTTCGTAATAAAATATAATAGATGGTGATTATAAACGAATGGTTGCCGAATCCGACTGGGAAAGATGCGGAGGGGGAGTTTGTGGAGGTTTTTAATTCTGGAAATAGCGTAGTCAATCTTTCTGGGTGGTCGTTGAAAGCGAATTCAAAAACTAAGTTTGTTTTGAGTGGAGAAATTGGTTCGGGTGATTTTTTAGTTTTTCAAAAACCGGCGTTAAAGATTGCGCTTAATAATGTTGATGGGCAAATTTTTTTGTATGACCGGAGTGGCAGTCTAATCGATCAAGAACAGTTTTTGGGTTCAGCGCCGGAGGGAAAAAGTTTTTCCAAGATGCCGAGCGGCCAATTTGTTTTTTCGGAACCAACGGTAGGGGGAGTTAATAAATTTTTAAAATCAGAGACTCTAGCTACGCAGATTTATGGTTATGGGGTGCCAATTAATAAAATACCTGGTACATTGGATTTTATTCTCATCGGGTTGGGGGTGGCGACAGTTTTAACGGGCCTCACTATATTTGTAATTAAAAGCAATGAAAAATTATCGAAGTTATTCTTCGCAAGAGACGAGATTGCTTGGCGATAAAATCGCCAAGCAGGTTTTAGGTTTTTCCGCCGGAGGCGGATCCTCCTCTGGAGGAAGGTTTCCCGCCTTCGCTAAAGCTTTGGCGGGCAAGCAGGTGTTAGGTAAGAAGAAAGGAGCGGTGGTCCCTCGGCGAGCTCGGGATAAGTGTGCCCTTATTTTGGCACTAAAAGGAGATTTGGGGGCGGGGAAGACGACTTTTGTGCAAGGGTTTTTGAGGGGCCTTGGAGTGCGAGGGCGAGTGAATAGCCCCACTTTTGTTTTGATGAAACGTTTCAAGCTTCGTGACTCAAGATTTACGAACGCTTACCACATTGATTGCTATCGGGTTAAAAAATCCGCCGAGCTGTCGAGTTTGGGGTTGAAGGAGATTTTTAGTGATCCGAAAAATATTGTTCTCGTTGAGTGGCCGGAGCGGATAAAGAATATCCTGCCTAAATCCTCAATTAACCTGGTTTTTAACCACGGAAAAGATATAAAAAGTAGGGGAATCAAGGTGTTATAATCAATTCGTGAAAACTTTACTTTTAATTGATGCCAATTCTTTAATCCATCGGGCTTTTCATGCTTTGCCACCTTTGAACGCGCCGGATGGGCGGGCGACCCAGGCGATTTATGGGCTTTCGAATATCGTGTTAAAGATTTGGAAAGAAAACCGGCCGGACTACGCGGCGGCGCTTTTTGATCGGCCGGAGCCGACTTTTCGGAAGGAAAAGTTTGAAGCCTATAAGGCGCAGAGGCCGAAGGCGCCGGATGAATTGATCTCGCAGATTATTGAGGCTCATAACCTTTTTCAAAAACTAGGGATTAAAACTTTTGAAAAACCTGGGTTTGAGGCGGATGATTTAATTGCGACTTTAGCCGACAGGTTTTCCGCCGGAGAGAAAGATTTGGTCGTGGTGATTCTGACTGGGGATTTGGATACTTTGCAGATGGTGGAAGACGGGAAGGTTTTGGTCCGAACTTTTAAAAAGGGCGTGAGCGAAACTCGGGATTATGATGAAGCCGGAGTAAAAGAACGGTATGGGTTAGAGCCGAGGCAACTCTTGGACTACAAGGCGATGGTCGGAGATCAGTCGGATAATATCCCGGGGGTTTCGGGAGTGGGAGAGAAAACGGCGACGAGTTTGCTTCAAAAGTACGGAGATCTGGAAAATGTTTTCAAAAATTTAGATAAGGAACCGAAGCTCGGGAAAAAGTTGGTCGGGAAAGAAAAGGAAGCGGAGCTTTCGAAGTCGCTCGTAACTTTGGAGAAGAATGCGCCGGTAGATTTAAAAAGTTTAGAAGAGTTGAAAACAGAAGATTTTTCTAATGGTGTGGGCGGAGAGCTCACGGAATACTTCCGAAGTTTAGGGTTTGAGAGTTTGGTGAAAAGAGTGAGTGGAGCGAATAAAGTTGAAAAATCTGAGAGAGAAGAGCAAACTCCGACGCTAGAAATTGGGAAGGTTTCGCCTAAGAAAAATGCTTCAGGACAGACGTCGATGTTCGGACCGAGTGTGAAAACGGAAGATTTTACCAACCACGAAGACAGAGTTTTTGTTTTCGAGGGGGACTTGGAAAACAAAGAGTATTTATCGAAGAAAGTTAAGGTTGGTTTTGATCTTAAAACCATCTTAAAAAAATTATGGATTAGCAAGAAAGATCTTTTTCCGCCTTTTTTTGATTTGGGGGTGGCTTTTTGGATGGTTGATGCGGATTTTAAAGATTACAATGAACCAGAAGCGGTGGCGAAAAAGTTCTTGAAGGTAAATTGGAAAGGAGATTCGGAAGATTATGAAAAACTTTTTAGTTTTTGTGTTAAGAGGATTAAGGAATATGAAGTAGAAGAAGTTTTTAAAAACATTGAGATGCCGCTTTTGCCGGTGCTCGCGGAAATGGAAAAAAATGGGATTTTGGTTAACCCTAAAAAGTTGGTGCATCTTGAGAAGAAAATTCAGAAGGAGATTGATAGTCTTCGGGGCAGGATTTATGGAACGGCTGGCGAAGAGTTTAATATTAACTCTCCAAAACAATTAGGCGCGATCATTTTTGAAAAACTTGGAGTAAATCCGAAGCGGGCTAAAAAGACTAGTGGGGGAGCGATTTCGACCCGCGAGGAGAGTTTGGCTGAATTCAGAGACGAACACTCAATTATAAATTTAGTTTTGGATTATCGGGAGAATTTCAAGATTCAGACAACTTACGTTAAAGCGCTTCAGGGTTTGATCGGCGAGGATGGGCGAGTGCATACAGAGTTTGTGCAGACAGGGGCGGCTACTGGCAGGTTGAGTTCCAGGAATCCTAATCTGCAAAATGTACCCCAGGAGTCGAAATGGTCTCGGGAATTAAGAGCGGTTTTTGAGGCGCCCATCGGATATTCACTTTTGTCTTTCGATTACTCTCAAATCGAGCTTCGGGTTTTCGCGGCGGTGGCAGATGACAAAACCATGATCGAAGCTTTCAAGAACAATATCGACATTCACTCACTCACCGCTTCAAAGGTTTTAGGAATTTCCATTGACAAGGTTTCAAAGGACGAGCGGCGTTTGGCAAAGGCTTTGAATTTTGGACTGCTCTACGGCATGGGCGTGGCGGCCTTTGCGAAATCAAGCGGGCTTTCAAGGGATAAAGCCAAAGAATTTGTGGACGCGTATTTTAGAGAGTTTTCAGAGATTAGAGATTGGCAGGAAAAGACCAAGAGGGAGACTAGAAAATTCGGGTTTACTAAAACTTTAACGGGGCGACGAAGATATTTACCAGCCATTAATTCCTTTGCCCAGCAGTTTATGGCTGAGGCGGAGAGGGCGGCGATTAACCACCCCCTTCAGGGACTAGCGGCGGATATTATGAAGATGGCGATGATTAAGGTGAAAGAGAAATTACTTCTGCGTGGATTTTGGAATGAGCGCGTGAAAATGCTTCTTACGATTCACGATGAATTGTTGTTTGAGGTGGCCGATGATATGATAAAAGACGTTAGCGAGATCGTTAAAAAAGAAATGGAGGGTGTGTTTGATTTAGGAGTACCGCTTCGAGTTGGGGTCTCCGTGGGCAAAGATTGGGGGAGCTTGGAACATAGGTTATAGGTTTCCTTCTATTGCCAAGGCTTTGACAGGCAGGCAGGTTTTAGGGTTTGGAATGCTTCACTTCAATGAGTATTTTTTTTGATAAACGAGCGCAAGGCTTTTGGGGGCCGATTGACAAAAGGGAGGTGTGGCCGCTTTGGATTTTGCCGGTTTTTTCGCTAGGGATTATTGTTTTGTCATTTGTATTACTAGATTTTGCGCAAGCTTTTCTAATTTCTGCTCTGACTTTGGCTTTGGGATTTTTAGGTTTTTTTAGCTCTTATCGAGTTTCACGAATTAGTTTTGAGAAGTCCGTCGAGGGGAGCGAGCTTCGAAGTATTATTTATAATTTGGAGGACGCGATTCTAGTTTATGACCGAGATTTTACGGTTTTGTTTTTTAACCCGGCGGCAGAAAAACTTTTTAGTATTAAGGCGGATGGGGTGGTTGGCAAAAAGATTACGCCCCAGGAGATGAGTCAAGAGAGCCTAAAGTTAATCACCCAAGTCATTTACCCGTCGCTTGCCCCGTCGGTTGTTAGTCGTTCGAAGGCTGGAGTTTATCCGCAGATAGTGGATTTGATTTTTGATGATCCACAACTAGAATTTCGAGTGATAACGACGCCGCTCGGAGATGACGTGGGGAATTTGCTCGGATTTATGAAAATTATCAATGATCGTAGTCGCGAGCAGTTTCTTTTAAGATCTAAAAACGAGTTTGTGACAGTAGCCTCGCACCAGCTTCGCGGGCCGATTACGAATGTTAATTGGGCGCTTCAAACTTTGAGTCAGAACCAGGGACTTAACGAAGAAAACAAGATGCTCATCGATAACGCGACGCGAGCCGGTCAGCAGCTTTTGAAGATTATTGAGGATTTGATAAACGTTGCGAAGATTGAGGAGGGAAGGTTTGGCTATACCTTTGAACCGACGGATCTGACGGACTTTATAAATGATATTTTGGTTCAGGCTCTGCCGCAGGCCAAGCGGGCGGGAGTGAAGGTTTACTTTGATAAACCAAAAGAGACTTTACCGAAAGTGATAATAAATAGGGAGAAGATCACTATGGTTTTATCAAATTTTCTAGACAATGGAATTCGTTACAACGTAAAAAATGGAGAGGTGATTGTGAAAGTTGAGAAGGTCGAGAATGAACCATTTTTGAAGGTGAGCGTAAGAGATACCGGGATCGGTATTCCCACGGCTGAAATAAATAAGATATTTAGCAAGTTTTTCAGGGCTGATAATGCGGTTAAGTTTCAGACAGAGGGGTCTGGTTTGGGGCTGTACATCAATAAAAATATTGTTTTGGCTCACGGCGGGAAGATTTGGGGGGAGTCGGAGATAAACAGGGGGACGACATTTTTCTTTACCCTGCCAACGGATCCGGGCATTATTCCAGATAGGGAGATGCCCATGACGGAGTAGTGTTAAGAAAGTTCGCTATCCTCAACCCGTTCCGGCTCGAGAAATTAACTCGCTCTCGACGAGAAAATTCCACCCTACCTCGGCTTCGCTCGGGGGTACCCGGTATTTTCTCTGTTCGCTCGGTAATTTATACCTCGCCTCCACTTATGGTTTCGAATGGCGAATTTTCTTAGCGTGTTAGAGAGGGGTAGAATATTGTAATGCCAGAACTTCCAGAAGTAGAAACTGTCGTTAGGGATTTACAAAAGCGCGTGGTGGGGCGGAAAATTTTGGATGTTTGGACGGATTGGCCGAAGTATTTCAGGGGGATGAGTTTAGCGCAGTTCAAGAAGCACGCTGTTGGCAAAAAGATTGTGGGGGTGTCGAGGCGGGGAAAGAATATTTTGATTGAAATTTCAGACCGCTATTTGATTTTGATTCATCAGAAGATGACGGGGCACCTGCTTTTGGGGAGATGGAAGTTCGAAGATCGAAGTTGGAGGCAGGACGGTAGGGAGAAAGAGATGAGTGATCCTAAGAATGGTTTCATTCGATTGATCTTCTTTTTGGATTCCAAGCAATATCCGATGCTGGCGCTATCGGACATGCGGCGATTCGCAAAAGTTTTGTGCGGGCCGAAAGAGAAAATTTTGAATTTGCCCGATTTGAAAAGTTTGGGGCCAGAGGCGCTGGAGATTAGTTACAAAGATTTTCGAGAGTTGTTTAAGAGTAAGAAAGGAAGGATCAAACAAGTGCTTATGGACCAGCAGTTTGTGGTTGGGATCGGCAATATTTATTCAGATGAGATTTTATATGTGGCGAAGGTTCATCCGCTTAGCCGAGTAGAAAAACTGAAAGAAGCGCATATTAAAGCGCTATATTTAGCGATGAAAAAGATTTTGGAGAAGGGAATCAAAATGAGAGGGACGAGTTCGGATGATTTTCGGGATACTTATGGCAAAAAAGGGAATTACGGGAGTGTGATTTTGACGTATCAGCGGCACGGGGAAATTTGTAAACGTGGCCCCTCCTTCGCTAAAGCTATGGTGGGCAAGCATATTATAAAAAGGATAAAGGTTGGGCAGAGGTCGGCGCACTTTTGCCCCACCTGTCAGCGCTTAGTGGTTTGATTTAGGTTGGGCTAAAAGATTTACAAATTACGAATGTTTTACGAATATACGAATCATAAAGAAAAACCCCGTGGTTAGACGGGGCTGGCTTCTTCTTGCTTGAGAAACTTTCTTAAGTAGTCTTTGTCGCGATTGAAGATGGGATCGAATCGGAAAATCCATCCGTAATCAAATGGGATTCTCGTGTGAGGTTTGCCTTCGACAATCTTTTCCAAGGCGTCCCAGAGTTCGGTTGAAAGGTGGTCATGTTTCGGCGCGCAACAAACAGTTGAGCAAGGCATGTTTTGCATGATGATGTTTCCAACCACGAAAAGCCCTTGGGGTTGTTCGGGATCGACTTCATCTCCGTAGATTTCTAACACGAAGGTTGGGTTATACAGAAAACTTGTGTCGTCGGGCAAGATATCTCTTTCTGCAAAGTCGGGAGTCAGGATTCTTTTGATGTTTTCAAGGACAGTCGAGTCAGTGGTTTCGGTCTCAATGATTGTGAATTCGAGCGGGTCAAGTTTCCAGAGGTGGATGCGGGTGATTAGATCGGGTGGATCGAAGACCCATCCGGTATTCATTTCGGGAATGTCGGTTATGACCGGCGCTGTTTTTGCCATTTATTCCTCCCTCAGGTTGTAGTGGGGGTTTCGATTTCAGCCGTATTTGGTTTTGGTGGCCAAAACGCCTCTCCGAACATTTGTTTTTCGAAGAGCTCCCAAAGTTCCGTGAATTCTTTTCCTTGGCAAACGTAAGCATTGTCCCCGTCGTCTATAACCCATCCCATAATGAATTCGAATGAAGTTGGTTCGACTTTGTGCTCGAAAAATAAATGGAGTATATGGGTGGGGCATCCTAGGGGTTCGTCAAAAAATTTTAGCTTTTCCACCTCGCCGTTAAGAAGGTCTCTGATTTTAGTTAAGTCGGGCAAATCTGTGATGGTTTTTTTCTCACTCAAGAACAACTCACCAGGCGGACTGCCAGTGCGCCAAAACTCAATTCTCGAGATGGGCGGGATATTCAAATTCATCGCTTTATTCTCCTTGTTAAGGTTCTGCGGCAATGCTAGCATTTTACTAATACTTTTCAAATAGATGGCAATTAACTGGAAAAAAATTTTGGGGGTGGTTGATTTGCCGCATTTTGTAGGGTAGAATTTTCATATGTCAACAATTACGATTCCTAAAAAACTGGCGAGGGAAGATGATTTAATTGTAATTCCTCGCCGAGAATATGAGGCTTTGGTTAGATTAAAAAAGACGAAGGAGTTTGTCCCCACAATAGCTCAAAAGAGAGCTTTGGTCAGAGCTGAAAGCAACTTAAGGCGCGGTAAAACCCTTTCTTTCGATGAACTCTCGAGAAAACTGGGATTTACAAGTTGATCCGGCGGTTTTCAAGTTTTTGAAAAAAATTCCGAAAGGCTATGTAGCGGCAATTTTGGAAGTGATTAAATTTTTGCCGGCGAATCCTTATTTTGGAGATATCCAAAAGATGAAAGAGGGGGGCGAAGTTTGGAGACGTCGAGTTGGAGCTTATCGAATTTTTTATAAAGTTAAAACCAGCGAGAAAGTGATTTTAGTTTTTAGTGTTGAGAGGAGAGGTTCCAAAATCTATTGATGAAAATTGATTGGAAAAAAATCTTGGCGGTGGTTGGGGGGTTGGTGATTTTGGCGGGGGTGGCGTATTTGGTATCTTTTTTAAAGCCGGGCGTAGGATCTACTGATACTCAAGATTGGAAGACGTATAGAAGCGAAGAATACGGGTTTGAGATAAAGCATCCTCAAAATTATTTTGTCCATTCTTTTAAAACTGACGGCCCCTTAACTGTGTCGGAGTTTGTGGTGGATGGAAATAGCCCCGAGAGTTTAAAATCTCCAGCGGCTGAGTTCTGGCCATTGGGATCCTTCGATATTAAGGTTGGTGAGAGTAAAATTTTTGATTTTATGTTAGCCAACGAAAAAGGTTCATACTCTTCGATTTGCTCAGAATATAGCTACCAACTGGGAGATAGTCAGTGTCCATATTCTTATGTTCAGGCAAATTCCATGGTTAATGGAAGGGAGGTAGTAGTGACTAACCCAATAGACTTGAATGAGCTTGGAGGTGTTGTTTTTGGACAAGGGGCATCATTCAATGAACGGCGCGTTTACTACTTTAAGGGAAAGAATTATTTTTATGGAATCGAGGAGAGCTATTTGAGTTCTCGTAAGGATAATGAGGGTATGTTAAAAACCTTTAAGATAATTGATAGATGATTATTTTCTTGTACGGGCCGGATGATTATCGGCGCGAAGCTAAGAAGCGAGAGATTTTGGCGGAGTTTGATTTTCTATATTTTTAGAGTAAAGTCTATTTATGGCAAAAAGAGTTGAGAAGATTTTTCAATATAGTGCGGTTTTTGATCCGAATGGCGCGGGATATACAGTCACAGTACCTAAGCTTCCCGGGTTAGTAACGGAGGGAAGTAGTTTAAGAGAGGCTCGAGAAATGGTTAGAGATGCGATTCGATGTTACTTGGAGGCTTTACTGAAAGATAGGATTGTTTCTTTTCGCGGTTTGTCCAAGAGAGAAAAAGTGAAGGTAAGCGTTTAATTCAAAATCGTGCCTAAATTACCGAGGATCCCATCGTCTTTGGTTTTAAAAGTTTTGAGTAGAGCCGGTTTTTTTATTTATCATCAGACTGGGAGCCATATGCAGTTGCGTCACTCTGGTAAATCGCACTTAAGGGTGACGATTCCATTTAGCAGGAAAGACCTGACTCCTAAAACTTTGAAATCAATCATCATTCAAGCCGAACTCACGGTGGATGAGTTTATCAAACTTCTTTGAGTTATGATTATATTTTTATACGGACCAGACGATTATAGGCGTGAAGCTAAGAAGCGGGAGATTTTGGCGGAGTTTGAAAAGAAGCGGTCCGGCTTCGGGGTAGGAAGGTTTGATCTGGAAAGTGATGGTGAGCTTGAGAGGCTCGGCGGGTTTTTGGCGAGCCAATCTCTTTTTCAGTCTGCAAAGATGGCGGTTTTAGATTCGGCTTTTGAGTCAGAACCTAAGGAGCTGAAGAGAATTCTGCAGGAGGTTTTAGAACATAAGAACATTACGGTTTTGTTATCGGAGAAAGATAAACCAGTCAAGGCTCTGGATTTTTTGAGAAAGGAACCCATATTAGCGCAGGAGTTTGAGTTTTTGGAAGGGCAAGAATGGGAAGGTTTTATTTTGAGGGAAGTGAAGCGATCGGGTGTAAAAGTTACGCCGACCGCTTTAAAATTTTTAGCGAGTGTTTATCAGAAAAACACCTGGAGCTTAGTGACGGAGTTGGAAAAGATTAGACATTTAGGTAGTCCCTTGACAAGCTCGGGATCTAGCGTCGAGATCGACACTCGAGATTTGGAAGAGTTGGGGGTGGAGCAGGCGCCGGTTTTTTGGAGTTTAATTATGGGTTTCAAATCACGGAGTTTGCCGGATAGGTTGAGGGCGCTTGAGAAGGTTTTGGGATCGAAGGAGTCGTCGGCGAAGATTTTTAACATTTTGGCCTACCAGCTGCCAGATAAACTACAAGACTTAGCTCGGTACGATTTGATGGTGAAGTCGGGGAAGTTGGAGTATGACGAAGTTTTGGTTGATTTAACTTTGATGTAAAAAAATAACACTTTTGGAGGCGTTATTTTTTTATCATTTTTGAGAGTCTGGACTTTAACCGGCTGGCTTTATTTTTTTCAATCACTTTTGTCTTGGCGGCTTTATCGAGGGCTTGGAAGACTTTAGCCAGCGCTTCTTTGGCTTTGTCGGCGTCTTTGCCGGAAACCAGATTGCTGAAATCTTTAAAAAGCTTTATGTAGGCTTCCTTTTTCTTGTTGTTTTGCTTGTGCCGAGTTAGGTTTTGGCGCAGAGCTTTTTTGGCGGATTTTGTAATTGGCATTTTGGTTACGAATATACGAATTGAAGTAAATATTAATCTTTAATGTGGAAAAAGTAAAGCCCCACGTCATCTTGGCTGTTTTTTGGATCGGCTCACAAAACTGGCGGCTTTGGCGGACCATTTTTTACCGATGCCCCTGCGGAAGAGGCGGCCGAGGATATAGTTGGCAACTAAAAATATTATCACTCCAAAGACCAAGAGAACTTCGAGGCTTTTTAAGATAGCGATCGAAATAATCGGGCTGAAGGTGGTTTTGAGCACATAGGTTATAGCTATGATGAGTATGGTCCAGTTGGCGATTGCGAAGATGCTCACGCGGAAGAATTTTTTGAAATTAACTTTGGCCCAGCCGGTTAGAAAAACAAAAGGGGCATTGGTGCTCGACACGAATTTGGCTAGGAAGATCCAGTTTAGGGTGTCTTCGTTTATGTAGTCCTTTATTTTTTTTATTCGAGAAAACCTGTTTCTCAAAAAATTTCCGAACCTAGTTTCTCGCAGAGTTTGACCAAGGGAGTACCACATTATGTCCGAAAAAATTCCGGCTAAAAAAACGGTGACGGCTAAGTAGATTAATCCGTTTGGGCCGAAGTAGCCGAAGAAGGCCAACCAGAATGTGATAAAGGCGGATATGTTGCCGAAGATGACGGTTGACAAAAATAGAGCCGCGTATGTTAAAAAAGTGTTACCGCCAACGAGAGTTTCAATGGAGTGTATTGTTTCCATCTTGTAGCACCTATATTATAACCCTAAATTGACTAGAGGGCCTGTTTTTAATATTATGATGGCGTCCCGCCAGTGGGCGGATATATGGTGGGCGTAGCTCAATGGTAGAGCACCAGATTGTGGATCTGGTGGTTGCGGGTTCGACTCCCGTCGTCCACCCACGTCAAACGTGACTTAGCCAGTAAAAGAGCACTATTTGATTTGGGGTAAGCTTGCTTACTTTGAAAAAATAAAAAGGCGAAGCTTGGTAGCTTCGCCTTTACAAATTAGCGGGGAGCGAGGGTTGCGTCCAGAAAATCGTAGCCGATGATAACGGAAGAGATTTGTTCTTTCTCTCCGTCGCCATCTTTGTCGTTGTAGACGGATCGATAGATTTCTTGGTAGGTGACGACAACCGTGTCGCCTTCATCAAAACGGTCGTAGATTGATTTCCTCTCGATGATGAACTTGCCGTGCTCACAGCGAAAGACAGTGGCGTGCTTTGCGGGCACTTCGGAGCTTTTGATCCGGATGCCGTCACCGATTGTGATGCCAGGTTCGAATCCAAAATCGAAGTCGGGGTTAACGATTTTTAAAGAGTGTTGAGGGGGAGCGAATACTCGTTCGACCACCACCGCTCTTTCGGAGAGAATGGTCGATTTCTCGGTTTTCGTTTCTTCGCAGGCGATCAGACCGAGGGAGAGAAGAACTAGAATGACGGCACCTTTGTTTCGCAAATGACCTCCTTGGTTTACATGCGTGGTTTGTTTAAGATCCGGCCACATTATAGATTTTGTTTCATGTTTCGTCAATGGGTTGGTTTTTTAAGTGAGCTCATGTAAGCTGGGGCTGGAACCTTGAAAAGGAGGCTTGGGTGGACAGACCATCACTATTGCTTTTGGTGAGGCATGCGGAATCGGAAAGGAATCGAGTGAAGCGGGGCGCAGTTTATTTTGCCGATGAGGAGATGCGGCGAACGGTTAAAGGAATTCCTGATCATAAAATTCCAATTACTCCGGATGGGATTGTGCAGGCCAGGATGACTGGTTGGGCGATTCGTGATCGGTTCGGGGTTTTCGACTATGTTTATCACTCTGGATATGAACGAACGAAGCAGACTACGGAGCTAATCCTCGACGCCTATAAGCCAGAAGATCGGGCTTTGATGCAGGTTCGCGCCAACCACTTTTTGCGCGAAAGAGATCCGGGCCATACATACGACATGACGGAAGCAGAAGCTGATTTAGCTTTCCCATTTCTTAGGGATTACTGGGCGACGATGGGCGGATTCTTCGCGGTGCCACCAGGTGGGGAGAGCCTGGCTCAAGTGGTCCAGCGAGTTTATCTTTTCTTAAACACAATTTTTCGAGATCGGGCGGGCGAGAGGGTGGCGGTGGTGACTCACGGTGGAACTTTGCGGGCTTTTCGCTTTCTGCTTGAAAGATGGGATTATGATCGAGCGCTCAAATGGCCGCCAGGCGAGTCTCCGAAAAACTGCAGTTTGACCGTGTATGAACTTGATCGTGCTTTAAGGCGGCTTAGCCTTAAGGAGTACAACACGGTTTGTTGCTGAACCAGCCTGAAAGGAGGATGTTGTGAGTTTCTTTGTGGTGAAGATAACGAGTAAATATTGGAGCGGAGCTTCCCGGGGCTTGATGTTTGGACCCTTCGAGTCGAGAGATCAAGCTGAAAGGTCGCTTAGGAGAAGGGGATGGATAAAAGATGTGAACTCCGAGGGAAGGGGTGAGTGGTACTGTGTTTGCGGCAGGTATCAGGCGATAAACGCGTTTGTTCGAGAGATAAAGGTGAGATCAAAGAGAGGCATACCAAAGTATTTTTATGGTAGCTCATGGTAGTGGATGATAATTAGCTATAGACCCCGGTTGGAAATGGGGTCTATTTTTTTGGCGAGAAGCAGGGTTGGCTTGACTTTTTACTTAATACATGATAGAGTGTACGCAGTTTTACAACCGATAAGGAGGGCAGGTTTATGAGCGACAGAATTTGCAAGTGCGGTACCAGCCATTCGACTGGGGCTTCGCACTGCCAGATGTGCGGTGGGTTGGTTCGCCTCTCGTAGCGCCAGATGCTGGAGATGACGGGTGGTGGCTGTGGGACATGTTACAACAAGAAGGCGTCCGATGAGAAAAAGTACTGCGACCGGTGTGGCGCTAGGCTCAAGAGGGAGTAGGGTGATTTGGGGAGGCAACAGGTTTGCCTCCCATTTTTTTACGCCTTTTGATTTTTGCTCATAAAAGTAATAGAATTCTCGCATGCTTTTATCGCAGAATCAGATTTTGGAACACATGAAAAAGGGGACGATTGTGATCGAACCCTTTAATGACAGGAATTTAAAGACGACAAGTTACGACGTGACGTTGGGTAACTGGTTTTGGAGAGAAAAGGCCCCAAAGGGGAGACACACCATTCACAACCTTTATGATGAGGTTTCAACCAAGACTGTTTGGTCGGGACCATTTGAGGCAGAACTCGCCGGAGATTTAAGGAAAGATTGGGGGATTGAGCTCAAGAACATTCCGGATGATGCTAAAATAATTGTTTTAGAGCCCGGCGAAACGGTTTTGGCTCACACGCAGGAATTTATCGGTGGCCGAGATATTTGCGTGGCGAAAATGTACGCGCGTTCATCGATGGGGAGAAACTTTGTTGAAGTTTGTAAAGACGCTGGTTGGGGGGACATTGGATACTTCAATCGCTGGACGATGGAGGTGACCAATAATTCCCAGCATTTTTCGATTCCTTTGGTTGTCGGACGGCGCATCGCGCAGATGGTTTTTTACGAAGTGGCGCCGCTTTCGAACCAGAAAATTGATTATGTGGGTGAGGGGGGGAAGTATCAGGTATCGCAAGATTTAGGAGAACTCAAGAAGGCGTGGAATCCGCAGATGATGATCCCGCAGATGCATCGGGATTGGGAGGTAAGAGAGAATTAGTTTTGGATAACCCGCTCCATCTTGTAAAATTATATTCACTTCATTCGATTTTTTGAATAAATCGGACGGTTCCCGTTCCTCCCTTCGGGATTTTCCGACCATCCGATTTATAGACAAAAAATCTTCACTACGTTTATTAATTTTTAACTCGATTGTACTTATGGTTACCCAAAACTAACTCTCTCTTTTTGTAAGTAGTAGGTTTCTACCTCGCCATTTTGTTGCTATTGACAAAATGGAGAAAAGTGTGCTAAACTAGTAGCAGTATATTGATACAAATTTGCAGGTGGTCATAGCCAAAAGGCCTTATAAAATGAGGTTTTCTGGCTATGACCACACGGGCCATGGTTCCTCCTCGGATTAGAGGAAAACGAAACGGGCAAATTAGCCCAAGG
>JBBTYR010000011.1:0-15324 GCA_038078595.1 Patescibacteria group bacterium
TTTCGACCGCGAGACTTTAGAAGTGGAATATAAAGGCAAAAACATTCACGATATTTTACAGATGACTATCGAAGAGGCCAACGAATTTTTCGAAGATATCCCTTGGCTCCACGACCGCCTCAAAATTCTAGACGAAGTTGGACTTGATTATTTAACTTTAGGCCAGTCCGCCACCACTCTTTCTGGCGGCGAAGCCCAACGCGTCAAACTTTCGGCCGAACTCGGTAAGCGCGACACTCACAAAACTTTATATTTACTCGACGAACCCACCACCGGCCTTCACTTCGCTGATGTTCACAAACTTCTCGAAGTCCTCCAACGTTTGGTAAGTAAAGGCAACACTGTGGTCGTGATTGAACACAACTTAGACGTCATCAAAACTGCGGACTGGGTGATCGACCTCGGTCCCGAAGGGGGAGTCAAAGGTGGCAAAGTTGTCGCGGAAGGTACTCCGGAGGAAATCGTTAGGCGAAAGGAAAGTTATACAGGCCAGTACTTGAGGAAGGTTTTGAACAAATAGCCAGAACTAAGGGCGCAGTCCCGCGCTAAACTTCAGCTAGTATTTTTTGACGGGTAGTTAAAGTCGTCAAGGTTTTAATGCCGGTGCACACCAGACGATATTCACAGGGAGATTTTGACTTAGCAAGAAATTTGATATACTGAAAAGCAGATCTTCAAAACTTACTTCGACATCCCGAAAGGAGGTGAAAAAATGGACGCTTGGAAAATCATGCTCCTAGGAATGCTGGTAACCTGGTTCGCTTTCGGCCACCCGGTGGGCGATCTAAGTACGAAAGGTCACCCCGCCGGCGACCGGTATTCGGTAGCCGGCCACCCCAACGGGGACGGGCATCCCAACGGCGAGTAGAAATCGCTCCAGGACCTCAATCGAGATCGTACACACGAGCCCTTTGGTTAGACTATACCGGGGGCTTTTTAGTTCTCCAAAAAACAAGGGTATCAATCACTTAGGATCGATACCCCGTCTCACGGAGAGACTCACCTGGCCTTTTTGGTGGCCACATAGGCAATTTAATTAATTCTCTTTCCGATCGCAAGTAACTTCTGTGCATAAGTACGTTGTAGTAGCTTCTCATTGACATGTTGACGGAGATTTGTATAGTTAGCTAAAGGGGAAAAAGGTCGATATTCTAAATAATATTTGAATATGACTAAGAAACCAATCTCTGTGGTAACGATTCTATTCATTGGAGTGATCTTTGCTGGTGCGATTCTTCTTATGGGATCTACGGGTACCGAGGCAGCAGAGAAAGATGGCCCTAGAGTTTGCACGGATATGGCATGGGAATGTAACATACAAGTTGACGGTGATGTTGAGTGTCACGAAGTTCCGGGTTCAGGTTGTCGCTCTCAAGTCTAAGTGAAGATTCTCGGATAGATTTTTCAGTAGTAATAGTTTTTCAAGCGCTCTTTAGTCGTTAATGACTAAGGGGCGTTTGACTTTTACGGGAAAAAGGGTATGCTTAACGCAGTTAACGGTAAAGCCGATTTACAAACAAACGCAAGTAAAAGCGTTTCAAAAGGAGCGTAAGAATGTCTAAGATGCTAAGGCTTGGAGTTGTAATCGCCTTAGCGACGATTACGACAGTTCTTCCCGGCAGTGCCGAAAACCGACGAACCAGCATTATGCCGATAGAAAAAGAACCTCTGTTCCGGGTGCCAAAAGACGTTAAGGATGTGGCAGATTCATCTCAATTTCTTGAGCTATCTGCCATTCTTTACGCCGTTGATTCAATGCACTGGGACTACATCAAGGGGACATCAACGATGGAGCGATTCCGAGAGAGGATCGCAGACCATCAAAACAACCATCCAGAACTTTGGTTAACTGCAATGAGCGGATTAGAATGGGCAAAAGACAGCGCTCATTGTCAAGGCAACGTTTGGCAACCGGAAGTTGACGCCCGTTGGCCATACTTCATTCGATTCGGCCCTCCGTCTGCTTATTGGTCACCACAGTATCAGGTGCGAGTTCCAGGCGGTGGAGGGCGAGTGGATACGACAGTTATTTTCTTCAACTACTGGGAATCAAGTAGGGGGGACACGGGACTTGCCGCACAGCTTTTCAAAGCCGAGTGGTACCCTCCAGAGTCATCTTCCGTGTTTCCGAAGGTTCAGCAAATCTTCGGCGACACAATCAAATCCGAATTCGGGAAAGACTTATATCCAGAGATGGATATCGCATCTTTCGCGAATGAGGACGGCACTTACGATATCGCGGTAGTGGGTTGGATCACCGGCAACCGGCTCACCAGGGAGACTATTGTCGACCAACGTGAGTTGTGGGCAGAGCTTAAGATTTTCAGGAATGACTCACTCGTTTGGAGCGCCGAGCAAACCCAAAAGCTAGGGCTCAATGGCCTGGTTCTGTCGGTGACTGAAAATGATGAGGATCTAAGTCTTACCCATCATTTTACAGTGACTCATTTTCCAAAGGGGGAATATGAGGCCAAGCTGGTGATGAGGGGCGATCACAACAACATCGGCAAGTATCGCAAGAAATTCCCTGTGCCCTCCATCTTTCCGGACAATGAGGGTATAAGTGATGTTTTTCTTGTGAATCGAGAGCCCGTGAGAGGAAGTAGTGTGGCCGAGGGTCTCCTACGCTATGGTCACAATCAGATTGGGAGAGGCTCACACGATTTCAACGCCGGTGACACTCTGTCACTATATGTTGAAGTCCCCATGCCGAAGGAATCCCATCTCGATTCTCTTGATGCCACCGAGTGGGCGTACTTGAACGAAAGTGAGTCACAGCAGTACTTTGGCGACTCAACCTATAGCGGGAACTGGCTTTTACTAAAAGCTCGCCTGGAGCCCGACAAAAAGAAGATTGTCCCATCTGACAACACCGAGGTTATTCCTACCCATGACAGCCTCGATAGCCCCCTGCTCATCTTTGATAGCGTGGATGTCCAAAAGGCATTCGCCGAGATGATGCGGAAAAGTCGTGAGGAGAAAGAAAAAGAAAAGCAAAGTCTTCACTTTCTCTCAGCTCAGGTTATTAGGGCGAGTGAAGGCACGAACACCGCGCTGTTCGAATCCTCATTTCGGGTCGTCGATATCGAGTCGGGTAGGAAGTACTGGATAGTGGTTACCGCGGAGGCCTATGACTCCTTTGGTCAAAAGCTTCTTTGGGAGAAAACCACGCGAACCCCCATCAGAGGCAAGCCTAAGGTTATTACTCTGGGCGGATTCTGACCCTATCGTGATCACACACAATAAAACTGCGCATTAATGCGCACAGGCCCGCCGAACTTTCCAAACTCGGCGGGTTTTTCTTTTTCCATTGTTAGAGAAAGTCTGCTAGGTGGTCAGCTTTCCTGCCTGACAAAATTTTCGCTTGAGGCTATTTTAGTTCCAGTACTCTTAAATTAAACTAGACACCCCGAGACCATGGAGGGCTAGTGCTTATCCTCACCCGAAAATCGGGCGAATCTATAATTATTGACGGTGTCACCAAAATTATCGTCCTCGGTTTTCAGGGCAGTCAGGTCAAGCTTGGTATAGATTCTCCTCGCGATATCGAAGTTCATCGTGAAGAGATCTATCTCCAAATTGAGAAGCAAAAAAAGAATCCCATGCCCAGCCATAAGTTGCTGGGCTTTTTTGACCTTTTTGGAAGATCAAGTATAATTTCGACGGAAACTTAAAACAAAGGAGAGGCTGTGTCGATAGGTAAAACACCTGTTCCGAAGGTGGTTTTAACTGGCGGTCCCTGTTCGGGGAAATCTAAAGGGCTAGCCATGCTCGTTCGAAAGTTGGGCGAGATGGGCTACACCGTGATGCTGGTTCCTGAAGTTGCCTCGGATCTGTTCGGCCGCGGAGTTAAATTGAGTGAGGTTCTGAAAGACCAGCGAACCTGGGCTGAATTTCAAAGAATAATCCTCAAAGCTCAATTTGCTTCCGAAAAAATATCGAGGCAATTAATCGATATTCATTCCGGTGATCGTAAGGTTATTATCTGCGACCGAGGAGCAATGGACGGAATGGCTTATGTTGACCCAGATTTATTTAAAGCCATCGCGGCCAAAGCCGGCATTTCCTCCATCTCACAGATTCGCGATCGCTATCAGGGCGTTGTTCACTTGGTAACTGCGGCAATTGGAGCAGAAGGGTTCTATAATCTAAATAACCCCAGTCGCCATGAAACGATTGAAGAAGCCGCCCTGCTTGACGGACGAACCCTGGCAGCCTGGACTGGTCATGAACATCTTTTCATCGTCGGAAATCGAGACAACGGAACCAAGATTCTCTTTCGGAAGAAGATGACCAATCTTCTCGGAGCGGTCTGCAAAATCATCGGAATTCCCGTGCCCATAGAAATTGAGAAAAAATACCTACTTTCATTGGACGCAACCCCTCCGCCCGGGTCGGTAGCTTTTGATATCACCCAGACCTATCTGAAGAGATTGAATCCAGACATAGAAAGGCGAGTTCGTCGGCGCGTGCCCGTTGACCACAGCTCCACCGAAGGAACTACCTACTTCTATACCGAAAAAGAACTGATCGATAAAAACACCCGCGAAGAACGTTACGAAGATGAAAAAATGATAAGCGAGGAAACCTATCTGAACCTCCTTGGAGAGAAAGATCTCGCCCTCGAAGATGTTATTAAGCGGCGTTTCTGCTTCCCTTGGGAAAATCAGTATTTCCAGCTCGACATTCTCTCGGAACCACTTCCAGTTGTTCTGCTTGAAATCGAACTAACCGACAAGCGAAGGATTCCAAGTCTGCCTCCATTTCTTCCGATTATTCGCGAGGTAACCGAAGATAAGAGATTCTCAAATCACGGTATCGCCTCCGGAATTTGCTCTGGCTATAAATAAAATAAAGCCCCACACATTTTTTGTGGGGCTTTTACTCAAAGACATTGATTATCGTCAAATTCCCCTACGATCGGCAAGAATTTTCTCGCGCATCGCATAGCTTTGAGGAGTTATGCTTGCCGCTGGTTCCAGAGAAGATTGCACATCGACTTGTTTCGAATCAAACCAGGGTAGCTGGATAATTCTACCGCTAAAAAAATCTCGCCAGATTCCGTCATCACCCACCCGGTAGAGAGACGTATAAACCTCCTTGTTTATGAGTTAAACTTCTGTAATAATACTGCCACAATTTATTAAAAAATGCAAATGAAATCCCCATATCAAAACCTTCCCTCCGCTCCTGGCGTTTATATTATGAGAGGTAGCGGGGGAGAAATTTTATACATCGGCAAAGCCGTTAATCTAAAACGGCGAGTTTCAAGCTATTTCCAAAAAGCTCACGACTACCGTATCGAAAAACTCGTGAGTCTTATTAAAAAAATAGACCATATGAAAACCGATAGCGGTCTTGAGGCGCTAATTCTCGAATCTGAACTTATTAAAAAACATCAGCCCCCTTTTAACGTCCTCGAAAAAGATGACAAAAGTTTCTTGTATGTTGAAATTACCAAAGAAAAATTTCCCCGTATTCTTCTTACTAGGGGCAAAGATTTAAAAAAAGAATCAGGCAGCAAGATTTACGGACCCTTTACCTCTGCCGCCTCTCTTCGCGAAGCCCTGAAAATCCTCCGGCGCATCTTCCCATACTCTACCCATGATTCAAGATTCTCCGCCAGAGGCGAATCCTCCTCCGGAGGAAAGTTTCATGCTTCACGATCCCGACCTTGTTTCGATTACTCAATTGGCCAGTGCCCAGGGGTTTGCTCCAATTTAATCACTCGAAAAGACTACGCAAAAACCGTAAGGAATATCCGCCGCTTTTTTTCCGGCCAAAAGCTTCAAATTCTCAAATCATTAGAAAAAGAAATGAAGCGAGCGAGCAAGGATTTAGAATTCGAAAAAGCGGAAAAAACTCGTCGCCAGATATTTGCGTTTAAGCACATCCAAGATATCGCTTTCATCAACGAACCGACTGTTCATGATTCAAGATCTACGATCCATAATTCATTCCGTATCGAGGGCTACGATATCTCAAATATCTCTGGAACTTTCGCCACCGGCGGAATGGTCGTTTTTGGGGGCGGAAAACCAAAAAAGTCCGATTATAGAAAATTTAGAGTTCGGTCATTAAAAGGTCCGGACGACACCGGTATGATCAAAGAAATTTTAAATCGCCGCCTGAAACATCAAGAATGGCCTCTGCCCGATTTAATTTTAATTGACGGCGGTAGGGGACAGGTAAGCGCCGCAAAATCCACGCTCACCGAAGCCAATTTCAGAATTCCAGTGATCGGTATCGTTAAGGGTTCGGAACGTAAACGAAATGACATTATTGGATTTATTCCGAAGGGTGTTGAAAAGAGAACCCTTATTCAGGTTCGCGACGAAGCCCATCGATTTGCGGTTAGTTATCATAAAAAACTCCGATCTGTAATTGCTCGGTGATTTTTGAAAACTCGAAAAGCATGCTATAATCCCCCCATGGAGAATAAGCATCACGAAAAAACCAGCCCCAAAGACGTCTTTACTCATCTTCTAGCCATCATCACTCTCTACACAAGCGCCGGCACTTTTATTAACCTAATTTTCAAGTATATAAACCTCGGTTTTCCGGATACGCTCGATTTCAGAGACTACTGGAGTAGAACGTCAGAATTTTCTAGCATCCGCTTCGCTATCGCCACCCTCGTCATCGTTTTTCCAGTTTATCTAATTACCACGAAGTTTTTGTCCAAAAGTTATGATCGAACACCGGAGAAAAGAAATCTAAGCATTAGAAAATGGTTAATCTATCTCACGCTTTTTTTGACAGCCGTCACCATCATCGGCGACTTAGTCGCTCTTGTTAACAATCTTTTAGGAGGAGATTTAACCATTCGTTTCATCCTAAAAGTTATAACCGTTCTCTTCGTCGCCGGATCAGTATTTTTCTACTACTACGAGGATCTTAAAAAACACAAAACCGAATGAAATATTTCATTTACATCGTCATCTCAATCGTCGGTGTCGCGGTTGTTGCCGGGTTTTTTATCGTTGGTTCACCGGGGTTGCAGAGATTAAGGCGATTAGACGAAACTAGAATCAACGATCTCCAGTCGATTCAAAATGAAGTCATTTTTTACTGGCAGAGCAAAGAAAAACTTCCCTCCAAACTCGAAGATCTAACCGATCAAGTTCGGGGCTATAGAGCTCCAAGTGACCCGGAAACCAGCTTGCCCTACGAATATGAAATAAACGGAGAAAAAACCTTTACGCTTTGCGCTAATTTTTCCTTAAGTTCAAATTCAGGAAGGGATGGAGCTGGCAATGTCGCCGCGCCCGTGCCTGCCAGAGTGTATTCAAAACCCGGTTTTACTGAAGTGAATTGGAACTGGCAGCACGGAGCCGACAGAACCTGCTTCGAACGCACTATTGACCCAGATTTATACCCAATCTTCGAAAAACCGGCTAAGAGGTAGATGGACATTCTTGCCCACGCGCTTTGGACTCACGCAGTTCATCGAGGTGTAGCCATCAAAAATAATTTCAATCCAACCAAAAAGGCGATTTGGATCGCCATTTTCTTCGGTCTCGCTCCAGACCTTTTTTCATTTGGTCCTTATTTCATAAGAGAAATTTCTTACCGCGGACTTCAATTTTTTAGCGGTGGCCCGCCCGATCCCTCCACTATTCCGAGCTACATTTACAACTCCTACAACTACACCCATAGCTTAGTTTTATTTTTAGTCGTCTTCGCGGTTGTTTGGGCGTTGAAAGGCAAACCTTTCTGGCTCATGTACGGCTGGGGACTGCACATTTTGATCGACATTTTTTCCCACTCCACTTCTTTCTTCCCAACCCCATTTCTTTTTCCGCTTTCCAATTTTCGCATTAATGGCTGGAGCTGGGGTGACTCCACCTTTATGGCCATCAACTATTCGCTTTTGTTTTTAACCTATATTGGTTTATATATTTACTCTAAAAAGAAAAACAAAACCCCGATCAAATGATCGGGGTCGTTTGTGCTTCACTACTCTTACTGATGACTTTCAGCAACCACTTTTCGTTTTGGTGCATCCCCATAAAGAGGATCACGCAGGTAGCCGCCATCAAACCAAAGAAAATCGCCATGGTTACAGGCCCCCAAAAGCTAGGAACCTCGCCTGTTAGTATGTAGCTCAGCTTTTCGGTTCGGACTTGTAAAAGGTATATTGGTAACGCTGCAAGAAGCGCCACCAACAGCGCCAGTCCAACACGAAACCACATTGCCAGTCTTTCCTTCATACGTTCTCCTTGTTAGATTATTAGACAGAAAACAACAGCAGTCCGATCACTCATACTGATCGAAAGGAATTTTTGCCCGGTTTATTGGACGATCAGCTTGCTTCGTGTCATAGATAGTCCAGACAAAAATTCCAACTCCGAAAGCTAGCGGAACAATCCATCCCCACATCCTCATCCTCCTTGTTAAAGTATCCACACTTCTTATATCATAAAACCAATTTTTTTCAAAACACCCCCCAGCCACTAAACTAATATACCAACTACTTTACGATCGCAGGATAATTGGTATAATTCTATATAAGGGTTTGAAAAAAACCGTAGTAAAAAATGAAAGGAAATATAACTCTAAAAATATTGGAAGTTATCGGCGAGGGATTAGTGACTACAGCTGATATCATTACCGCCATTTTAGAATCTGGCTACGGCGCCTCCGCGTCAAAAATGGATAGAAATTATCGTCGCCTTGAAGCGAGGCGGACAAAAGAGATTTTACATCGAGAAAAGATGAAAAGTTATTATAATTTAATTTCAAAACTAAATCGCGATGGTTTTCTTATAGTCAAACAAAAAAATTGGCTTTTGAGCGCGTTAGGTAAAAAGAAAATGGAAAAATTAAAAAAGCAAATGATTGAGCGTATTCCCAGGAAAAAATATGAAGTTGCAAAGTCGAACGATTTAACCATAGTTAGTTTTGATATTCCGGAAAAGGAAAAGCGGAAAAGGAACTGGCTTCGCGATACACTTGCCAATCTCAATTTCAAAATGCTTCAAAAAAGCGTTTGGCTGGGTAAGAATAAAATTCCAGGAGAATTACTGAACGATATGAGGAAACTCGAAATTCTAGACTACGTCCACATTTTTTCGGTTAATCGAACGGGTAGTATTGCCGAGCGCTAGACACACTTTAAACTAACTAAATTAATTTATACCATCTAATCTGCGATCGCAGATTAGATGGTATAAATAGAAAATAATAGAAGGAAATAAAATAAGATGAAAATATTTAAACGGTTTAATTCTGAACTGGTCAAAATCCTTAAAACCGGCGGCGTTGGCGTTATTCCCACCGACACCATCTATGGACTCGTCGGTAGCGCTCTAAACAAAAAAACCGTTGAGCGAGTCTACAAACTTCGCCATCGCAACTCCAAAAAGCCGATGATCATTTTAATCGGCGAAATTTCTGATCTTAAAAAATTTGGCATCAACTTGTCGCATGTCTCTAGAAAACTTGTCGCAAAATTTTGGCCAAATAAAATAAGTATTATTTTTGATTGTCCACAACCAAAATTTCGTTACCTCCATCACGGTACGAAAACCTTGGCTTTTAGATTACCAAAAGACAAAAAACTCCAAGCGTTCCTCAAAAAAACCGGTCCCTTAGTTGCCCCGAGCGTTAACTTTGAAGGTCAATCACCAGCTAAGACAATTAAAGAAGCTCAAAAGTACTTCGGCGACAAGGTTAATTTTTATGTCGATGCGGGAAAATTAGCGGTAAAACCGTCAAAACTAATTTCGATCATAAAAGGAAAAATTGAATACTTGAGAAAATGAAAAGGGCCATCCGAGAGATGGCCCTATGAGGCGCGCAGAAATTAATTACGCCGAGAGAGGATATTCCTCCGGCAGATCGAGCGTCCAGTCTAGGCTGGCCGTAATTGCCGTGAAACCTCCTCCAAATACGACAACAAGAATGCGCTTGGCCCGTCGGCGGGAAGGTTTGAGTTTCCCTTTTCGCCACAATTCATAAAGCAGCAAGATCCAACTGGCCGAAGTAGTGTTGCCGTACCGAGCGATGTTTGATGGACATGAACCACGGAAACCGAATTTCTTTTTCAGCTTCTCCGCCAGATCCGCGCACATCCTTCCATTCGCCTGATGAAAGAGGATAAAAGTATGAGCGTTCAATGCTCTCGCAAAATCCTCTTTTGTCGCCATCGGAAAACCGGCTTCCCGCAAAGCGACAGGAATCACCGCGTCCTGCCAGTCTCGTTCGAAATCGGCCGGTAGCAGTAATCTAACTGCTTCCTTTCGAACTCTCGGCCCAGCCATTTCCATAAACTGTCTCTGATCGAATGGGTTCAGGATCATTTGGGCCGTCACGGGCAAGCGCGAACCTCCGGCTGGCGTAACGATAAGCGAGGCTAAGCTGCCATCGAGGTTGGAGAAAAACGAATTCGGACCAAAAGCGTCATCGTCGAGGTGGGTTCTCTGAAGCACAAGAGCCCCGGCGCCATCAGCCAAAATCGGCCAAAGGTTGCGAGAGAAGGGGCTCATGGTTGAGGTCATCTTGTCAGCGCCGATGACCAAAGCTGTTTTGCAACGCCCGTTTTGAATATGGGCGTAGGCGGTATCGAGCGCCGCCAAAGAACTAGTGCATGCTTCAGATACGTCTCGAAAGACGATATTTCGCATATGATCACCTTTTCCCAAGCCTAACTTCTCAGCGATAATGGCGCTCGTCGGCGGAGTTTGGGGGTGATCATCGCTCACCGTCCCGAGGAAGATTCCATCGATGTCCGAAGGGTGAATCCCCGCCACTTGAAGAGCTTCGGCTACAGCATCGCAGGCGAGGTCGCTGGTAGCCACGCCATCTTCCGCGAACTGTCGCTCGCGAATTCCAGTCCTTTCGAGAATCCAGGTGTGATCGGTTTTGATCTGCTTTTCCCGTAGCACCGTCGCCCAAAGCAACAGCCGGTCTGGTACGCAAGAAAAAGCCAATTCCCGTCCGTTTTTCTCTCGGAATTCTTCCCGAAGTTTTACCCGCTCGTTCTCCAGAAGTGAATTCCACCAAGCCTCCGACGATCCACTTATAAACCAGCTCTTGAAGTAATCATCAGATCGTCCAAGCATCCTGGCTAGTTCAGTGTTGGTCACTCGCCGCAGTCCTTCGCGGGCTTTGCCGATGCCCACAATCCTCGCTCCATAGAAACGCCGGTGCATAGCTTTTCCTCCTCGTCTATTGTCAGTTGTCGAATTAAGTTCCTTTGAGTTGAGTGGAACTCGTGTGCTAATTTGAAGTTTATGCCTTTAAAATTAGATGTCAAAAGAATGCTATAATTAATTCATGCTACGCGATGAGATCAAAAAATTCTTCAAAGGCGAAGTTTTAACTGACGAAAAAACCCTGGGGGAGCACAGCGAAGATGCGAGTATCTTCAAAATTAAGCCCGAAATGGTCGTTTTTCCGAAAGATGTTGAAGATGTGAAAAAGCTCGTTAAGTTTGTGGGTGCAAGAAAGAAAAAAGACAAGCGCCTTTCTATCTCGGCTCGTTCCGCCGGCACCGATATGACTGGCGGATCGCTCACCGAATCAATTGTGCTCGGTTTTACTAAGCACATGAATCGCGTTAAAGAAGTAAAACGAGAAGGAGGCGGTGGCTATGCCATAACCGAACCAGGAGCTTTCTATCGAGATTTTGAAATCGAAACACTAAAAAAGGGCTTGATCTATCCCCCCTATCCAGCCTCACGAGAGCTTTGCGCGATGGGTGGTATCGTAGCTAACAATTCCGCGGGCGAAAAGTCCCTATCCCTCGGGGAGGCAAAAGACTACATTCTTGAGCTAAATGCTGTTTTCGCTGACGGCGAGGAATACATCCTGAAACCACTAAGTGAGCCAGAGCTAAAGAAAAAAGTTCAGCTGAAAACATTCGAAGGAAAAATCTACAAACAACTCTTCGCTCTTTTGAAGAAGAACGAAAAGATTATCAAAGCCTCCGAACCAAAAGTTTCAAAAAATTCTTCTGGATACTTCTTGTGGAATATTTGGAAAGGTGGCGTTTTTGATATCAATCAATTGCTGTGGGTTCGCAGGGCACGCTCGGGATCATAACCAAAGCTAAGTTAAGGCTGGCTAAAGTCGAACCCCACTCCAGAATGGTTGTAGTTTTTTTAAAAGACCTAAAGCCAATCGGCGAAGTCGTGAACACTATTCTTGGGTTTAAGCCCGAAACCCTAGAATGTTACGACAACAAAACTCTTATGCTTGCCATCAAATTCCTGCCAAGCCTCATTCGGTCGTTGCTAGCTAAGCGGCAAAATTTGTTCAAATTATTTTTCCAATTTTTGCCAGATTTTTGGATCCTCTTAACCTCCGGCTTTCCAAAGCTAGTTTTGCTAGCGGAATTCTCCGGAGAAGATGAAGACCGTGTCATTAATTCGTCAAAACTCTTATTACGCGAAATAAAGAGTCAGGGGTTCGAAGCGCGCCGGACCAAAAGCAAAGACGAGGGAGAAAAGTACTGGACCATTCGCCGGGAAAGTTTTAATCTACTTCGAAAAAAAGTGAAAAATCGTCACACCGCCCCATTTATTGACGACGTCATCGTAAATCCCAAAGATATGTCGGAGTTTCTCCCGCGCCTGAATTCTCTTGTTGGAAAGTATAAGGAATTGAACTACACAATCGCCGGCCACGCCGGGGACGGTAATTTTCACATTATCCCCCTGGCGGATTTCAAAGACCCCGCTCTTAACGACGTCATCCAAAAACTTTCAGAAGAAGTTTACGATCTAGTCAAGGAATTTAGCGGCTCAATCACCGCCGAACACAACGACGGTCTGGTTAGAACCCCATACCTTTCAAAAATGTATTCACCAAGAATGATTAAGCTTTTTGAGGAAGTTAAGAAAATCTTCGATCCACAAAATATTTTTAATCCCGGTAAAAAAGTCAACGGAAACCTAAAATACGGGCTTGATCACCTGAAGAAAGAATGATTAAACCCATTGACAGCCTAAAAATTAGAACCTAAAATTAGCTTAGACTAAGCGGTCTGATTACTCCCCGAGGGGAGTTTTTCTTCTGAAAGGTCGAAAATAGTTCAATCCTTATGACAAAAAATTCTTTAATTATCGGCGGTGTCGTTGTCGCAGTGCTCATCATTGTCTTCTTTGCGATGGGAGGAAATTCGTCCTCTGATAGAACGGAGGGGGATAGCATGGAGCCAAAAAACGGAGCCTCAGTTGTCCTCAATGCTCAAAACGCTTCCGGTATTTCCGGAACGGTAACTGTGAACGATGTCGATGGCAAGGCCAAAGTTGTTTTGAGCCTCACTGGCGCTTCAGCTGAAGCTAATCAGCCAGCTCACATCCATGTGGGTTCGTGCGCCGAAATCGGCACGGTTAAATACCCGCTCACATCAGTTTTAGGCGGAGTCTCTGAAACCATGCTCGATGTTTCAACCGAAACTCTTCTTGGTTCTTTGCCTCTAGCGATCAATGTTCACAAGTCAGCGGAAGAAGTCAGTGTTTACGTTGCTTGTGGTGACCTCACAGCTCCTTCCACGGAATAAGCAGGACTAAAACGTGCTTTGCTCTACGAAACCCTAAACCCCGCAGAAGCGGGGTTTAGGGTTTTAATAATTTCACGCTACAATAATTCTAGTCATGAAAATCCACAGATTCATAACGAGTTTCAAAAGGGAAAACTCCACGCTTAAGGTTGTTGATCTCGAAGTTCTCCATCAGATCAAAAAGGTTCTGAAGATAAAGCCAGGCGAAGTCGTAATAATAAGTGAGGGTAACGGAATCGACTTTTCCGCAAAACTCAAAATTTTCGGTAAAGACTTCGTAGAGTTTGAGGTTTTAGAAGAAATAGAAAACCAAACCGAACCCAAGCGTAAACTCTTCCTGTTCGCTGCCATCTTGAAGAGAGAAAGTTTTGAATTTATCATCCAAAAGGGGACAGAGGTCGGAGTTGAGGAGTTTTTCCCCATAATTACTGAAAGGACTGTGAAATTTGACCTCAAGCTGGATCGACTTCGTAAGATTGCCAAAGAAGCCGCCGAACAGTCGGAGCGGGGTCGCGTTCCAAAAGTTCACCCTCCACTCAGCTTCGGAGACGCCATAGAGAAGTCAAAAGAAATTGGTCTACCTTTAGTGCTCGAAAAAAGCGGGAAGTTTATCTGCGATTCCACCCCCGAGCTCAAGGGATTTGAGTCCGCTAGCGTTCTTACTGGACCCGAGGGCGGATGGACGACACGCGAAATTCAAGAATTTGAAAAAAATCGTTACCCCCTACTCTCTCTTGGTTCTCGAACCCTTCGGGCTGAAACAGCCGTCGTTGTGGCCGCCTGGTACCTAGTATCCCTCTAGTGATAATGGATCCGAAAAAAATCCTGCAGAGTTACGATTATCAATTTAGAGAAAGTTTAATCGCCCAAGAACCGGCTTCGCCGCGAGATAGCGCTAATCTTTTGGTTTACTCACGGAAAACGGAAAAAGTTTCCTGGACAAAATTTATAAAGCTCGCCAATCATTTGCCTTCCGGAACCGTTTTAGTTTTTAATAAAACCAAAGTAATCCCCGCCCGCCTAATTGTAAAAAAAGAAACGGGTGGCAGGGTGAGGCTTCTTTATGTCGGGAGAGAGGGCGGGTTTATCAAGGTTCTGGCGGATCGCAGGTTAGTGGTCGGTTCAGAACTTGAGATAAACAAAAAACTCAAACTCCGCGTCTCTAAGCAAAAGGATCGAATTTATTTCCTAACTCCCATTTTTCCAATAACTAGTATCTTCAAGATTTTAAAGACCTATGGGCAGACTCCTATCCCCCCGTACATAAAAAACTCGCCACTCAAAGAAAGTGACCTAAAAGAAAAATACCAAACTATCTTTGCCTCTGAGGCAGGATCAGTAGCGGCTCCCACCGCCGCTCTCCACTTTACAAAAAGACTCTTTAGAAAACTAAAATCAGCTGGAGTTTCTGCAAAATTCATCACGCTACATGTAAATCTAGGAACGTTTAGTCCGATCACCAGTCAAAATCTAGAAACCAACCGACTCCATGAGGAGCAGTACGAAATCGATCAGAAAACGGCTCAAGCCTTAAATAAGGCTAAGAAGTCCGGATTTCCGATTATTGCTGTTGGCACCACCACGCTCCGGGCACTCGAATCAAGTGTGGACAAACACAGCCAGCTCCATAAACTTTCGGGGACAACCGATCTTTTTATTCGCGAAGGTTATCAGTTCAAATTTATAAACGGTCTTATCACTAATTTCCATGTGCCAAAATCAAGCTTACTCATGCTTGTTTCGGCTCTAATCGGTCGGAAAAAAACCTTGGAATTGTACCAGAGAGCGATTAAGAAAAAATTTCGCTTTTTCTC
>JBBTYR010000011.1:15424-20003 GCA_038078595.1 Patescibacteria group bacterium
AAAAAACCTTGGAATTGTACCAGAGAGCGATTAAGAAAAAATTTCGCTTTTTCTCATTCGGCGATGGAATGTTAATAATCTAATCCCAACATAAAGCTCTAAGCCAATTTCAATGAAAAAAATAGCCGACCAAGATTTACTTGATCGGCTAGCTCCCCCACAGCACTATTGTGCAGTTCCACTCTGCTCCGGCCACGCTCTAGACTCCAAAACTATAGTCCAAGGTATTCTAAAAGCCAAATAAAAACTGTGGATAAAAAACAGGCACCCAAATTTGGGTGCCTAAAGGTTTGAGCCGCTTGGCGGCTACGGCGTAACGGTCAGGGTCTGGAAGAGCAGGGTGGCCTTCAGAAGGAAGGCCAGCAGGAAGGCTTGCAGGGCGTGAAGAACTTCCGGCATAAACACACCCAACACAACCACAACCGCGGCAAATCCGATCGCGCTTCCCATGTTCTTAATATGGCAGGCAAGGGGATTGGTTTGCGTGATGTCGACGACATCACGAGCCGCTATGTGTGGCTGATTCCCTCCTGCTTAAAAGCGAGTTATAAAACCAGCCTCTAAGCAGGAGGGAAAACTAATTTTCAAGTTACTTTTTATTTATAACACATCAAATCAAATAATGCAAGCTCGTGAAAGTTTGCGGAAAAAATTGAATTCTGGTAACCTCTCCCCAGTAGCAAATTAAAAACTAACCAGGAGGGTTTGTGAATCCGTACCTTACAAAAAAAGACAGAAAAGCTATGGCCGAAGCGAAAACCTTTGTCGAACTCGGGGTCATAGCCGTTGAAGTTTTGCAAAGAATAGGCGAGAAAACGGTGCCCAAGCTAATCGGCCAGGTTTGCGGGCCAATCACGACCGGCGGCCTCGGGTCCATAGAGGCGAACCTCAATGAATTTTCTAAATGGATTAAAATCCTTCAGGGACGTAGTCTCGCCATTTTCGACCAGATACCCTTTGAAGAGCATCTATTCCGAATCTGGAAAAAATCAGGTCATAACGATTCTAATCTTCTCGAGGAATTTTACATACCCATCTTTGAGTCGGGGATCGTAAAAACCCTCTACTTCATCCCAGGCTGGTCCAAATCAAATGGTGCCATGTGGGAGCACCGCCAGGCCGTAAGACTTAAACTTACGATTGACTACCTGTAGGTAAAACTTAGGCGCTCTAAAACTAAAAACCGCACCAAGCCCCAATTTTGGGGCTTTTTTGACACCAAAAAGAAGCGGTGTTAATCTGACCCAGTGCAACTTGAAAACTTAAAATCAAAACCATTTCGCAAAGGAGAAAGGTATGACCACAAAATGGGTTCCCTTAGAAGAGAGATTGATTGAGGGACTCACGTTCGACGATGTTTTTGTGATTCCGCACCGCTCTGAAGTTCACCCTCGGGAAGTCGATATTTCAACCGAACTTTGCCGGGGCATCAAAATCGCCACACCATTTGTTTCCTCTCCGATGGATACGGTGACCGAAGAAAAGATGGTTATAGCCATCGAGCTTTTCGGCGGCGCAGGCGTACTTCACAAAGGGATGAGCGGACCCCGACTGAAAGAGGCTTTGACCACAATCAAGCGTTTTATGGCCGGACAAATTAAAAATCCGATCAAAGCTACGCCCGACCAGACATTGCGGGCTGTCAAATCTATGAATTCGCTTTACACCGGTTTCCCGGTTGTGAGTTTTGAAGATGGCGACAAGCCAAAACTCCTCGGGATCATCACTCGACGAGATATGGACGGAAAAGAACCGGGGAGTCTGGTTGGTGAATCGATGACTCCTCGGGAGCGGTTAGTGGTAGCCGCTCCGGACATCAGTTTCGACGGCGCTCTAAATTTAATGCGGCGCCACAAAGTCGAAAAACTTCCACTGGTTGATGCAAATGATCATCTCGTTGGGTTGGTTACTCGTCGAGATCTTGATCGCCGGCTGAAGCACCCAAAAGCCACCGTAGACAATCAAGGAAGACTGCGTGTTGGTGTTGCGGTCAGCGGTGCAAATCCCGAGTCAGCCGTCGAGCTCGTCAAAGATCTCATTCCACTGGGGCTTGATTTCGTGGTGGTAGATTCTGCCCATGGAGGCAATTCTGCTATCATTGCGTCAACCCGCTCTCTAAAAGATACCTTCAGTGACTTGCCGGTTATCGCCGGAAACGTAGCTGATCGCTCTAGTGCCGAGGGTCTGATCGAGGCTGGTTGCGATGCCCTACGCGTTGGTGTCGGTCCAGGCTCTATCTGTTCCACCCGCATTGTTACTGGAATTGGCGTTCCACAAATCACCGCAGTCGCGGAATGTCGAGGTCTCGTTGAACACTTGGGTAGTTCGGTTCCCATTATTGCGGATGGCGGCATCAGTCAAAGTGGTCAAGTGATTAAAGCCTTAGCCGCCGGCGCCTCAACCGTTATGCTCGGAAACCTTCTCGCAAGCACCATTGAATCACCAGGAGAAGTAATTACCCGTGGCAATCAAAAGTTTAAAAAGCATCGCGGCATGGGTTCGGCCGAAGCTATCAAGAAATACGGCGGCGACCGCTACTTCCAAGAAGGAGACGGAGAAAGCGAAACGGTGATTGTCCCAGAGGGCGTAAGTGGCACGGTGCCTCTTCGAGGTACAGTTTCAGAGCTTCTAGCCTTTTTTTCGGTAGCGCTTCGAAACGGGATGGGTTATAACGGGGCCAAAACCATTTCAGAACTATGGGAGGCCCGAATGGTTAAGGTCACTGCCGCCGGTCTAAAAGAAGCCGCCCCCCATGATCTCACCAGTATCGAAAGTGAAACTTCCACCAATAAGCAAGAAACGGGAGGGAATTAATGCTGAAAGAAATACCCGTCGTCGACTTGATTGTCGGTCTCCAGTGGGGGGACGAAGGCAAGGGAGCGGTCGCGGATCGTCTCGGCGCCAATCCTAAATACAAAATCGTCATCCGACCAGCTGGAGGTAACAACGCTGGTCACACTGTGATCATCGACGGCAAGCGATTTGCCCTTCACCACATTCCAGCCGGAATTCTCCATGGCAAAATCGCCATCTTGGGTAGTGGCATGTGTATAAATCCACTCGCGCTCATGGAAGAAATTAATGATCTCGAAAAAGTCGGAATTCCTACCACGAGCCTTTATATTTCCGATCGAGCCAGCCTCCTTATGCCATGGCATATTGAGGAAGACATGCTCCAGGAAGAAGCGCGCGGTAAAGGGAAAATCGGCACCACATGCAAAGGCATCGGCCCTTGCTATCGAGATCACATCGATCGTGTTGGCCTTCGCCTCTTCGACTTTGCCGAGTCCGAGGATCGCTGGCGTTTCAAACTCAACTCGAAACTCGATGAAGTCTTGGAAAAGCTCGAACGTCTTTATCCCAGCTTCATTCCAGCTGAGTTTTTCGCTCGCTTTCCGTTCGAAAACCTGGAAACGATTCGTCGATTGCTCGCGCCGAAAGTCATTGACTTGCCAGAATTTTTACGAGAGTCTCGCCATCAAGGAGACGGTATCTTGATTGAAGGCGCGCAAGGGGCGATGCTCGACATTCGTCACGGCACTTATCCCTACGTTACTTCTTCTCACCCAACGACCATCGGTTGTTTGGATGGAATGGGTATTGGTCCAGGAGACGTTACGGATGTCTTTGGCGTTTTAAAGGCCTATGTCACCCGCGTCGGTGAAGGCCCTTTCCCAACTCGAATGGATCAGGCTACCGAGGCCCTAGTTCGAAATCTTGGCCAAGAACGGGGGACAACCACTGGTCGTGATCGCAACTGCGGTTGGCTCGATTTTGTTCAGTTGCAATACGCGGCTAAGCTTAACTCTGTGACGGGCTTGATCGTCACCAAGTTTGATTTTTTCCACGAGCTTCCCGCCCTTAGGGTCTGTAATTCTTATAGACGAAATGGGAAAGAGATAACCCACCTACCAGCCGACATGGAAGACTGTGAAGCCAACTTCACGGACGTTGAAATCTGGCGGGGACCCGTAAAGGGCAGCGCTAAAGTCAGGGATCTTCCAGTTGCTTGCCGGAATTATCTCTGGAATATCCGCCATGTCGTGGATGTTCCGCTTGTCGGCCTCTCCTTGGGTCCCGAAAGAAACGATGCGATTGATGTTCCTAGATTTCCAACAAACTAGTAGTTTATTTGAATGAGTTAAGGCGTTGCATATCTTGCAGCGCCTTTTTGTTTATAATTGGGTCATGCCAAGGATCATTGCACACCTCGATATTACCGCAATAAAAACCCCGACCCCCGCTTAAGACACCTTCTGATTTCTTACGTCGCTCCGTCGGCTGACGGAGCTCCTATCTTCTCCCGCCAATCTCCGAAAAGTGAAGCCTAAGGGTAGATTGGCGTTGATCCCGTTTGTCCGCGATGAAAACCTTAACTTTTAGGTCTGGTTTCGGAGATCTACGGGATCGCGCCAACTGTAACCACTCGCTTCTCTCGTGGACAGTTGTGGGACAAAACGGGGTTTTCCTCGTTCACATCAAGGTGTTAAATTTAAACTAATGAGAATCATAGGACATCTTGATATGGACGCTTTTTTCGCCGCCGTTGAAGAAAGGGACCGCCCCAGACTTCGCGGGA
>JBBTYR010000012.1:0-4921 GCA_038078595.1 Patescibacteria group bacterium
CCGGAATTCTCCATGGCAAAACTGCCATCTTGGGTAGCGGGATGTGTGTAAACCCACTCGCCCTCATGGACGAAATTAATGATCTGGAAAAAGCCGGAATTCCTACCGCAAGTCTTTATCTTTCCGATCGAGCCAGTCTCCTTATGCCCTGGCATATTGAAGAAGACATACTTCAAGAAAAAGCTCGCGGCGAGACTAAAATCGGCACCACCTGCAAAGGCATCGGCCCCTGCTATCGAGATCACATTGATCGCGTTGGCCTCCGCCTAGTCGACTTCGCTGAATCCGAAGAACGTTGGCGAGCTAAACTCAAGTCAAAACTCGGCGAAGTCCTGGAAAAACTCGAACGTCTTTATCCCAGCTTTATTCCGGCTGAGTTTTTCGATCGCTTTCCCTTTGAAAACCTGGAAGCGATTCGTCGATTGTTCGCCCCGAAAGTCATTGACTTGCCAGAATTTTTACGAGAGCCTCGCCATCAAGGAGACGGCATTCTAATCGAAGGCGCGCAAGGGGCGATGCTCGACATTCGTCACGGCACTTATCCGTACGTCACCTCGTCCCACCCAACGGCCATCGGATGTTTAGATGGAATGGGCATTGGTCCAGGAGATGTTACGGATGTCTTCGGCGTTTTAAAAGCTTACGTCACCCGAGTTGGAGAAGGTCCATTTCCAACCCGAATGGATCAAGTCACCGAAGCCCTGGTTCGAAATCTCGGCCAAGAACGAGGAACAACCACTGGTCGCGATCGCAACTGTGGTTGGCTTGATTTCGTTCAGTTGCAATACGCGGCTAAGCTTAACTCTGTGACGGGTTTGATCGTCACCAAGTTTGATTTCTTTCACGAGCTTCCCACTCTTAAGGTCTGTCACTCCTATCGACGAAACGGGGAAAAGATAATTCACTTACCAACTGACATGGCCGGGTGTGAGGCCAACTTCACTGACGTTAAAATTTGGCAGGAACCCGTAAAAGGCAGCACTAAAATCACGGATCTTCCAGCTACTTGCCGGAATTATCTCTGGAATATCCGCCATGCTGTGGGAGCTCCACTTGTCGGTCTTTCCTTGGGTCCCGAAAGAAACGATGCGATTGAGGTTCCTAGATTTCCAACGAACTAGTAGTTCACGTAAAAATGAGTTAAGGCGTTGCATATCTTGCAGCGCCTTTTTGTTTATAATTGGGTCATGCCAAGGATCATTGCACACCTCGACATGGACGCTTTTTTCGCCGCCGTTGAAGAAAGGGACCGCCCCAGACTTCGCGGGAAACCAATCGTAGTTGGTTCCGATCCTGAAGACGGGAATGGGCGGGGTGTCGTTTCGACTGCTAATTACAAAGCCCGTGGATACGGTATCCACTCAGCTATGCCAATTCGAAAGGCTTGGGAACTTTCCGAAAAAGCTAGAAAAGCCGGTAATCCACCGGCTATTTTCATCGGTGGCAGTCATCGTCGTTATTCCGAAGTCTCCAAAAAAATCTTTCAACTCGTTTCGGAAAACGTTCAAGTTTTTGAACAGACAAGTATTGACGAAGGTTATTTAGATTTTAGCTCCACAAGTAGCTACAAAAAAGCTGAAGCGCTCGCCAGAAAAATCCAAAGAGAAATTAAACTCCAAGAAAAGTTAACCTGCTCCATCGGCATTGGCCCCAATAGACTTATCGCTAAAATCGCTTCCGATATTAAAAAACCCGCTGGCCTAACTGTTTTGAAAGATGAGGATGTTGAAAGGTTTATCGAACCGCTCGCCATTCGCAAGATTCCTGGTATCGGGCCAAAAACCGAAATCCTCTTAAACAAAAAAGGCATTAAAACTGTCAAAGATTTAAAAAAGTTTTCCGTAGAAGAGCTGAAAGCCCTCCTCGGCAAATGGGGGACTATTTTGTATGCCAAAGCTCGCGGTCAAGACGATTCGCCAATCGCCGAATATTACGTGGAGGCAAAATCTATCGGTGAGCAAGAAACATTTAATCGAGACTCATCCGACTTTAACTTTATCACCGATCGTGTTAAGGCGCTGAGTGGAAGTGTTTTCAACAGTTTCAAAAAAGATAGTTTTTCCGCCAAAGGCGGATCCGCCTCAGGCGGAAAATCCTTTAAAACCGTCGTCCTGACAGTTCGCTTTTCCAATTTTGAAACTAAAAATCGAAGTCACACCCTAGCCGAACCGGCGAGTAGCCTGGAGAGCCTAGAATTTGAGACCCTAAAACTGCTTTACCCGTTTTTTGACAGACGAGAAAACCCCCATAAGCGCTTAATGCGCCTGATTGGCGTAAGAATTGAAAAATTAAAGTGAAGATCCAACTATGATATAATCATAATAGTAGACTTTCTATAAAGGTCGGCTACTGTTTGAATAGGATTAAAAAACAGAACATGAAGAGTTTGCACATGGTAACCTGGATACTTCTTCTCGTTGGAGGTGTCAATTGGTTATTGGTCTTTTTCGGCTGGGAGTTGGGCACAGCCATCTTCGGGAGTATGGATCATGCGGTTTCAAAGATAATTTACTTGCTAGTCGGTCTATCAGCCCTCTACGAGATTTTTACGCACAAAAAGAGCTGCAAAATGTGCGGTAGCGCTGGTATGTAAGCTGGTCGTGAATTAGCAGTCCAAAAGCGGTTTCGCCAAGCGGACCGCTTTTAGTTTAGAAAGGTTGCTATATAGTTATAGTTGAGAAAATGAAAAAAATTGCTCTTTTTACCATCGCCCTAATCCTTGGTTTTGGTTTCTTTTTTGGAAAGCAGATTTTAGTGTTTGTCGCCGAAAAACTTCCTGACGAAAGTTTTATTAAAAGCAAAATTTTCGCGCTTTACGATCAAAAGATCAGGAAACCGACCCTCGACGCCATCAACGACAAAATCGACTCGATCGTTGAAAAAGCCGCAGAGGGTTTAGCCACAGAAGCAAAAAGTGTGGTCGGAAAAATTATCGCCCCGCCGCCACTCCTAAAAAATACACAAACTGAAAATTCTTCCGTTTTAACCGAATCCGGGGTTTTTACCTGGACGAATGTCGAGAGGGTCCGAGTTTCGGCTCTCCCGTCTCTAAAGCCAGATTATCTACTCGATCAGGTGGCTGAAGCGCGACTGAATGATATGTTCAAGAATCAATACTTTGAGCACAACTCGCCAGCCGGCGAAAGTGCTTCGACAGAAGCTAGAAAAGTAAAATTCGAGTACGTTTTAATTGGCGAAAATATTGCTCTTGGAAATTTTGAAAGCGACCAAAAACTCGTAGAGGCCTGGATGGCGAGTCCCGGTCACCGAGCCAATATCTTGGGTTCCAAATACACAGAACTTGGTGTTGCGGTAGGGCGGGGGATTTTTAGCGGACGAAATCAATGGATTGGCGTCCAAATTTTTGCCAAACCTAAATCTGACTGTCCCGCAATCAACGAATCTCTAAAAACAAGCATCGAGACTAATAGAATTACTATTTCTTCCCTAGAGCTTCGAGCCGAGGAAATTAAAAAAGAGCTAGAAGATTCAGATCCGAAAACAAAGGAGGAGGTTGCGGCTTACAACGCCAAGGTCGGAGAGCACAACTCCCTGGCCGATCAAATAAACAAGCTCATCGGAGAAACCAAATCGCTTATTAGTGAACACAGTGATCAAGTTGGTCAATTCAATCTTTGCGCGCAAAGTTAATATCTGACGTATAATAGAGGTAATGGAACATTATATTTGTCGAGGAGGGTGCGAGGGGGTTTCCGACAAGCCGGGAACTTGTCAGGCAGAGATCTGCCCCAGTTATGAACAACCATTAGAGAGCTGCAGCTGCGAAGACGAAAAGCACGCGAACGGATCTGACGAGAAAGAAACCCGAAAAGAAGGGTAAGAAAGAGATGGCCAGCTTCGAAAATTTTAGTAAACTCGATCTGCGCGTAGGGCGGGTTTTGGAAGCCGAAAGAATAGAGGGGTCGGAGAAACTACTGAAATTGCAGGTTAGCCTCGGCGAAGAAACTCGGCAGATTTTGGCCGGTATTGCCAAATCTTACTTACCAGAAACTTTGATTGGAAAATCTATTATTGTAATTGCTAATCTTGACTCAAGAAAAATGATGGGGCACGAAAGCCAGGGCATGTTGCTTGCCGCGGCTACGGGTGAGCGAAGCGTCCTTATCATTCCAGATTCCGAAGTCCTTCCGGGGGCAAAGATCAGCTAAGATTATGCTCGAGCTAAAACAATTCAAGAGTCCCTCCACCTCGGCCATCGCTCTAATTATTGCTAACTTCGCACCTCTCTTTGGGGTTCTTTTTCTAGGCTGGGACTTATTTTTAATCCTTTTTCTTTACTGGGCCGAGAGCGCTGTTATTGGCTTTTTCAATGTGGTTAAAATGTTGACCCTAGCCAACACCCTAAAACTCAATCAGGAAAATCACGAGGGAGCAGCCCTTCAAAATGCAAGAAAAATACCCTTTTTTATTCTAAAAATATTTTTAGTCGGCTTTTTCATTTTCCATTATGGCGTATTCATGCTCGTTCACCTCGTTTTCATTTTGGTTCTTTTCAGCCAATGGAGTCCGTTCTCGATCCTCTCCGGTCAGGCTGGCGGGTTCGAGGCGACGCTACCTAATCTAATTTTTCAAATCCTATATCCCGTCCTTTTCCTGTTCGTAAGTCACGGTATTTCTTACTACCTTAACTTTCGCAAACGCGGAGAATACCTAATAGCCAACCTCCCCGCCCTGTTTGGTGAACCCTACCAAAGAATAATAGTGATGCACCTGGTGATTATTCTTAGTGGCTTTGCCATTACTTTTGTTGGTGGGGGAGTGATTCCCTTGGTGATTATGGTTATTCTAAAAACTGTTTTCGATCTCAGGGCGCACCACAAAGAACGACTCAAGTTTACTCCGCTCGAAAATTGACAAAATCTAAAAAATTAGTAGAATCTTGTTAGACATTTTCCATTCA
>JBBTYR010000013.1:0-1738 GCA_038078595.1 Patescibacteria group bacterium
ATTGCCGTGACTCAAAAGACCGAGATAAGAATTTATAGTCGGCTCGTTATTTTGAACCGCTAGTCTTTTTATCATTCGTCTTCTGGTTGTAGTCCGTAAGACTTTGTGATCGGAAAAATGGACCCAGCCCAAAAAATCCACACCAGAAGCTAGAGTTTTTATAAAAACTTTATCGGGATGAAGTTCTAACTTTAGCTCTTCAAGCAAAAACTTTTTAATCGACAAAACAATATCTTCAAGCCAAATTTTATCGGTTGACAAAATCACAAAGTCGTCAGCGTAACGAACGTAGTATTCGGCCTTAAGTTTGTGCTTGATAAACTGGTCAAATTCGTTCATATAGACATTTACAAAAAGCTGGGAAGTTAAGTTGCCGAGCGGCAAACCCACCCCGCTTCTTCCGGAATTGAAACTTCCGATAATTTCTTCGACGAGCCAAATTATCTCTCTGTCCGAAATATATTCTTTTAGAATTTTTATCAAAACATTGTGGTTGATATTCGCGAAAAACTTTTTGATGTCGCATTTCAAAATCCAGCAAGTGCGGGTGTAGTTGCCGCTCGTCTTATGCGCAAACAAACGAAATCTATCCAAAGCTCTATGGCTACCTTTTCCAAGCTGACAAGAAAAAGAATCGGCGATAAAAGTTTGAGCGAAAAAGGGATAAAGTCTCCGATAGATGGCGTGATGGAGAAGTCGGTCCCGGACGCTCGCCTTGTGGATGTTCCGGGGTTTCGGGTCGCAGATGTTAAAGGCTTGATATTTGCCGTGTTTGTAAGTATGATTCCTCAAATCTTCATGGAGTAAGAAAACATTGTCCATTAGATTCGCGTAAAATTCCTGGACGTCCTTTTTTCTCTTCTTGCCCCGAACGAATTCGCCCCACGCCTCGAGCAAATTATCGACGCTAGTAATACTTTCAAAATCGTGGATAAATTTAATTTTCATAACAATGAATCAGTTAATCACCCCCCCCGAGGCAACCTGCCTATTATTCAGCACCTGATCGGTGTGTATAAGTTGTGGAGTGAATACATCAATCACTTCCCGAGAACTTCCCGGTACACACTTGGCGAAAAAATCGACAATTTATTTATCGAACTTATCGAGTTGGTTTTTATGGCGGGCTACGCGAGCCGGGATCAAAAATCCGTTCTCATAAAAAGAGCGAGTGATAAGCTCGACCTAATAAAATTCTTTATCAAAGTGGCTTGGGAGATTAAGGCAACGGACAATAAAAAGTTTATTGCTCTTTCGGAAAAATTGGACGCGGTCGGAAAGATGCTCGGCGGTTGGCTTCGAAAACTCGCCTCGTAAAACAAACCCCGCAACAAGGCGGGGAATGAAGACAATAGCGGAGACGGACGAGACGATCGTTGGAGTTCCAGTCATTGTCGAGCCAATTGAAGTTCAAGTTCCACTGGTCATCGTTCCAGTTCAAGTACGGGACGTTGCGGTTGCCGTTCGAGTTCTGCCAGAACGTACAGGATACCATCTGTGCCACCACCCTTTGAATGCTCTCGGGGTTGAATCTTATTTGGGATCTAAAATCCTCCAATATCCTGTACCGAGTATCTTCATTTTTTGGAGATTAAAGACGACTCCAGTGTAAGGCGTACCCGACACTGCTCTGCGTGTAATAATCTCGGAATTCGACGGTCCGAAGCCGTAACCGCGGACATCGCATCTACTATCCGAATTTTTTATAACATATTTCTTAGTTCGATTTCAATATTCG
>JBBTYR010000014.1:0-15473 GCA_038078595.1 Patescibacteria group bacterium
AAATTTACCGGCGCAGAAATGAAAACTGCTAGTCACGGAGAGGCTCCTTGGATTTCAACGAAACCAAACGAAGTTATTGACTACAATCTTGCCTATTACCGAAATAAGTATGGCGAAATGGATAAAATTTAATTTGATTTTACAGAGATTCCGATGGAGATTGTTAGACATGAAGGTGTCGAAAAGGATTTAAAAAACTTGCGGCGCTTCTCGGCGCCGCAAGGGTCGTTAGAAGCTTAGGAAAGACTTTTTAGTACCAAGGGCTTACATAAGACACCTTCAATTATTTCGTTTCCCGGTTTTGGCGATAAAAAAGTTTTTAGAGGAAGAGTTGTCCCTTTAAAAGAAAACTTTGGAAAATCGAAGGGCTACAGAATTGTTTTTGAAATGCAATCTTCCGATTGTTGTTTTATCTTAGTTTTCTCTCGCCACGGCATTTATCACAGTGAAGCTGATTTAATCAAGCTAACAAAGGAACGACTTTGCTAAATTCTCATTTTTTATGGTAAGTCCCGAAGTGCTATAATAAGGGTATGAAAAAAACTGTTATTGTGTTGGTTATAGTAATCCTTGTGGGAGTCGGGGCGTATTTCTTGATGAGAAACACGTCTAAAGATGTGGTGATCACTCCAGGGGATGAAAACGGGACGACTAACCTCGACCAGCCGGGCGGCACGCCAGGGGTGGTGGATAAGACCAAAACCGTGATTGGGAAATCTGCCGGAGGGCGAGATATTGTGGCGTACCACTACGGCGAGGGAGCGAAAGAGATTTTGTTTGTCGGCGGCATCCACGGCGGATATGAATGGAATACTTCTTTGGTGGCCTACGAGATGATGGATTTTTTGAAAGCCAATCCGACCGCGGTGGCGAGTGGCACCAAGGTGACGGTGATTCCGGTTTTGAATCCGGATGGACTGGCGAAGGTAGTGAGCTCAACCGGCAAGTTTGCGAAGACGGATGTGAATTCGTCGCAGACAGTTCAGGTGTCCGGCCGGTTTAACGGCAACACCGTAGACCTCAACCGCAACTTTGACTGTGACTGGCAGATGAGTGCGAAGTGGCAGGACAAAACCGTGAGCGGTGGCAGCGCCGTCTTTTCCGAACCCGAAGCCCAAGCGATCAAGACTTATGTCGAGACGAAGAGACCGGTGGCGGCCTTGGTTTGGTACAGCTCGGTGGGCGGGGTGTTTGCGTCAAATTGTCACGCTGGCGTTTTACCGGAGACCCTTACGATCGCGAATGTCTATGGCAAAGCCTCGGGATATAAGGTTTATAAGGAATTTAATTTTTATGAAATCACGGGCGATATGGTGAACTGGCTCGCCAAGCAGGGAATTCCAGCGATTAGCGTGTTGCTCACCACTCACGATGATACCGAATGGAGTAAAAACGAAGCTGGCATTAAAGCTCTCCTAAGCTACTACGCTAAATAATGAGGGCTTTTTTCACGAAGCGGGCTCTTGTGGCCATTATTATAATTGCCGCGCTGACTCTCGGCCTGGTTTTATTTTTTGTACTTCGGGGCGAGGATGCCCCTGCGCCCCAGATACCGGTTGAGCCGACCTTTAAGCAAGAAGTGATTGGTCTGTCGGTGGAAGGCCGGAAGATCGAAGCCTACACCTACGGAACGGGTGAGACCCGTCTCTTATTTGTCGGCGGCATCCACGGCGGGTACGAGTGGAACAGTGTGGTTCTGGCCTATGAGTTTATGGATTACTTGAGCAAGGCCTCCGGCACTATTTCCAAAGATTTGGCAGTCACAGTGATTCCGTCGGCTAACCCCGACGGGGTGTTCAAAGTAATTGGCAAAGAGGGGCGTTTTACGGTGGCAGATGTGCCCTCCGGCGTAGCGCAAGAGCCGGGGCGGTTTAACTCGCACAAAGTGGATCTAAACCGAAATTTTGATTGTAAATGGCAGCCGGAAGGGACCTGGAAAGGAAAGAAAGTGAGCGCCGGGACTAACGCCTTTTCCGAGCCGGAAGCCGTGGCGATCCGGGATTTTGTTTTAGAGAATAAGCCCACAGCGATGGTATTTTGGCATAGTCAGGCCAACGCCGTGTATGCCTCAGAGTGTGAAGATGGAATCCTGCCCGAAACCCGGGCGATCACGAAGGCCTACTCGCGCGCGTCCGGCTACCCTGCAATGGATTCTTTTGATGCTTACGAAGTGACCGGGGACGCCGAAGGCTGGCTGGCTTCAATTGGTATTCCGGCCATCACGGTTGAGCTTAAAACCCACGAAGCGATTGAGTGGGAGAAAAATCTAGCCGGCATCAAAGCCCTTTTTGCCCACTACGGAAACTAACGGAGTCGGTGAATAATTTTTGTCAGCAAAAATTATGCCACCTCCACAACACTCCAACATTCTTGAGAATGTTGGAGTGTTGTGGTACAATATATCGATGAAAACCTCAAAACAGCTGGAAAGGCACATAAAAGGCGTTGCCAATCATTATCGAATCGAAATCCTTCTCGCAGTTTCAAAGAACCCCGACATAACACTCGAGAGGATAGTCGAAGAGTTAGACGGTAATATGAAAACCTTTTCGGAACACACCCGAAGGTTAGTTCAGGCTGGTCTGCTTAATAAAAAATACCAAGGTCGTAACGTCATCCACTCCCTGTCTCCTTACGGAGGAGTTTTCGTTAAATTTCTCAAAAACTTTTAAAACTACAACAATCCAACATTCTCAAGAATGTTGGATTGTTGTAGTAGTTAACTAAGCGTATGAAAAGTATTACATCAGCCAAGTTTTTAAAAGGTTTGACAGGAACCAATGAGACGCTTGTGGACGGAACGCCTCAAGTGGCGCTTTTGGGTCGGTCCAACGTCGGCAAATCAAGTATTATTAATTCCCTCACCAAACAAAAAGACCTGGCGAGAACGAGCGCCTACCCAGGACTGACTCAAGAGTTGAATGTATACTGGGTAAATAAATCTCTTTATCTTATCGATTTACCGGGCTATGGATTTGCAAGGGCGTCGCAGGAAGAGAGGGAGCGTCTGCAAAAACTGATTTACTGGTACCTGTTTGATTCGGGTTGTGTTCAGAAAAAAGTGTTACTCATTATAGACGCGAACGTAGGTCCGACGGACAATGATTTAGAAGTGCTCTCAAGTATGGAAAAAGAGAACAAGAATATTGTGGTTGTAGCCAACAAAATCGATAAAATAAAAAAACCAGAATACGAAGCGAAAATGAAAAAACTAGCGGAGTTGGTAGGGGAGCATAAAATTATTCCCTATTCGACCAAAGAAAGAATTGGAACAAATGAGTTAACCCAAGAGATTTTGGAGTAAGGAGGAGCGAAAAGAGTAAAAATATCCTCGCCTTCAAAATTCTTTGCCAGTTATTGTCTTAAATAAAAGTTTAATCTCATGGAAAGTTGGAAAACGTGGTTTAAAAAAATATTCGACAAGAATTATCCAGGTAGAAAAATTGTCGGGTTAATACTAATAACGCTTGGTTTTCTAGCTCTCATCACCCCACTCACTCCCGGCTCTTGGCTTATTTTTGTTGGCTTAGGGTTCCTGGGGGTTCGTCTCACAATCTGGGATCGGATTAAATCATGGTTTCTAAAATAAATATATGAACGGACAGAACAAAGACAATGTTAAGCCAGGTTTACAAGTAGATGTTATTTTAAAAGAAGATCAGAGAAGCGGCAAACTTACCCACGGCATTGTGCGGGATATTTTAACCAATTCCAAGTTCCATCCACACGGTATTAAGGTGCGCTTAGAAAGCGGAGAAGTCGGTAGGGTGCAAAATATTAGTGAATAATCTTTATTCAATTTCCACACCAGGATTAACGAACTTACATCCAAGCCATTCCTGAATAATTATGAATTCAAAAAAGGAATACAAAATCAAAGCTAACGTTTGGCTTTACCCCGGGTTAACTGGATGGCATTTTGTAAACATACCTAAAAAAGAGTCAAGGGAGATTAGGGCGGCATTTAGGGGAGCTAGCCGGGGATTTGGTTCTCTACCGGTTATGGTTACGATCGGTAAAACCAGCTGGAAAACATCGATTTTTCCTGACAAAAAGTCCGAAACCTATCTTTTGCCGTTAAAAGCGTGCATTCGCAAGAAAGAGAGGTTTGGGCACGGCGATAGCGTCTCTTTCTCCATTAAAATAAGGAATTAAAGGCTCCCTCTAGCACGGGCTTGTAAAAACCTAAAAAATGCTATAATTCTCCCATAGATATTTAGGTCGATAATAAACCAAAAATCGAAAAAACATGCCAGGAAAAGCAAATTCGGCTTTTATGAAGCCAATGACTCTTAGTTCCGAGCTCGAGGCAGTCGTGGGGAAGGGGCCTATGCCCAGGTCAGAAGTGGTGAAGGCCCTTTGGATCTACATAAAAAAGCACAACCTTCAGGACCCGGCCAACAAACGCAACATCAACGCCGATGAGAATCTAAAGAAAGTGTTTGGTGGGAAGGGGACGGTGAATATGTTTGAAATGACCAAGCTCGTTTCGAAGCATCTTACCTAAGGGTTTTACTTCAGAAAGCAAAGAAGGGCCCTAATCTTGATTAAGAACGGGGCCTTTTGGTTTTCGGCCGCTTATTTTGGTTTATATTAGAATGAGACTATGGAAATAAACTATTGGGCGGTCGTGGTTTGCGGGTTGTTTGCCATGGGGGTGGGCGCGGTTTGGTATGGACCCTTCTTCGGTCGCAAATGAATGGAAATAGTGGGCGCCAACCCAGACGACATGGAGGCTCGAAGGAAAATGCAAAAAAGCGCGGGGCCACTTTATCTCATCCAGTTCGTCCTTACTCTATTTCAAATTTGGGTCTTGGCTAAGTACATGGCTGGTTCACCGGAGGTTTCGGGATTAGAGAGTGCGCTTTGGATTTGGGCGGCCTTTGTAATGCCAATCGTAGCTGGCACCGCTATGTGGAATAACGATTCCGCCAAAATTTCTTGGGCCAGATTTTTAACTCAAGCCGGCTACCAACTTGTGATTTTCATTATCTTTGGCTTGGTTCTTAGTTTTTGGCGGTAGGGTGTTGACTTGTTCAGGCAAAGGGGGCAAGATGTAAGTAATAAGACAATGAAATTCGAGGCTTCTATAATCTTTTTTATGTTCCTATTCGTGGGCATTTTTGGATTTTCGAGTTTGGCCCACGAAAGCCATACCGCCCATCACTCCTGTCTTTTCAGCTTCTCGAGCACTTGCGCCCAAGCGATTGACCCGATAGATTCTGCCCTCGAGCACCTTTCAAGCCTTCAGGGCTCGCTTCAGGCCAACGTGGCTCCAATCAGCATTCCAGTTCTACTACTATTAGTTTTTTTCCTAATCACTGCAGCGCTAGTTTTAAAGAGGTTAAAACTCGAAGTTTTTAAGTATTTGCAAAAATCCACAGCCCAATTTTTCAGGAATATTTTTAATTTCAAAAATAGTTTTCTAGCTTGGCTTTCAGTTTTAAATAACCGCGATCCGCTAGTAATGCAAACGGCGCGCTGACAGCTTTTAGAAAGCGGTTTTGCGGCGCGCCGACAAACACCTAAATCCAGGTGTTTTTTGGTTAGCAAAAAAATAATCACAAACAATGAAACAAAAAAACATAATAATTTTCGCGGCAATTATTCTCGTTGCTCTCATCGGTATTGGCGCGTTAAGTCGAAACAGTAGCGGAAATTCAAAAGTTCCCGTTCAATCCGCAGGTATGCTGAATACCTTAGAAGAAGACTTCGACTTTGGCACAATCTCGATGAAAAATGGGAATGTCTCAAAAGTTTTTGAATTGAAGAATGAGGGTCCAGAGTCGATATTCATTAGCAAGGTTTATACCTCTTGCATGTGCACAGCTGCGAAAGTTACAGACGCTAAAGGCGTCACTTCGGGACCTTACGGTATGCCAGGCCATGGCGGGGGCATATCAAAAGCTAATGTTGAAGTGGGACCAGGGGAAACCGTTAAAGTTGAAGCTATCTTCAATCCAGCGGCCCATGGTCCTTCGGGTGTGGGTTTGGCAAATCGGACGGTATTCATTGAAACCAACTCGACTCAAACTCCGAAAGTCGAATTAAGTTTTAAAGCTACGGTTACCAATTAGCATGGAATTAATCTTTAGCGCTTCAATCCTCGCGGCCTTTTTGGCGGGGATGGTGGCGCTTTTTGCCCCATGTTGCATTACCGTGCTTTTACCGGCCTACCTAGCCTCGGCTTTCAGGGAAAAGAAAAACATCATCCGAATGACCCTTGTTTTCTTTTCCGGCATCGCTGTGATTTTGATTCCGATTGGTTTAGGGGCGGCTTGGCTTGCGAGCATATTTCAGGACTTCCACAAAGAAATGTATTTGATCGGTGGAAGTTTCATGGTTCTTCTCGCCGTTCTATCAATTTTCGGAAAGAGTTTAGCGATGATTCCGATGTTAAAAAACATCAAACCAAAACTTTCTGCCTCCCATCCCCAATCAGTCTTTGTCCTGGGGATCCTATCTGGCGCGGCGACTTCTTGTTGCGCCCCAGTTTTAGCTGGGGCAGTCACGCTCGCCGTTGTCTCGGGCGCATTTTGGAAAGCGCTGGTGGTTACCTTCGCGTATGTTTTCGGAATGGTATTCCCGCTTTTCTTAGCTGCTTACTTCTACGACAAATTCAAGCTTGAGAAATCTAAAATTATTCAGGGTAAAATAATGGAATTTAGAATCGGCGGGAAAGATTATTTCGTTCACTCGACAAATCTTTTGGCAGCCGGTATTTTCCTGCTGATTGGCGTCACGATGGTTGCGTTAGGTTTTTCCGGCGATACTTACTGGGCGCCGAGTTTTCAAGTTGCTATCGGAAATTACTTAAACAAACTGACCATTAGTTTCTTTGAGACCACAAAATGGATTCCAGAAGCTATTTGGGCAGTTCTTATCCCTGGTATTTTTGTCTATCTCGTGTACCGAGCTTTTAAGAAGGGTCGGGAGAAAAAAGTGAATGATCAAAAGGAGGAAGCTCCACCTCAAAAGTCGTGCCATTAAGAAACAAAAAAATGGAAGAACAAAAAGAAAGCTTAGAACAAAATAATCCTCAAAAAGAGAAAGGTTTCTGGAAATGGATTGCCATGTTGGCAATTGCTCTCCTGGCTGCCACTCAAATCTACTACGTCGGCCTAAGCGCTCAAAAGAATTCGGGCAATAATTCAAACTCAAAACAAAATGTCTCTGTCCTTAATTCCGAAAGTGAAATTTTGCAGACCGAAGGCATTGAGCTCCCAATTAAATGGGCAGATCTTGGTCAGAAAATGGTTGATTCTGGCGTAATTGACGCTGAAGCGTTTGAGTCCCTTTATTCGGGACGAGGCGGACTAGCCCTAGAAGAAAAAGAATTTCTCTCCGGATTTACGACCGGTAAAATCGTGATGACTGAAAGAAATTCCGGCTATTGGTTGAATCTCCTCTGGGCCTTTGGTCTGGCTAACAAAAATCCCATCCTAGAGAAAGGGCCGATGCAAAATCCAGAATATGGCGGAGCCGGCAGGTTTGCCTCGACGGGGGGTTGGACTTTAGCGAAGGGAAATCCGATGGATCACTATTCGAAGCATGAGATGATTAAATTAACACCAGAGCAACAAGCGCTAGTCGAGTCAGTTTCCAAAAACATCTACCGGCCTTGTTGCGGAAATTCCACCTATTTTCCGGATTGCAATCATGGTATGGCAATGTTGGGCTTGCTTGAGTTGATAGCCGCGAGTGGCGCAAGCGAAGCAGAAATGTATAAAGTGGCGCTTCAAGTCAACGCTTATTGGTTTCCGGATACATATCTGACAATTGATAAATACTTGAGGGCGAAGGGATTGAGTCTTGAATTGGCCAATCCGAAAGAAATCTTGGGAGTAGATTATTCTAGCGCTTATGGTTATGCCAATATTTTGAGCCAAGTTCAAACTCCGGAGAAAAAGTCGAACGGGGGAGGAGGGTGTAGTGTGTAAAAATCATGCGATACAGCTACAAGAAAAACCTCGATCTGTCCTTTTTCGAGGCGGTGGAAAAAACAAAAAAAGAACTAACGAATGAAGGCTTCGGCGTCCTCACCGAAATCAATTTGAAATCTACGCTTAAAAGCAAACTTGGAGTGGATTATCCTGAATGTGTCATCTTAGGCGCCTGCAATCCGCAGTTCGCCTATTCGTCACTCTTAGCGGAAAATGGCATTAGTCTTTTCTTGCCGTGTAATGTGGTGGTTCAGGAAGAAGAAAATCAGATTTCCGTTAGCACTATTTTGCCTATGGTTTTAGCGAAAGTGATTGGTAATCGGAAGCTGTCGAAAATCTCCAAGATAGTTGAGAGCAAACTTAAAAAAGTCGTCGACAACGTGAGCTAAGTTTGATTCCGTGACAACAATTAGAACTGAAATACTTTAAGCTATGATTAGCGGATCACTAATTAGGGGTGTAATAGCGGCAACCATTCTGCTTTTGGCATACTTTGTTATTTTGTCGCTCGTTTCGAGCTTTGATTTTGCCAAAGGCCAGTTTTCGCAGTTCTGGTATTTCATTTTAAGTTTGGCGGTTGGATTTGGTATTCAGATTGGTCTTTATGCTTATCTTAGAGACTCAATTAAGCAAATGGCCTCAAAGAAAGTTTTGGCGGTTTCGGGGGCTACTTCTACGGCGGCGATGGTTTCCTGCTGCACTCATTATCTTGCAAATATCTTGCCGATTTTGGGTACTGCCGGAGTTGTGGCTTTCGTCTCACAATACCAGGTCGAAATCTTTTATGTGGGTTTAGTCTTCAATCTTTTTGGCGTCGCCTACATATCAAAGAAACTTATCGAATTCAAAAAACATGAGTCATCGAGTCCTGCTGTTTGTTAGCGTCCTTGGAGTTATAGTGATTGTTGGATTGGTTTTGGGTGGTCGCCCTAGTAAAACTGAAAATCCTAATCCACCCATCCAAAACCAAAACTCACCTCTCTTCAAAACTATCACTTCCAATGAAGGTGGGGTCGAAGTGGCGGTTACGCCGATTAACCTGGCAACCGATTCTCCAAGATGGTTTTTTAATGTGAGCTTAAACACTCACTCGGTTGAATTGTCGGAAGATTTAGTTTCAGTCTCTAGACTTGTGATGGACTCCGGCGAGGTTCTAAATCCAACGGCTTGGGAAGGAGATCCTCCCGGCGGCCATCACCGAGGCGGCACTCTAACCTTTGTGGCTCCAACCAAATCTCTATCGTCCGTTACCCTTAAAATCCTCGAGGTCGGCGGAGTGCCGGAGAGGGAATTCAAATGGGACCTAAAATAAACAAAAAAATGAACAATGATAATCAGCCAACTAAAAATGTTAAAGTTATTGATATAGTTTGCGGTATGGAGCTCGATCCGGCTAAAATTAAAGGCGCGGTTGAGCGCAAAGGAGAAACTTACTACTTCTGCTCCGATTCCTGCCAGCAACATTTCGTCGAGGACCCCAAACGCTATACGGGTTAAGATCTTCTCAAAGAGAAAAAAGGTCACAGTAAATAACAAAAATCACATGAAGTTAAACACAAAAAAGTTTTCTCTGGCGGCGGCGGTTACTATGGCGATTATCTATACCATCTGCACTGCTTTTGTCGCCGCCTTCCCGGAATTCTCGACAAAAATCTTGGGTTGGTTAATCCATCTTACTAATATTGACGAATTGGCTCGCGGACAAAATATAACTCTGGTTGGTTTTGTGGTGAGTTTGGTTCAGCTCGTGTTCTACTCCTATATTTCCGCCTGGATTTTTTCGTCGCTCTACAATAAATTTGTCGAGAAAACGAAGTGAAGAATATGAGAAATCATTCCTGTTGCGATCAAGACCATCAAAGCCACGGCACGATGACCTCAAAAACTGAAGCGGTTCAAGGCTCTGTCTATACTTGCCCCATGCATCCGGAAGTCGTGAAAGACGCTCCGGGGAAGTGTCCGGGTTGCGGGATGGATCTGATTCCGAAAACCGTCACAGCGCCCGCTGATCAAGTTAGTCGCGGAAGAGGGAACATACAGGCAATAAGCCATCGGGATCACGAAGCGGCGATGACCAACCCGCAAATGGCGAAAAAAATGGAAGCGGATATGCGCCGTCGGTTTTTAATTTCCTTTCTCCTTTCCATTCCAATTTTTCTCTATTCGCCGGTTGGCACTAATGTTTTTAAACTTAATCTGCCCACGCCTATTCCCATCAACTGGTTACTCCTAGTCCTCACTACGCCGATAGTATTTTGGGCCGGGTCCATCTTTATTACCGGCACGTATTACTCGCTCAAAGCCAAAAAACTCAACATGGCGGTGCTAATCGCTACCGGCGTTTTGGCGGCCTATCTTTTTAGCGTATTGCTTACGCTCATCCGTCCGGGTTCAGAGACATTTTATGAAGCCGCCGCTCTTTTGGTTACTTTCGTTTTATTTGGCCATTGGATGGAAATGAAATCACGCCGGGGCACCTCGGACGCGCTCCGCGCGCTTTTTGATCTTGTGCCGCCCCAAGCGACTGTAATACGTGATAGTAAAGAAATTACCATTCCCAGCGCCGAAATTATAAAAGGCGATATTGTGGTCATTCGGCCCGGGAATAAAATACCGGTAGACGGCGAAGTGATTGAAGGGGAAACCTATATTGACGAATCATTAGTGACGGGGGAGTCACTGCCGGTGCATAAGAAATTGGGCGGCAGTGTCGTCGGCGGGTCAATCAACCAGAACGGCTCCATCAAATTCAAAGCCGTAAAAGTGGGCAGTGACACGGTGCTGGCGCAAATTATAAAAATGGTGGAAACCGCGCAGAACTCCAAAGCGCCCGGCCAGCGCATTGCCGACACGGCGGCCGGATGGTTAGTGATAGTGGCGATCGGCTCGGGACTGGCCGCGTTTATGGGCTGGTATTTTATCGCCGGAGCCGGACTTTTGAGCGCCCTTACCTTTGCCGTCTCCACCGTCGTGATCGCTTGTCCTGACGCGCTGGGTCTGGCCACTCCCACGGTTGTCGCGGTTGGCACGGGCATCGGAGCCAAACATAATATTCTCATCAAGGACGCGACAACGCTCGAGAAAACATCGAAGATCAACGCTATGATTCTCGATAAAACGGGAACACTTACGAAGGGCAAACCGGAAGTCACCGACATCGTTTCGTTTCTTGAGAGAAAAGACAAGGAAGCTCAAACGCGAATTCTTCAAATTGCCGCTTCCCTAGAAAAACAATCCGAGCATCCACTCGCGAGAACAATCGTGGATAAGGCCTCCCGGGAAGGAATTGATCTCCTCTCAGTTTCCAAGTTTGAAGCCGTAGTGGGCCACGGGGTGAAGGGATTTATCTTGGAGTTAGCGGCCGGCTTAGGGAAACAGTCATCGCATCCGCTGGATACGGCAGTACAGCGTGAAGCCGAGGCGATGCGCGTTCAAGAGTCAGCCGTCAAGGATTTTAAAGTTCAACCCGGCTATGGATTGGAAGGCAAACTTGCGAACGGTAACCACCTCGTGCTTTTAGGAAACGAGCGCCTAATGGAAGTTCACAAGATAAATCTTGATCGTGAGGCGCGCCAAGAAATGGAGCGGTTGCAAAGCGAAGGCAAGACGGCGATGCTTCTTGTTTTGGGGAGCGATATCATCGGCGCGATAGCGGTCGCGGATACCCCCCGTGAAAATTCAAAGAAGGCCATCGATGAGTTAAAACGAATGGGCGTTGAAACGATTATGATTACCGGAGATAACCAGCGGACCGGGGAAGCTGTCGGACGCGAGCTTGGCATCGATCGTGTGTTTGCCGAAGTCTTGCCCGCTGAAAAAGCGAACTGGGTAAAGAAGCTCCAGAGCGAAGGAAAATTCGTGGCCATGGTCGGCGATGGCATTAACGATGCCCCGGCGCTTGCGCAAGCGGATATCGGTATCGCGATCGGCGCGGGAACTGATGTGGCCATTGAAACCGGGAATATTGTGCTTATGAAGTCGGACCCCTATGACATTGTGGCCGCTATCCGTTTGAGCAAAGCGACCGTGATGAAAATGAAGCAGAACCTCTTTTGGGCGGCGATTTATAACGTGCTCGCTATTCCCGTGGCGGCTGGGGTGTTCTATAATTCATTTGGTTGGTCGCTTCGTCCGGAAATTGCCGCCTTACTTATGTCTGCGTCGTCAATTATTGTGGCTACTAACGCCGTATTTTTAAAACGAGTTGAATCCAAACTTAAAATTTGATGAAAATAAAAAACTTCGAAAATTTAGCCTTAACCGAAATTCGCCAAAAGGTCGTTGTAAAAAGAAAAATGTAATCCCTCTCCGCGAGAACGGGGAGTAGCTCGGGATGATTTTTAACAAACACCCGAACTGAAAAAGAAAAAATTAGAAGTTAAAAATCACATGCAGAACAAAAATTATATTTATGTGGTCGTTGGTGTTTTAGTGGGGATACTTTTGGTCAATATTTTTCCGTCCTTGGCTTCGGTTGGGTTGAGTGCGCGGTATCCCAATATGATGAATGGAGCGAATAATATGATGGGTCAGGGCGGTCAGGGTAATATGACGGGCGATTTAGATAGGCACTTTATAGAACAGATGATTCCGCATCATGAAGACGCGGTTACGATGGCCGAGCTCGCGCTTCAAAAGGCAAAGAAGGCGGAGATTAAAACTTTAGCCCAAGCGATTATTATTGCTCAGACGAAAGAGATAGATGAGATGAGGGGTTGGTACAAGAATTGGTTTGGGAGTGATGTGCCTGACTCTGTAAATTACATGGGTCACTCGATGATGAATCACTCGCAGGGCATGATGATGGGCGGAATGATGGGGGACGAAACTGATATGGCAGTTTTGAAATCAGCTCAGGATTTTGACGCTGAATTTATTCGACAAATGATTCCACATCACCAAACGGCGGTCATGATGGCGCAGATGGTAGCGGTTACGTCTAGTCGAGACGAAATCAAAAAGCTGGCCCAAGATGTTGTCCAATCTCAAACTAATGAGATTAATCAGATGCGTGAGTGGTATCGAAGTTGGTATAATTAGTAAAAGGTCGCTCGAGATAAATCTTTATATATGAATTCGAAAGCTGTTTTGTGGGTTTTGAAGATTGGGGTGGCGGGCGAATTTTTAGGCCATGGCGTTTTTGCTCTTCAAAGGAAAGCGGATTGGATTAAGTGGATCGGTCAGTTAACAGGCGCCAGCGTTGAAACTGCCACTACTTTGTTGACTCTTGTTGGCGCGATTGATATTTTGATCGCCTTAATTGTCCTTATAAAACCAATAAGACTAGTTCTTCTCTGGGCGGCTTTCTGGGGATTTTGGACGGCCTTGGTGAGACCCCTAGTCGGTCAGCCAGTTTGGGACTTTGTGGAGCGTTTCGCCAACTGGAGCGCGCCTCTAGCCCTCCTACTTCTTTTGGGTTGGCCAAAAAGTTTTAAGGAGTGGTTTAAATAGAGAAGTGTAATAATAAAAAACCCGTCAGACGTGGATATCTACCGGGTTTTTTTGTTCGTAGCAGGGAAGCGTTACTTGGCGGGTTCGAAGATTGTAACCCGGCGAATCTGGCTTCCACCTCGGCGATTGTAAACGCGGTAGCTCAAAGGCCTTAGAGATGTTGCGGAAGCCCTTTTGAGTTTGTCGACGAGTTTGAAATCGCAGGGCCAGGCGCGGAGGCCATTTCCATCAACTTCGATTTCTTCTGAATCAACCCCCTGGAATATCATCAATAATGACTCTGGTGGTAAAGTCATCGACTGATGAGACCCACCACTGGTAACTAACTGCGGTTTTTGCATCTTCTTTTACGGTTCCCATCGAACCCCCCTTTTCTAAAAAGTATTTTACACTCTTCTATTTTTTATGCGAACTAAAACCTGCGGAGTTTGAGGGTTTTTAGAGAGTGAATCTGAATAACTTTTTAGGCGTGAGCGGCGGTGACTTCGGTGGTTTTGAGATCGTCGATTTCGCAGACCCCACCAGCACAAGCTAATTCTTTTTTGATATCAGTCTCGTCGCGTTTTTCGTAAGCCATGATTTGCGAAAAGTCTAAACCAACAAATCTATCGGCGAGCTCATTATACTGTTCTTTAGTAATTTCTTCGTAAGACGCGAGCTGGTAAACACGGTTGGAGCGGGGAAGGAAGCAGGGGCCGCCGATCCAATCCCAATTTCCATAAACCCAGTTGGCTACGACCGAGTTAAAATTGAAACCTGGACCCACGCTATTGGTGGACTTTCGATAAACGATTTCATACTGGCCTCAAAAATTGACGAGATTAAATAATTGATTTTCTAGCCTCTCCGTGCTAAAAACCATATAACAATAGGGGTTGTTTTTGTCACTTTTGACAAATAGCTGTTCTTTCACAAGGAGAAAAAATGAGGAACTACCGCGAACTTCAGAAGGCTCGTTGGGAAGAAGGTTTGTTTGTCTGCGTTGGTTTGGATCCTGATCCAGAAAAAATCCCAAAGCGCCGACAGTCGCACATGGTAGAGCAGGCCATCACCCATTTTAACTGCGACATCATTGATGCCACTCGCGATATTGTTTCTGCCTACAAACCCAACACAGCTTTTTACGAAGCCTACGGCGCCGCTGGTCTCCATGCGCTTGAAGTAACCATTCGCTACATCAATCACAAAGCGCCCGACGTGCCAGTCATCTTGGACGGCAAGCGCGGCGATATCGGGAACACCAACAACGGTTACGTGAGATTTGCCTTCGAGTACTGCAGGGCAGACGCGCTCACCGTTAATCCTTATGTTGGTCGCATGGCCCTTGAGCCATTCCTAATGAACGGCGAAAAAGGTTTTTTCATTCTCTGTAGAACATCTAATCCAGGAGCCGGTGAATTTCAGGACTTATCAGTTGAAACCGAATGGGCTCCCGATGGCACTATGCCTCTCTACGAGTATGTAGCATTCCGCGCCGCCAAAGACTGGAATGAAAGCACTAATTGCGGAGTGGTTGTCGGCGCTACGGTTCCCGATGAGCTCTTGAGGGTTCGCCAGATCATTGGTGATATGCCGATTCTAATTCCGGGTATCGGGGCTCAAGGCGGTGATCTCGAGGCCGTCCTTAAGGTCTGTCCAGACTCAAACGGCCAAGGCTTCATCATTAATGTCTCTCGTTCGGTCCTTTACGCCTCAAGCGGTCCGGATTTTGCCGATCGCGCGCGGGATGAAGTCTTGAGAATGAACCAAGTTATTCACCAAGTTTTAGGAATCACGAAAGGGGAATGACATGCCGGAAAGCAAAGCCAGGGAAATTCTGGCAAGCGTCGAAGCTGTAATTGATGATGATCATTTTGTTTACACCTCCGGCTTGCATGGCAGAGCGTATGTGAACAAAGATGCTGTCTACCCATTCACTAGAAAAACCTCGACACTTTGCCTCGAGATCGCCATGCATTTCATAAAGAGCGATATCGAAGTTGTGTTAGCTCCAGCTGTAGGCGGTGTCGCTTTAACCCAGTGGGTCGCTTTCCACCTTTCTGAACTTACCGGCCGGGAAGTTCTGGCTCTTTACGCCGA
>JBBTYR010000014.1:15573-25670 GCA_038078595.1 Patescibacteria group bacterium
AATCGGGGTGGAGTTACGGCCAAGATGTTTGGCGTCGAAGAGTTGTACTCTCTCCTCAATATCAACATGCAAGTGTGGACGGCGGCAGAATGCCCCATGTGCACAGAAAGTATTCCCGTTAACGTTACCCTTGGCAAAGGGAAAGAGTTTCTAGAAAGTAGAGATAAAAAGTAATTTTAAATCTAAAAGCCCTGCAAAACAGGGCTTTTCTCTTGGTGGGGAATCATGAAAAAATACCGGGTGCGTAAAGTGTGGATATCTTAATGGACGCACCTCACTTAACCCTTATAAAATAAGGGTTTTTTAAATTTTTAGCCCCCCACGGTATCTCTTTGACAGTAGTGATGAGTGGTTTATCATTAAACAAAAGTGGGGAACTGTGGATGAAACTGGGGATAAGTGCCACTTTTAGAGGTTTTCTGGGGATAACTTTCGATTTCTAGCCAGGAGCCCAAGAAATCCATTTTATTACCATGCTTCTCGGCGAATACAAACACAATTTAGATATTAAAGGTCGAGTGGCTGTTCCGGCTAAGTTTCGCGAGAAACTTGTCGGAGGAGCAATCATCACTCGCGGACTTGATAGTTGTTTATTTGTTTTCGGAAGCAAAGAGTGGGAAGTTTTGGCCGAAAAGCTGGTTAGCTTGCCACTGGCACAAGCTAATTCGCGCGCCTTCTCTAGGCTGATGCTGGCCGGAGCGATGGATGTAGAGCTCGACAATCAGGGAAGAATCCTGATCCCCGATTACTTGCGCAAATATGCCGATCTAAAAAAGCAAGTTGTGGTTGCCGGGCTCTACAGCCGCGTCGAGATTTGGGACCAGGACAACTGGGATAAGTACAAGCAGAAAACAGAAAACTCTTCAGAAGAAATCGCCGAGAAATTAGGAGAGTTGGGGATTTAACTCATGACTAAAAACAAATAATTAATGACTAGCCACAAAACACTTATCATATGTTTCCGGTCAAAAGTTGTTAGTTCTTAGTCATATGTCGCATACACCAGTTCTTTTACAAGAAACCATTGATTGCTTAGATCCTGAGCCGGGAGAATTTTTCATTGACGGCACCGCAAATGGCGGCGGTCACTCAAAAGAAATCCTCAAAGCTATCTCACCAGACGGAACGCTCCTGTGTGTTGATTGGGATGAGGTCGCGATCAAAAAAGCCACGAAAGAAGTTCAATCAAGAAACGCAACAGTAATTTTCGCCAATGAAAATTATGCCGAACTACCGAGTCTGCTGAAAAAGAAAAAACTGCCGAAAGCCAATGGACTACTCCTGGATCTGGGATTTTCTTCAGATCAGTTGAATATCTCTGGTCGGGGATTCAGCTTTCTCGAGGACGAGCCTCTCTATATGACCTACAGCGAAAAATCCAAGCCCGTCGCCGAAATTATTCGCGAACTCAAGGAAGACGATTTGGCTGATGTTATCTTCAAACTTAGCGGTGAAAGGCTTTCCCGTAAAATCGCTAAGGCTATCAAAGAAGCAAGCAAAAGAAAAAGAATTACTTCAAGTTTGGAATTAGCGGAAGTAATTCGAAAAGCGGTTGGAGGAAAATATGAAGCCGGACGAATAAATCCAGCCACTAGAACCTTCCAGGCTTTGAGGATTTTTGCTAACAAGGAATTAGAAAATCTAGAACGGGTTCTTTCTGGTCTGGGAAGTATCCTGGCCGTCGGTGGCCGAATCGCAATCATAAGTTTCCATTCAATCGAAGACAGCTTGGTCAAAGAATATTTTAAAAAAATGGCGCAATCAAAAAAACTGGTTCTTATTAACAAAAAACCTATCGAGGCGAGTGAGAATGAGGTTATGCGTAATCCTCGTAGTCGTTCCGCTCGTCTCCGCGCCGCAATTATTAACTAAAACCTAAGTCAAAATGACCTTTATTCAACCCAACAAAGAATCCAGTCTCTTCGCAAGGCTCAATATTTTGCTCCTTATCCCCATTTTCTTTGGGTTAGTTTCGCTCGTTATCCTTTATAATCAAGCAGTAAGCACAAATCACGAGATCGGAACGGCTAGAGAAAAGCTTGAACTTGTCGAGGTAGAGAGCGCTGAACTTAAAGAAAAACTTTTCAGCCTACTTTCGGGAGATAAAGTGAGCGATTTAGTAGCAAGCGCAGGTCTGATTTCGGATAAAAATCCTGAATACTTCAATCCCCAAAAGCAATGGGCATTCGTTTCACCATAATTATCGTAGGGTTTAGTCTAGTTTTCGCCTTTTTAATTTTTAACGTCTATAATCTCCAAGTTGTAAACGGTGGCAAATTTACCGCGAAGGCCAACTCCCAGTATTTTTCCTCGGTTCAGAGTAAAGCTAACCGAGGCTCAATTTATTTTTTAGATAAAAATTCCAGCACCCTCTCCGCCGTTCTGAATAAGGAATTTCCAGTAGTTTTCGCGATTCCAAAAGCCATCGATGACTCAAAGGAAGCGGCCAGCTTGCTTGCTGACATCCTCGGTGAAGATCAACTGGTGCTCGAAAAAAAGTTTTCTAAAACCGGCGATCCCTACGAACTCCTTCTTAAAAAAGCCGAACCCTCCCTTATCGCAAAAATATCTGAACTAAAGATTCCCGGCATCCATATTGATAGTGAGCCAGAAAGGTTCTACCCCTTCGGTTCCCTCGGTTCACAGGTTTTAGGTTTTGTTGGCCCTAGCGATAGTGATGACGTAGAAAGCGGTCGTTATGGGTTAGAAAAATTCTACAACGATCTCTTAGCCGGAAAGAATGGTCGCAAGGAAAATGGGAAGCTGTTAACACTCCCCGAGGCCGGAGGCAACCTCACCCTCACGATAGATCCGAACATACAAAAAGAGGCCCAAAAAATTCTGGGTGGGCTGGTTGCTAACTTTAAGGCCAAAGGGGGATCGGTGATTGTCCAGGAACCAAAAACCGGAAGGATCTTAGCGCTTGAAAACTATCCTTCTTTCGATCCGAACAACTACGGCCAAGCCAGCATCTCAAGTTTTTTAAATCCTGCTATTCAGACGATCTATGAACCCGGTTCAGTTTTTAAAGTTATCACTATGGCCGCCGGGATCGACGCTGGGAAATTTTCCCCCGAAACAACCTTTTACGATAAGGGTAGTCTAACCGTGAGTGGCAGGACGATTAAAAACTGGGATCTAAAAAGTTACGGTAAAGTGACTATGACTAACGTGATTGAAAAATCCATTAATACCGGCGCGGCTTATGCTGGATCTTTGATTGGCAGAGATGTTTTTAAAAAATATCTGGAAAATTTCGGTTTCGATGAAAAAACTGGCATTGATTTGCCGGGCGAAGTTTCGGGGGATCTCCGCGCGCTCGGCCCAAAGTCTCCCGAGGTTGCCTTTGCGACTGCTTCTTACGGCCAAGGAGTAGCCGTCACCACCGTCGAAATGATCAATGCCATCTCTGCCATCGCCAACGGCGGCAATCTGATGAGGCCTTACATAAATGCGGAAACTGAACCAAAGATCATTAGACGAGTAGTAAGCGCGAGAGCCGCTAGGGAAGTAACCGAAATGATGGTTTCCGCCCTGGATAAGGCCGAAATTGGCAAAATAAAAAGCTATAAGCTGGCTGGCAAGACTGGCACAGCCCAAGTTCCAGACTTTAATAAGGGTGGCTACACCGACAAAGTCATTAACACCTACGTTGGTTTTGGCCCGGTTGCCGATCCAAAATTTGTCATTCTAATCAGGCTAAACGAGCCCGAAGGTGCCCCCCTGGCCGGACTCACGGTCGTCCCAGCCTTTCGTGACCTAGCTCAATTTATCCTAAATTACTACAACCTATCACCCGACGGAATTTAAATGAAATCATCCCTAAACAAAATTCTTAAGTTTAAACTCAAAAAATTGGCCGAGCTTACTATTTGGCGTTTTCGGCCGGGCATCATCGGGGTTACCGGTAGTGTCGGCAAAACCTCAACGAAGATGGCCATTGCCACAATCCTTAGCAGTGAACGCGATATCCGTTTCGCAAGTGGAAATTTTAATAACGAAATCGGCTTACCGTTTACCATCATTAGTTCAGAAAGTAAAATCGGCGGTGTCTTTTTTTGGTTTAAAATCCTTGTTTTCGCCGCTTTTAACCTCCTTGCTCCTAAAAAGTGGATGAGACAAAGGTATCCAGAACTTCTCATCCTCGAATACGCGGCGGATAATCCTGGAGATATCAAATATCTCCTCGGCGTAGCACGACCAAACATTAGCGTTATAACCGCGATTGGCGACATTCCGGTGCATGTGGAGTTCTTTACTGGTCCGGAGGAAGTGGCGAGGGAAAAAGCTCGGCTCATAGAATATCTGCCAGCGGCCGGATTTGCAGTTCTCAATTATGACGACGAAACCGTTATGAATCTTAAAGATCGCACTCGGGCTCACATCATGACTTTTGGCTTTGGCAAAGGTGCAGATGTAAGGATTAGTAATTTCGAAACCAGGGCAGAAGGGGAGCGTCCGATCGGGATTTCCTTCAAATTGGAGTACGGTGGAAGTTTTGTGCCAGTTCGCCTCGCTGGAGTTTTTGGAAAAACTCAAGCCTACGCCGCCGCTTCGGGCGCATGTGTTGGACTGATTTTCGGAATGAATTTAGTAAAAATTTCCGAAGCCCTTAAAAATTATCGGCCCGCTTCAGGCAGAATGGAACTTATGGCGGGAATTAAATACACCCACATCTTAAACGATAGCTATAACGCTAGTCCTTTATCCATGCACGCCGCACTCGACACGCTCGTCGATTTGCCGGCTAGTCGGCGAGTCGCGATCTTGGGCGACATGACCGAGATTGGAAAGTACACTCTTGAGGCCCATGAAAAAATTGGCCGCATTGCTTCAAATAGCGTGGATGTTTTGGTCACGATTGGTCCGAGGGCAAAGTTTATCGCGGAAGCTGCCCGCAAAAATGGCCTAAGAAAAAACAATATTTACGTTTTTGACAGAGTAGAAGACGCCCTAAAGCCAGTCCAAAATCTAATTCGAAAGGGAGATCTCATCCTTATTAAGGCTTCCCATATTATGCAGCTAGAAAAAATGGTTGAAGAAATTAAAGCGTTTTAAGTAGCAGCCCTTAAGGGTGTACATTTGAACCAGATTTGCCGAGATATTACTGCGTTTTCCGACCCCTTCCGATCCTACGAGGAGCACATAGAAGTATCAAAATGACCGGTTCAAAGAATTTCAAGAGGTTAGACCCCGCGAGATTAGTTTGAACCAAGAGGTTACTTTAAGGAGCGAACCTGTTTCTCCAGAGACTCGATGCGGCGTTCGTGATCGTGGAGAACAATAGTTTCAATTCGGTCGAGCTGTCCTCGCATCTCAAGAAGTTGCCGATCAATCTTCTCGAATCGATCGTACGTTCCGTGAAGACTTGCGTCGACTTTATCAAAGCGAACACCGATAGCCTCGCTCAGGTCAGAGAGGGCATGAAGAACGTCATCATCATTCGAAGTTTTCTTTGAAGTTTTAATCATATAGCTTTAGTCTATCGCTCTCGATGTTACTGTCAAGCCGGGAAAACTTGCCGCAAACGACAAGAATTCCAAACTTTACAAATCGTAGCGCCAACGGGATTCGAACCCGTGTTACTAGGATGAGAACCTAGCGTCCTAGACCAGACTAGACGATAGCGCCAACTGCTAAAACATATCAAAACTCCCCGCTGAAAGCAAAAAAAATCCCACTCCTTGCACATGCATGGAGTGGGACGCGGGAGTTGAACCCGTCTTGCTTGTCCGCCATAGCTTAAGCAACGGCGGAGAGAATGGAGGTACTAAGCCTCGGACTCGTGGTTCGAACTCACATGGCTCCCGACGCTGACGGGAAGAGTTGCTGATGCTTCCGCGAGTTGTTCTTCATAATAGAGAAGAAGCTCGTTGGTCGCCGTAGCGTCCAAACTCTCCGCCCAAGCCTGAAGGGCGCCGGATTTCACGAGGTCGATCACCGGAACGATCTCGAGTCCACGACCGTTCACGGTCGAGATCACCGAGTATTCAGCTTGGCCGTTAGTCGGTTTGTCGATGCGAAAGGTTTCACCTTTGAAAGTGAACTGTCGCGCACTGGCTCCTTCATCACCGACGACATCGATGATGATACCGAGAAGGCCTCCGATTCGTTGGTCATTCAGCCGGCGGACCTTTGCTTCCGCCTCACGCGCCTGTCGTCTCGCCGTCCGAGCTGCCGATTCCGCCGCTCCTTCCTCGTCGCGTTGCCGCTGTTCGGCGGCAAAATATTCCTGAAGCGGTCCGTTCTGACCACTTTCATCGAGCAGCATACCAAGGAACCTCTTCAGTCCCAAGGCGGCGACTTGTTTGTCGATGCCGTTACGAACGACGATCGACTCGATGCGGTATCGGCGATGAACCAGCTTTGTTTCGACCGGACCCGAGAAGATGACTATCAAGTCACCCCCGCTGATTGTGCGGCCAGCTCGGTTCTTTGAAACCCCTCCCTGCCCATGAATCAGGGCGAAGGAGCCAGGTGGGCACTCGACCTCACTGTTGGTGAACTCGAGGATCCTCCCCTGACCCAAAGTCGTGTAGGTCATGAGATTCCGAATCGGGCACTCAAACGAGCCTGGCCCGGCGATCACCCAGAAGTCACCGTTCCGGGTGTCGTACACTAACCGGTCGTACCGGTTGAGCGCCACCTTCTTCTCTTCGTTGTTAACATCCACTACTACGAGCTGGTAGTAGTATTTGCTGTCGGCGGGATTGCCGTCAACATCCGTTTTCGGAACTTCTTTGCGCCGCTTGTAGAGCTTCGCCTGAAGTCCGAGTGTGAGAGAAAGCGAGCACTCCCGTTCCGCCCCGAGGGTATCTCGAAGCTCTCGGTAAGTCACGTGTTTTTGCATCTGACTCTCCTTCTGCCCTTTAGGCCGGCGTGGCCGATTGGTAAGCGTCCAGTCTGCTCATGCTTTGATTCCGCTCTTAGGCGAAACTGACTGGTTAAGTCCTTGCGGCCAATATCAAAAAATAGCCGGTCGCAAGGATAGATAAGTAACGATCTTAGTACTTCCAATATTTTCAAAGAACGATCATTAGAGCCCCTAGCTCTGAAGCCACCATTATACACCATTAAACCAATCTTTGTCAAGGATTAGGGCGAAAGCTCAATTTGTATTAAGATTTACCCCACGCTCTTTTAAACCTAAAAACGGAGGGATAATTGCCCCACAATCTCAAGTTCCTAAACGGTGGCACTTCAGCTTTTTGCTCAACTTGCGGTTTCTTGGGGGTTTCGGATGAGGAAAGAGATTTACTTTTTTTCGAGAGGCTACACCTAATCTATCCGCATCGCTTTTTTCTTCTCCACATTCACAATCTCGAAATCTCTGATGACAAGCTTCGAGCCTGCTGTTGTTGTGGCTTTCGAGCTGAGGTCTCAAAGCCACAAACGCAAAAATACTTCGAAGAGCTTCATTCGAGAAACAAGCCCCACGAGCTCAAAGGCAAGTTGAGGGCTCAAGGTCTTATTCCATAAAAAAGCCCTATCTTGAAAAGACAAGATAGGGCTTTTATTTTTTAATCACCCAGGATTTGGCCACCCCAGGACTTCAGCTTTTCTAATACTTCCCGGATAGAGCTTGGGGGAGTCGAGGCCCCGGCGGTAACGAACACTTTAACGGCTCCCGTAAAAAAAGTTTTGTCGAGCTCATCGGCACCCAAGACAAAGAGAGTCAGTTTATGAAGCTCCCACTCGGAAATCTCGGCCAAATGTTTCGAGTTGGCGCTCGTCTTGCTGCCGATCACCACCACCCGATTGCATTCCGTGCAAGCTTCCCTAAGCTCCGCCTGCTTCAAAGAAATATCATCACAGATTGTGGATGACGACTCGGGGTTCACAATGGATGGATAAGATCGATATTCGGTGTTCGGATGCCTCTCTTTAATATTCTCAAGGATTCGGCGAAGTTCCTGTTCGTTAAAGGTGGTTTGTGAAACCACTCCAATTTGCTCAAATTTACCGTACGGGATACAGCAAACATCCCGCATGCTTTGAATGAGGAATGCCTTCCCTTCTAACACCCCCAAGATTCCCAACACCTCCTGATGGTCAGGGGGTGCTCCGACAGCGATCATCTTGCGTCCTTCAGCCCTAAGATCAATTGAAGCTTGGTGGACATTCTTCACTATCGGACAAGTCATATCCACCACTTCGTGAGCGATTGACTCCAATTCCCGACGGACAGCTGGATCCAGTCCATGCGCGGTGATTAAGATCGCCTCACCGGTAGCCTTCAAGCGAACCTCCTCGAGGCTGGATAGGACAGTAAGCCCCATATTGAACAAGTCACTGACAACCGTTTCATTGTGAACCAGGTGGCCAAAGACAAAAATCGGATGGCCTGCCTTTCTACGCTTACCAATCGCGCCATCGATCGCTCTTTTTACCCCCCAACAGAAGCCAGCTCGACTACCCACAATGATTTGGAATCCCACAACCCCTCCTAAGTTTTAGTGTTCTCTTAGTAATGTATCTATAACCGGCCAGTTGGTCAAATCCCCCGAGCTTTGATAAAATCACATTAAGCGTTTATGAGAAAAATTATTTTCGCAAACTGTCCCGCAACTGTCCGCGAGTGTAGCGAGCGGTTACAGTTGGCGCGATCCCGCAAATTTCCGAAACCAGCTAGTATTCTGTTTATCTCGCGGACAAACGGGATCCACGCCAATCTACCCTTGAGCTCAGCTCTTCGGAGATTGGGCGGGAGAAGATGAAGCCTAAAAACATGAAAAAGATACTTATAGCCAATTGGAAAATGAACCCAGTTTCGAGAGCCGAAGCTATTCGGCTTGCAAAACTCTCAGACGAAAAAAGCGTTGTCATCTGCCCCCCTTTTCCGTTTCTAATCCCAGTCAAAGGCCAATTACGAAAAGCTGAACTTGGCGCCCAGGACATTTTTTGGGGAGGCTTGCCTACGGGTGGGGGAGCCTATACGGGCGAGGTCTCCGGCGCAATGCTCAAAAAGATTGGCGCCAGTTTCGTAATTATCGGGCACTCCGAGCGTCGTAGGGTTTTAGGGGAAACCGACGAAACGATAAATAAGAAAATCAAAGCTGCTCTCGCCGCGAGTCTAAGGGTGGTTTTGTGTATCGGTGAGCCGGCTGAAGTTCGAAAAAAAGGTGAAGCGGCAGCCAAAGCTTTCGTAAAATCTCAGCTCACGACCGATCTTAAAAATATCTTCAACCTAAAACCTAAAACCTTTAACCCCATTATCGCCTACGAACCCGTCTGGGCCATCAGCACTAGTCGCAATCCCAAACTTAAAGAAACCCCCGAGATGATCGTTGCTATGGTTCAATTCATTAAGGGTTTACTTGATTCAAGATTCAAGATCCGCGATCCGCGAATTATATACGGCGGTTCGGTAACAGCTGAAAACATTGGACGTATCATTCACCATAAGGAAATAGAAGGTGCTTTGGTCGGTGGCGCCAGTCTCAAGTCAGAAGAGTTTAAGAAAATAATCAAAGTCGTCAAGAAATTTTCTTAAACCAGAGTTTTCCGCCACGGGCGGATCCGTCTCCGGCGGGAAAAAAATAATTCAAATAGCGAAAAAAATGGATAGCACAAAATCAAAGTTCTACTTCTGGGTCCTTCTAGATGTTCTAGTCGCCGCCCTGATTATCAATGTCGTCTTTTTTGTGATGCCGGCAGTAAATCGTTTCGGTGAGTCCCTCTATCCAGTTCGAAACTTGAACGTTTCAGCTGAAGGAAAAACCACCGTCAAGCCCGATATCGCCCAATTTTCCTTCTCAGTCATCACTGAAGGCGCTGATCTTGAAAAAATTACGAGCGACAACAACAAAAGAATCTCTGAAGTTATTAAGTACATAAAAGGCGAAGGTATTAGCGAGGACGATATCAAGACCACGCAGTACAATCTCCAACCTAAATATCAGTACATCGAATCGCAAAAGAAGTCATATATCTCGGGCTACGAGCTGACCCAGAGCGTTTTTGTTAAAGTCCGGGAGCTTGATAAAAATCTCGGTAAAATCTCCACCATCCTCGGGAGCTTACCTGAAATGGGCATCAATCAGATTAGCGGTGTTGGTTTCACCGTTGACGATCCCGAAGAATTCATGGCCAAAGCC
>JBBTYR010000015.1:0-10364 GCA_038078595.1 Patescibacteria group bacterium
GGCGGCATCCCCTATGTCCCTAACCGTAAAATTCGGCTTTATATGTTTAAAGTTTTCGTCCAGAGCATGGCCGGGGCCGGTTTTAACAAGAACGGTTTTTAAGCCGGCACGCTTACCCGCAACTATATCGATCATAGCGTCACCAACCATAAAACTCTTCTTCGGATCAATGTTGAACTCTTTGACGGCTTTCAGAATCATCCCGGGGGATGGTTTTCGACAGCGACACTTGATTCTGTATTTCTTGACGTCGGCATTTGGATGATGCGGACAAAAATAGACTGCATCGATACGGGCGCCAGATTGCCTTAATTTTTCTTTCAGATTATCGTGGATAACTTCTACTTCTTCAGGTGTAGCAAGACCTCTTGCAATAACCGGCTGGTTGGAAACCAAGAAGACTAAAAAGCCCCTGTCGTTCATGGTTTTAATAGCCTGGCTCGCGCGAGGGAGAAGTTTTAACTGCGATGAGCTCCTCATGAGCTCAAAATGCTTTATGACCGTGCCGTCGCGATCCAGAAAGAAAGCTTTTTGCTTTTTTAACTTGTTTGAGTTTGAACGGATTCCCATTTGCCGGGTTTGGTTTTGAAGTTAGGATGAGAGACTATGAGGTGCCAAATGACCGCCTGGAAGGCCTCGGTGTGGGGGGTGACATTCTCCGGGTTCACATTTGGAACAATAACACAGGCATCGGCCACCTGAGCGGTATAGCCGCCATCACGACCAACGACGCCAATGACTTTAGCGCCGACTGATTTGGCGAGCTTGAGAGATTCAACAATGTTGGCGCTAATGTTTTTTTCGGCGTTACCGCCGCCGACAGAAAAAACCATGACGGCGTCTTTTTTGTTTAGAGAACTCCCGAGGAGCCAGTTGGCAAAAACGGTGTGCCAACCGTCATCATTGGTTCTGGTAGTAAGCTCGGAAACATTATCAACGGGAGTGTAGGCTTCAATACCACCAAGGTTCCTGAAGTCGTTTACAGCATGGCTTGCGTGGCCGGCACCGCCGCCGACGCCAATAATAAACAGGCGGCCCTTCTCGTCTCGAACTTTTTTCAAGAGACCGATCATATTGCTCACTGATTCTTGGTCAACCTTGTCAGCAATTTCTTTGACTTCAGCTAGATAGGTTTTGATGTAATCTTTATACATGAACTTTTTCAGATTTTATTTTCGGAACATCGCCTCTATGTGCATTTTTACTTAAGGATCCCACCGCCAGCCCGAATGTTCCGAAAACAAAATCTTTCATAATATTAATTTTAGGATTTATGATTCGTAGAGGGTGTAGCCGACTTTTTGGCCGTCCTCGTAAAACATCTTAACGGTTTCGATTGAGAGCGCATGGTGATCATAGCCTACCATAGCTAGTTTCTTCAAAATGTCGTGAGTGACAGTGATGATGTGGGCTCCGACTTCCTCGGCTTGATAGATATTGTAGAGCTCTCGAGTGGAGGCCCAAAGAAGCTCAAACTTTGGGTGTTTTGAGACTATATCTTTGGCCTGCCGCATGATAGGCATCGGATCAACGCCGGTGTCGGCGATGCGACCGGCGAAAACAGAAATAATGGCCGGGTTTTCCGGGGTTAATGAGTTCACAACTGTTTCAACTTGGGGAACGGTGAGGATGGCGGTGACGTTTAGTTTCACACCGTCTCCCGAAAGCTTTTTTATGAGGCCAGCTGAAGATTCGCCCTTGGTATTGGTGACGGGGATTTTGACGTAAACATTGGGAGCCCAAGCAGTGATGATTCTCGCCTGACGCTCCATCTCGTTAAATTCGTCCGAAAAAACTTCAAAAGAAATCGGCTTGTCTTTAATGAAGGAGAGGATGTCTTTAGCAAAAGAGGCGTAGTCGGTAATCCCAGCCTTTCTCATGAGCGTGGGATTTGTGGTTAGGCCTTTAACAAAAGATTCCTTGGCGAGGGCGATCATGCCATCTCGCTCGGCGCCATCGGCAAAGATCTTTACCTTCAATTCTTCCACCTTTTTAGGCATCTTTTGATGCTACGATAAAAGGGGTTCTTTTGTAAAGCTTTAGAGCTTAAAGCTGCGTTTGTTTTTTGAAGAGGCATAGATGGCCTCAACGATCTGGTTGGCCCTGAAGCCGTCTTTGGAGGTACCGATCATTTTTGTTTTTTTGTTTAGCGCTTTTAAAAAATTTCTCCATTCTTCTTCCCAACTCGTGTCTCTTCCGAATTCAAAGGTTTTTATTTTTGGAACACCAAATTCTGGCTTTCTCCTGCCGAACACAAGCGTTTCTTTGCCGTAACTGCCACCCTTGCCGTCGATCGTTAAAAAACCCCTGTCGCCAAAAATCTCAAAGGAAAAGAGGTTTTTCCATTGCGTGGCGCTCACGTGGAGGCTGGCCGTGACGGCTTTATTTTTCAAAATCATGAAGGCGTTGTCTTCAACCTTGGCTTTCCAAAATTTTGTTTCAACAGCCCCAAAAACTTCGTTGAACTCTCCAGCGAAAAAACGACAGAGGTCAATGATGTGAACGCCCTGATCGAGAAGCTCGCCGCCGCCTGCGACATCTTTATTGAAGCGCCACTCGCGCTCCATACCCTTTCGGCCGCCCTGACCATACCTCCCCCTAATAAACATGATTTTGCCTATTTCGCCTCGGTCAAAAATCTCTTTGGCTTTAATGATGGCGGCGTGAAAGCGGTGGTTAAAGCCCACTTTAACCAGGCGTCTGTATTTTATAGCAGCAGCGATAATTTTTTTCGCTTCGGCGACATTCCGGCCAAAAGGTTTTTCGCAAAGAAGGTGTTTGCTATGACGCAAAGCTTCGACGGCAACCGGGGTTAGGAATTTATTGGGGACGGAAATAATGACCACGTCGACATCCTTCCGCCTAACTAACGATTGCCAGTTTTTTTCAACTTGGGCTTGGTATTTTTTGGCAAGGGCTTCGGCTTTTTTTATATCAATGTCGGTTACGGCGACAAGTCGACTACCTCTGGTAGCACTAATAGCCGCGGCTCGTCGGTGGCCCATTAAACCAGAACCGACAATACCAACTTGAATTATTTTTCCCATTTGATTCTTCTTAGGGTGAAGGCGTCGCTCTCTATGATTCTCTCAACATCTTCTCTGGTCCAGTCATTATACTTATCCCAAGCGGCGCTTAAGAATTTCCCCGTTAGGCCGTTAGAATCAGACGAGGCTAGAAAGAGGCATAGTTCCGCGGCTTTTTCAGGAGGGACGCCGCCTCCTTCTTTTTGTTTTAGCAAATTCTGGTACTTCTCCTTACCCACCTTGTTTTCGCCGGCCGCGAGAGCATCTTCTAAAAATTTAGTGTTGACTGGGCCGGGAGCGATGCAGTTAGTATCAATATTGTAACCTTTAACTTCAGCGGCAATAGTTTCGGTTAGCCGGACAATTGCTCCCTTTGAAGAGTTGTAGGCGCTAAAATTAGGCAGGGGGCCGTCGCCACCGCCGGAAAAGTTGATAATCTTACCGGATTTTCTTTTGATCATTTCTGGCAAAACCGCTTGAATCATTTGAAAAGCGCCGAACACGTTGATCTCATAGGTTTGCTTCCAGTGTCCAATATCGACTTCGGCAGAAGGGCCGATAGGACCGTAGATGCCGGCGGCGTTGACTAAGACCTCGACAGGACCAAATACGGCCATGGTTTTTGAAACCAAAACCAGACAGTCTTCGTTTACGGAAACGTCGGCTACTTGATAGGCTATTTCGGAAGAAAGTGTTTTCAATTTTTTGACTGCCTTTACAAGTTCATCTTCTCGACGAGCCGAAATCATGACCCGAGCGCCTTCTTTGAGATAAACCTCGGCGACCCTAAAACCAATGCCACCGCTACCACCCGTAACTACGGCTACTTTATTTTTTAGTTTCATTGAATTTAACTTCGGCCAATGCCCAAATAAGTAAATCCGATTTTTTTTATCTTCTCTTCTTTATCCCAGAAAAAGTTGCTGGTGTCAAAAAAGAGAGCCTTTGATTTCGCCAAGTTGGAAAGCTTGGGTAAATCTAGATTTTTAAAACTCGGCCAGGGTGTTATGAAAATTAGGGCATCAGCCCCTTCGGCGATTTTGTATGGATCTCTGGAAAAATCAAACTGCCCGTACGTAGAGATTTCCACTTCTTCCGCTTCAGGATCGTGAAGTTTCAAAGTAGCACCTAGTTTTTTTAACTCTTGGGCAATTTCCATAGAGCGAGAGCGACGAAGGGTTTTCGTGCCGGCCTTATAGGTTAAGCCAAAGATACCGATGGTTTTATCTGTTACTGAATTTAAGTGACTTACGATTTTGGAGATAGCCGCATTTTTTCTAGATTCATTTTTAGCGAAAACGTTTTTAATTATAGGAAGGTCTAACTTTCTTTCGTTTGCTAGATTCATCAGAATCTTTAGATCTCGTCCGAGAGTGGCGCCAGAAAACCCTAAACCAGCATCTAGGAAAGCCTTGGGTCCAATGCGAGACTCGGAACGAAGGGCACGACTAACAGAGAGGACATCCGCTCCGGTTTTTTCGCAAGCGTCGGCAATATCATTTATAAAACTGACGGAAGTGGCTAGAAAACTATTGATGGCGTGCTTCGACATTTCGGCTGATGCCGCAGACATTTCCAAAAAATCTGTATTCAAGCCAGAGAAAATCTCCTTCATTTTTCGCGAAGAATCGCCACTATTGGCACCGATAATTATCCGGGTGGGGTTAAAAAAACATCTTACGGCTTCTCCGAGTCGAAGGTTTTCGGGAGTATAGGCGTAATCGAAAATTAGGTCGGGACGCTCTGTTTTTATAAATTCGCATATTTTCCGTGAGGTACCGATGGGAACCTGGCTCGTCACGACAATGAGAGTTTTTTCACTTACAAAAGGGAGGGATTTTTCTAGGTTTTGCCAAATGGGACTTAGGTCAACCTCATCCGCGTCATTTACATGAGTGTCAAAAGTAAACCACAGGACGTTGCAGTTTTTTATTTCTTCAAAATCAGCAGAAAAACTTAACCAGCCACTCAACAGGTTTTTTTGAATGAGTTCCTGAAGTTCAGGCTCCGGGAGCGGAGGGATGGCTTTTTTAAAATTATCGATCAAGGCGCTGTCTTCGGAGATTCCGATCACCGCGTGGCCCAAATCGGCTAAACCGGCGGAATAAACTTCGCCAAGATGCCAAAGCCCGAGAACGGCAATTTTGTATGGAGATGCCATTGGAATCTTACGCTTAAAAGTCAACGAGAACCTTAGAGCCCTCAAAATCGAAGCGATAGCTCATTTCTCGAAGGCCCAACCCTCGCATGGCTTCTCGAAACTTCTTCTTATTGTCCTCGACGTAAAAAGTGAAGAACCCCCCTCCACCTGCGCCAGAAATTTTGCCACCCAAAGCGCCATTTTGCTTGGCATTTTCGTAGATTTTATCGAATTTTTCGTTGGTAATGCCACCGGCGAGCTTTTTCTTGTGCTGCCAGTGCGCGTCGAAAAGCCGACCGACTTCGGTGATATTACCAGATTCAACGGCTTCAAGAATTTCGTACCCCAACTCCTTGATGTAGTGCATGCTCTCGGTAACTTCTTTGTTGTCTACCTTCAGAGCGCTTGAGGTGCTAGTTAGAATTGGGTCGGCACTTCGCGTGTCGCCAGTGAAAAAAATTAGAAGATTATTATTCAGGTCGTCGGCCACCTCTTGTGAGACGTTAGCTTTTCTGACTTTTACTTTTCCATCTTTCCCGATCTCTAAGACGGTTAGTCCACCGAAAGCCGCCATGTAACCATCCTGTTTACCGATGGGTCTTTTTAAAACCTCGGCTTCAACTCGGAAGTCTTCTTCAGCTAAATCTCCTAGAGAAACATAGTCTCGCTTTAACACGTGGAGAGCGTGCAATAGACCCACGGTATAACAACTCGAAGAGCCGAGACCGGTGCCAGCGGAGATATCGGCGATGGAACTAATCTCAATTCCCTTTTCGACACCCATCATCCTTAAAACCTCGCGAGCGATTTCGTGCTGAATTTCGTCCAAACGCTCGACGGTTTCGGCCTTGGAGTATTTGAGGCGGATAAGGTCGTCGACAACCGGCCGGTTAACATCAACGAACATGTACTTGTTGATGCCCACCGAAAATATAAAACCGCCATATTTCTCATAGTAGGACGGTAGGTCGGTGCCGCCGCCGCCAAGGGTGACCCGGAAGGGAGTGCGAGTGACAATCATGGTTCCAGTTTATTACTTTATATTGCCGATTTCAAATTCTCCTTTGATGTAGGCGATGTTTTCTTTAAGGCCGTCAACCAGGGAGGTTTGGGGTCGCCAGCCCATTTTTTTGGCCTTCGAGATATCGGCTAGGTTCACAGGGGGGTCCATTTCAAGTAGCGCTGGCTTAAAGATAGGATCAATTTTTATGCCCACGAGACTGCTTACGAGGTCTAGTAACTCTAAAATAGAGTAGTTTTCCCCACTGCCGACGTTAAAGGTATCGTTTTTTACCCCTTCCTTAAGGCAAATTAGATGAAAGTCATTGATATCATCAATGTAAACAAAATCTTTGCGTTGATGCCCGGTGCCGTAAATAATCGGTGGTTCTCGCTTAAGGAGTTTAATGATAAAAGCGCTGATCACCGGGGGAATGAGCCGGCGATAATCTTGCCGAGGACCATAGACACCGAAGTATCTTAGGCCAATAACGTTTAACCCGTAGGCCTCTCGATATTTTTGGGCTATCAAACTGCCGCAAAATTTGCTTACCGCGTAAAAACTTCTGGGTTTAACTTCGGCCTCGGGGGTAGGGAAGACGCCGGTCCCCTCGTAAACACTGGCTGACTCGGCATTGATTATTTTTTTTACCCCCGCTTTTCTTGAGGCCTCAAGGATGTTGGTCGTACCGGTAATATTGATATCGGAAGTTTCAACTGGGTCTTCCTCGCAATCGGGAATGCAGTTCTTAGCCGCCAAATGAAAAACAAAATCAACGCCCTTAAACACGGGAAAGATATCCCGGGAACGAATGTCTAACTTATGAAACTCAACTCCTTTGGGAACTTGGGTTTCTACCCCGTGGGCAAGATTGTCGAGGCCCAAAACAGAATAGCCCGCCTCGAGAAGGCGGCGAGCAAGATTGCTGCCAATAAAACCAGCGACGCCAGTAATAAGGATTTTGGACCCTTCTGACATGTAACTTATATTACTAGAATTGGCGGGCTTGTCAAAATTCAGAAAATTTTATTTTTGCCTTTGACCAATGACCAAGTCGATGGCGGCCCAGTCCCCTTTTTGGGCTAGGGTGGTAATGGTTTCGAGCCCGACGGCGTAGCTCGGGTCCAGTTTTAAAAGTTCGTAAACCTTTTTAAGTTTTTGGGCTAAACGAACGGTTTTTTCTACATTTCTCACCTCAATGCTATCAAGCAACATAGCTTCGAAGGCAGCGGAGATGTTGCTTAGATTGTTTTCTAGGAGGCGATGATTAATAAAACCGATTTCGAGGGCGATGGTAAATTCTTGCTCCGCCTCATCCCAGTGGTTCTTACCGGCTAAAAGTAGAGAAAGTCCTAAGTTGAGGTGGGGAGTGGCGACTTGGCGGTTTAGGTCCAGGGCCGAACGATTGAGAGCAATGGATTCTTCAAAGCGGCCTTGACCAGCTAAATTAAAAGCCAGGAGACCAATCGCGTCTTGCCGGCTGGGGATGAGGGCGACGGCTTTCCTTAAATAAACTTCGCCATCTTTTAGGGTTTCGGGGTGGTGGGCTCCCAAAGTATTGTAAACTTCGCCCAGAAGGAGGTAATTTCTGGGATCATAGCCGGGCTCGTTTTGGATGACTTCCTTAAGAGCATTGATGGCTAAGTCGTTAACCAGTTTGAAGTCATTCTCTTTTATTAAATCCCGATCGTTTAGCAAGCTAAGGAATTGATAACGAAGGGTGGGCTGAACGAAATTATAGGGTTTCAAAAATTCTTCTTGGGCCGAGATAATTTCTTCTTTAACCATGACTCCGGTTCGAGCAATTTTGAGATAAGCCTTGGATTGCCGGTAAGGAACGAAGTGGTAGGCATAAAGGCTATACAAAAGAATGGGGATCAAAACGAGCGCCAAACCCGAGGTGAGTTGAGGAAGCGAAGACCGGCTCTCCGGGCTGGCCCGAGTTTCGGATATCAGAAAACCTAAGGTCGTAAACCACATAAGATAACTCATGGGGGCATCAAAGAGGAAAAGATTCTGAATAAAATAAGCCGTGAGCAGGGAGATGAGGATGGGCTTAACGTAACCCGGGGGGGGAGAATTATTTTTTCTAAATAGTAAATAAATGGCAACTCCAAAAATACTCAGGTAACTTAGAATACCAACTAGTCCTTGAGTAACCGCGATCTCGGCGATTTTATTATGAGCTCGATCGAACCAGGCTTCTTCGTAAGCGGCATGTTGGGGATTGTAGTATTGGTTGTAAGCAACATTATAGTTTTCAAGCCCCCAGCCTAAGATCGGTTTCTCCTGAATGGCTTGCCAGCTGGAATTTAGAGCAATCAGCCGCGTCTGAAGCGACGAGTCACTAAAAGAAAAGCTGGCAATGCGGTTCAAGCCCGGGATAAATTGCCAAAAAACAGCCTGACGAGTAACTAAAAATAAAACGATGCCGAGAGTAACCGAGCCCAAAACTAAGATGCTCCAATTTCTTAGACCGGTTCCTGATTTAGGTCGCTTGAGGCTAAAAACAAAGCTGGAGGTCAAAAACACGATAAAACCAATGACCAATCCAAGGATGGCCCCCCGGACGTCAGTTAAGAAAATGGTAATGGCCGCCGACACGCCCGTAAAAAGCGAGAAGTAAAACCAACTTTTTTTGTTTCTTTCTATAACCAGTAAAAGACCGGCCAACCCGACGATGAATATGAGATAGGTACTAAAAAGGGCGGGGTTGTCAAAAAAAGAGCCGGCGCGCTTGGTGATTGGCTCCAGGGCAAAGGGAAAAGATCGGACGTTCGAGTATTGCAGCCAAGCATAAAATAGGGTAAAGAAACCAACCCCAACCGAAGTCTTAAAGAAGGTGAGCCAGTCTTTTCTTTCAAAAATTATCAAAGATAGGGTTAGGAAGACGAGATAGTGAAAGAGACTAAAAAAACCATCCCCTCTCTCGAGGTTGCCCCAGAAGGCATGGAAACGATCACCGGCAAAAATAGTGCTAAAAGCTAGGGAAATAAAGAAAATTAAAATAGCGATAAAAAGCGGGTGGCGAATCAGATCTTGGGGAGTGGGGCTACCGGGAGGGAACATTCTTTGGTTTTTTTTATCGCTGGAGTATGAAGATCGAGACAGTAAAAATTGGTAGACGATAAAAATAATGGCGGTTAATTCGATCACCACCCTAAAAAACAAGACTTTGCTTGAGTTGTAGGGATAAAGCAGGGAAGTGAATTTAAAAATGGGGGTGAGGGCCGTAGACCAGAGAAGGAGTTTTAAAATTAGTTTTAGATTATTAACCATCAAGGTTCCCGGGGGGGTTAATCTTCGGGTTAAAACTATTATAGCTTGGGGGCACTGGCTGTGATAGACTAAGGGGTAAGTGACTCCTAACTCAAAGATCGATAACCCGGAAATAAGATGGGGGAAGCTATTTTTTATAGCGGCCATTGCCTTTCTGATTATTAGATACAATGGCTATCCCTGGATTATAAAAAGGAGTAGTGACGTCCTGTTTACAGTTTCAGCGCTTTTGGTCTTATTTCACTTAATTTATCGCCGGAGTTGGCACCCTTTTTGGCAAATTAGCCGAGGGGCCTTGACGGGAGTACTTTTGATTCTCGGCGGAATTTTTTTAGCTTCTTCACTAAGCTACGCAGTGGATGGAATAAAGTTTAACAGCGAAACAATAATAGATTTTGGCCGGTTTTTAGAAGCCGGAGTGATAGCGATTTTAGCGGCATTTTTTCAATCCCGCGATCAGGGCTTCTACAAAAAGGCTCTCTTAGCACAACTTTCGACCAGCGTTTACTTTTTGGTGCTGGTATTCCCGAGGGCAGCGTTTTTCGCGGATACTTTTGCGATGTACCGATTTCAGGTTTTTGATAATTTTCCTTCAGGTGTAGGCTACTACTTAATTGTTTCGCTGTCTCTCACAATAACCTTTCTTTTCGCCAGTATGGGCCGAGATAAGCATTCTTCCGGGTTGAATGCGACTAGCGACCCTCGAGTGAAAAATAGGCTCGGCGAAGAGGGAGTAGGTCAAAAACGGTGGTTCTGGTTTTACTATCTAGTGGCGACGGGATTTACGGGGGTTATTATTTGGACTCAAGCGAGAGGGGCCTGGTTGGGATTCTTATTCGCCGCTACAATTATAGTTTCGGTTTGGGTAAATAAAACCAGGGGTAAATTTTTAATGAAAGTGATCCGGGGTGGATTAGTC
>JBBTYR010000016.1:0-2452 GCA_038078595.1 Patescibacteria group bacterium
CGCCGCCGCTTGGGTATCCCAGGCGAAAATGAGCACGAAGGAAAGGGTGTGGCTTACTGTTCAATCTGTGACGCGCCTCTTTTTGATGGGAAAACGGTCGCGGTTGTGGGTGGCGGTAATGCCGGTCTCGAAGCCGTCATCGATCTTTTACCCTACGCTCCTAAAATCTACGTTTTAGAATTCGCCGAAAGTCTCAAAGCCGACCCCGTCACCCAAGAAAAAGTTAAGGCGAACCCAAAAGTTGAAATCATCACCATGGCCCAAACCCTCGAAGTTCTAGGGAAGGAAAATGTCGAAGGTATCAAGTATCTCGACCGCAAGAGCAATGAAGCTAAGAACCTCCCCGTCCAGGGCATCTTCGTAGAAATTGGTATCACTCCCAACACCGAGTTCGTAAAAGGGTTTGTTGAAATCAACAAATTTGGAGAGATCATAACCGATCCCAAGAATCAAAAAACCTCTGTGCCGGGCATCTGGGCGGCGGGGGACGCCACCGATGTCCTCTATAAACAGAACAACATCTCCGCCGGCGACGCCGTCAAAGCCGTCCTAAACATCTATGAGGAGCTGAACAAATCCCAATAAACCTGCCTTGACAAGGGTCAAGCGGGCGATTACACTGATTAGCACTCCTCGGTCGGGAGTGCTAATTTAATAAAAACCCATGAATTTCAAACCATTATCTAACAGAGTTTTCCTTGAACCCTTGGGAGAGGAAAAAACTACCAAGTCTGGAATCGTTATTCCCGACACGGCGGATAAAGAAAAACCCATGCAGGGCAAAGTGCTCGCAATTGGCCCCGGCAAGCTAAACGACAAGGGCGAAAGAACTCCCATGTCCGTCAAGGTCGGTGACACAGTCTTATTTAAGAAGTACGGTCCCGACGAAATTGAAATCGATAGTAAAAAATATTTAGTCGGCGACGAAGACGATATCTTAGCGATAATCGAATAAAACAATGGCCAAACAAATTTTATTTAACGAAGATGCGCGCGTAGCGCTCAAAAAAGGAATCGATAAACTCGCCGAGGCCGTCCGCATGACCTTAGGCCCAAGGGGCAGGGCAGTCGTAATCGAAAAATCATATGGCGCCCCCCAGGTCACTTTCGATGGTGTCACCGTCGCTAAAGAAATTCAGTTTAAAGACAAGTATGAAAACCTCGGTGCCGAGTTCATCAAGCAAGCGGCGGATAAAACGAACGATAACGTCGGCGACGGCACCACCACTTCTGTGGTTTTAGCCCAAGCTATGATCGATGAAGGCGAAAAAATCATTCGCGAAAAAGGTTTTAACGTCATCCAGCTTGCCGAAGAGCTAAAAAAAGCGAGCCAGGAGGTTATCAAATTCCTAGAAAGTCAGAAAGAGGTTATCAACGAAAACAAAAAAATCCAGGAAGTGGCTATTCTGTCCTCAAAAGACGGCGAAATCGGTAAACTCATCGCCGAAGTTATGGATAAAGTCGGCAAGGAGGGAGTGGTGACCATCGAAGACTCAAACACCATCGGCAACTCTTTCGAGGTCGTCGAGGGTATGCAGTTCGATCGTGGCTACATCTCGCCCTACATGACTACGAACCAAGAGCGGATGGAAGCTGAACTAGAAGATCCCTACATTCTCGTTACCGACAAGAAAATCTCCTCGATTCAGGAGCTTCTTCCGATTCTAGAAAAGGTGGTCCAAAGCGGCAAAAAAGAACTTTTCATCATCGCCGAAGAAGTCGAAGGTGAAGCGCTTGCTACCCTCGTGGTCAACAAGCTTCGCGGCATCTTTAACGTCTTAGCTGTCAAAGCTCCCGGTTTTGGTGACCGAAGGAAAGAAATGCTTCAAGATATCGCGGTTGTGACCGGCGCCGAGTTCATCTCGGAAGACTTGGGGAAAAAGATGGAAAACATTACCCTGGACAATCTCGGCCACGCGCATAAAGTGATTTCAAACAAAGACAATACGACCATTGTGGCTGGCAAAGGTGACAAGAAAAATATTGACGCTCGCGTTGCCCAGATAAAAACTCAAATCCAAAAAACCGATTCTGACTTCGACAAAGAAAAACTTCAGGAGCGACTCGGGAAACTTTCGGGCGGCGTGGCTGTCCTAAAAGTTGGCGCCCCCACGGAATCGGCCCAAAAAGAGTTGAAACAAAGAGTTGAAGACGCTGTCTCGGCCACTCGCGCCGCCATGGAAGAGGGGATCGTTCCCGGTGGAGGCATCGCTCTCTTCAATGTTGTGCCGCACGTCGCGAGCATGAAAGGCGCTGAAAATCCGGTTGTCTCCGCCGCGCTTTCAATTTTGAAGCGCGCGCTCGAAGCCCCCATTATGGCCATCATCGACAACTCCGGAGAATCTCACAGCAAAGTTGTCCAAGAGCTCCGCTCTGAAAAAGAAAAGAGTAAAAACATCTGGCTTGGTTTTAACGCCATGATCAATAAAATCGGCGACTTAAAAGAAGCCGG
>JBBTYR010000017.1:0-4344 GCA_038078595.1 Patescibacteria group bacterium
CTAAAACAAGAATCCGGCGTCCATCGCGTCCAACGCGTCCCCAAAACCGAAAAAGCCGGCCGAGTCCACACCTCGACCGCCTCCGTCGCCATTCTGCCAATCGTTGAAGCCAAAGAGGTCAACATCAAAGACTCCGACCTCGAAGTCACCTTCACCCGCGCTGGCGGTCCCGGCGGCCAAAACGTTAATAAAGTGGAAACGGCGGTCAGAATTCTCCACAAACCCACCGGCATCGTCGTCGGCTCCCGGGAAGAACGTTCTCAACTTTCCAACCGCGAAAAAGCCATGAGTGTGTTGAGGGCTAAACTTTACGAAATGGAGCAGCAAAGAGTCACCGGCAACATCTCAGAAACCCGCCGCGATCAAATCGGCACCGCCGACCGCTCCGAAAAAATTCGCACCTATAATTTCCCCGACGACCGCATCACCGACCACCGCATCGGCAAAAAATTCTCTATGATAGAGAACATATTGGAAGGAAATTTAGAGCCTATAATTAAGGCTTTCAGGAAGGCATCGCAAGGTTAAGGCAACACCTGCCCCGTACTAAATTTTCACTTTCTCAATCTCTAGTTCCAATCTCTAGATTTTCAAACTTTTCCTTCTTTTCCTTTAATTATTTGCCATGGCAAATAATTAAAGGTTAACGCAGAGCAAACATCTTTCGAAGATGTAGCTCGTTGTCAACTTTAATCGCCAAAACTTGCCTCACGAAAGGTTTCAGGTCGTAAAGCTCCACCAAAAACTCAATCTCGTCCCAGCAGGGAAAAGGAAGAACAAAAACGCTTTTCTGTAATCCATAGAAACCCAGCTTCTTTAAGTGAAACCGGAGAACCTCTCTGGCCTTCTTCATATCTTTGGGAATATCAAAAATAACTATCCTCCACTTCCCATCCCAATCTAGGGGTTTTTTAATCTTCAAATTGTCGGCGTCAAATTCCAAAACTCTACTCTTACCACTCTTTGACAAAATCATTCTTATCTTTCCCCCTCCTAACTCTTTAAAATCAATCAGGCTACTTCTATACAAAGACTTAATTGCTTGGAGTAAGGCCTCCCGATTAATCTTCTCCCACTCTTTCCCTGCCATCTTCAAAACCTTAAGCAGCCTCCCGGGCGAACCGGATGCCAAAGTTAAAGATAGGCCGGCATAGAGAAGCAGCAACACCTTCTTTTGAATTTTCCCACCCCCTCCCGCCATTACTCAAAATTATATCTCATTATACCTACCTTTAAAAATCAGCTATGGCAAAAATTTAAAGGGGAAAAAAACCGCTCCGTCAAAAGTCGTCACCCTCTTAAAGTAAACTTCGTATACGCCGGACTGTGACTTACGAGCTCCTCCGGCTTAAACCACACACTAATTTCCGGTCCCGCCTCTTCCGATGAACCCGAAGCGTGGATTAAGTTAAAAACTCCAATTCCTTTTTCATCAGCATGTTTAAAGGAAACATGTGAGTAATCTCCGCGAATTGTTCCAGGCGCAGCCGCCTTTGGTTCAGTGACCCCCACCATCTTTCGGGCAATCTCGACGATTTCGATTCCTTCTAAAACCATAGCCACAATCGGCCCTGACGTAATCATCTCAATCATGAGCTCCCGCACCTTTTCGCCTCTCCTTTTGGCCAGATCGTCTGTGTAGTGCAAACCGGCCGTATCTTTCGCCGAAACCAAAAGCTTAAGACCCACAAGCTTGGCTCCCACTCTTTCGAATCGGCTAACGATTTCCCCAATAATCCCACGCTCCAAAGCGTCGGGTTTTAATAAAATTAGTGTTCTTTCCATGACCTTACTTTTTTTTGATTTCTAATCCTAACTCATCTAGCTGCCCCTTGTCCACCTCACTCGGCGAGTCCATCATCAAATCCCGCCCGTCCCCGGTTTTCGGAAAAGCAATTACCTCCCGAATATTCGGCTCGTTTTGCAAAATCATAATCAGCCGATCCAAGCCCCAGGCAATTCCCCCGTGCGGTGGCGCACCCGATTCAAGCGCAGCAAACATATGGTTGAACTGACTCGTGTCTTTGTAACCCAAAACGTCAAAAACCGCTCGGAGCGCCTCGGGCTTGTGATTGCGAATACTCCCGCCTCCAATTTCCCAGCCGTTTAGCACGACATCGTATTGGCTAGCAATAATATCTTTTACATTTCGTTTCTCAATTAGGTCAGCCTCAAACTCCGATTTCGGCGCCGAAAAAGGATTATGCGTAAAAGTCCATTTAGTCTCTCCGCCAGAGGCGGATCCGCCTTCGGCGGAAAAAAACGGGAAATCAACCACCCAACAAAAAGCGAGCAAATTCGGGTTGTCTTTGTCTTTCCTAAGATCTGGCCGATCGGTTTCATAATTTTTCATCGCGTCTTTGTAGGCAATTCGGGGAAACGGCACTTCCTGAATTTTTTTATCCGAGTAAAGCTTGGTCACGAGCTCAATTAAAAGTTTTTCGTTTAAAGCCATCACCTCTTCTCTGTCCACAAAACTCATCTCCAAATCCAACTGGGTAAATTCTGGCTGCCTGTCCCCTCTTGTATCTTCGTCGCGGAAACATCGCGCAATCTGAAAATACTTTTCCAAACCCGCCACCATCAAAAGCTGTTTGTACTGCTGGGGTGACTGCGGCAAAGCGTAAAAACTGCCTTTTTGAAGTCGCGACGGCACCAAGTAATCCCGCGCACCCTCTGGCGTCGACTTAGTTAGAATCGGCGTCTCGACTTCCACAAAATCCCGCTCCGCCAAAAAATCCCTAATGTATTTTATAATCTTATGTCTATTCACCAAGTTATTCGTCATTCGTTCACGTCTTAGGTCAAGATACCGATACTTCATCCGCACGTCCTCGCCAATCTCTCGCCCGTCCGTATCAAGCGGCATTGGCAATTCTCTAGACACATTCAAAATCTCCAAGCCCGTAGCCTGAATCTCATAAGCTCCAGTCGGAATTTTGTCGTTGACTAACTTCTCGGGCCGTTTAGCCACTTTACCCGTAAGCTTAATCACATATTCCAATCTCAAATCCCCAGCCTGTTTAATATCAGACCCAATCACCACTTGCACCAACCCAGTCCGATCTCTCAAATCAATAAAGACAAGTTTGCCGTGATCCCGCCTCGAATGCACCCAGCCAAAAAGCTGAACTTCTTCATCTTCGTGTCTTACGACTTCCGCTGTTGATATCCGCATTTGAATAATAAACCTAGTATTCTAGAATTATATGTAAATGCTTACATTCGATCAAATGCTCATAAATCTCATCGTCTCGCTCGCGCTCGGCGCCTTTATTGGTTTAGAACGTGAGCTGGCCGGCAAAGAAGCCGGAGTGAGAACCTCTATGCTCGTCGCCGGCGGATCGGCCATTTTCTCAATGATCGCCCTGAATTTGCCCTACATCGTGAGCACCCCCGAAAACCTCAACGAAGTCATCGCTCGAAACAGCGGATTTCTGACAGTAATCGCTAACATCGTAGTCGGCATCGGTTTCCTTGGCGCCGGCATTATTATCAAAACTAAAGAGCACGTTCACGGCCTCACCACCGCCGCCGACATCTGGATGGCTTCAGCCATTGGCGTTTTAGTCGGCATCGGCCTAACTGGTTTTGCGCTCGGCGCCTCCGCCATCGTCACTCTTCTTCTCTTCGTCCTCCGCAAAGCCCGCATCTCCGAAAAAATCAACAAAGACTTCCCCGGCAAAGACGACGACCAGAATTAGTTAGCCCTCCAACCAGTAGGACGTAGGTGTATATGAAAAGATTCATACTGAAATTCTTAATCACATTAGTTCTAACTGGAATAATCGCCTGGCCAATCATTGGACTCGTAGCTGTATTTTCTGAAGCCGGACAAGGGAGGGGTAGTCAAAACGCTATTCTCTTAATGGTTATTTGGGTTCTTGTGAGCTATTTAATAACAAGATCAAAAGTTAAAAAAGAAAAAGATAAGCAACTTTACTAAGCTATCTAAACCACGAAAAAAGTCCCGTTCGTAAACGGGACTTTAAAAAATCGATACTCGCCTTCAGAGTGATGGTTGGGGCGGAGGTTGAATTCTCCGAATGATCAAAAGGCACGAAACAGTCCACAGAATCCCAGCCATCAGCTTCATCGTGGCAATGACGAAAGAGAAAACGGAGCTATCAATTCCACCCACCACCCCGATCGCAACAAGCGTCAGGGTCATCGGAAGCGAGCTCCAGTAATGAAGGAAAAAACCGAGTCCCACGAAACACAAGACCGCCATGAAAATTACGGATGCGTAGTAACTCACGAATCCCATTGCACCACTCGTCCTCCCCGCCATTAGTCCTCCTTTTTGAAATTATCCACTCGTATTATACTACTAAATATGCAATT
>JBBTYR010000018.1:0-17793 GCA_038078595.1 Patescibacteria group bacterium
TAACGTTATGAGCTCCCAAGAGCGCTAGTTCATAGTTGCGATTACTCACCGAAAATGTAACGTTTCTGGGGGTAACTTGTATTTGATAAGTAGGGCGGATAAATCAGCTACTGAGACGCGGAACACCTCTCGCCCAAGATTTCTCTGAAGCTCTCCCCAGTCCCATGATTGGAGATAGGATCCATCCTGGGCGAAGACAAGTTTGTCCCATTCGCTTTGATCCTCAACTAGTTTCATTTAGAGATATTGTTCAGGATCTAGGTCACCACCGACTGGCATCGGGCCGCAGACTCTTGAGGCTTTGGTTCCTTCCGGAAAGCCAGCTCGGGCCGGAGTCAGCGTGTTATTAGCAAAAACAGTAAAGTGAAGGTGTGGGCCAGTAGCCCAACCGGTTTTTCCCATGTAACCGATTACCTCGCCCGCTTTGACCTCCTGGCCGATTGAAACGATGAATCGTGAGAGATGAGCGTAAAGAGTGGTTAAGCCGTTTTTGTGTTTTACGACGATGAGCTTGCCGTAAGCCCCGCCGCGGCAGCCCCTGTACTGATCTTGATCGGCTACGTTGATTACTATGCCATCTCCGGCCGCTAAGATGGGCGTGCCGATCGGTCCGCCGAGGTCAAGTCCGTTGTGGTGCTGGCCGCGGTAATTTTTTTTGGCAAATTCAGTTACACCGTATCTTTGGGTTATTTTTACAGTTTTAACCGGCCAGAGAAAAACGCCTGGTCTGGGGGTAGGCAGAAGATTAGGATCGATCTGCTTGCGCAGTTCGGTCTCAACTTTTTCAATTTCAGCCGCTATTTCTTCTTGTTTTTTCTCGAGTTCCTTCAGTTGTTGATTGTAAATGCTTTCTTTGTTTTTAGTGTTCGCGAGGAGGGTTTCCTTAGTATCTTCTTGATCCTCGATAATAATTTTTTTATTTTCCGAATTTCTCTTTCGCTCGGATATTTCAACGAGTTTGGCGTCGATGTTACCAACTTTTCTTACCTTAGCTCCCCTTAGTTCGTCTAAGCCGCTGATTTCGATGCCGAGTTGTGAGCTTGCGTCAGTTAGAGATTGAGCTTCTAGGAGGTTTTCGGCTAAGCTATTTCCTTTGAGTAAGATGGTTATAAGATTCGTTTGACTGTTTCTTTGTAGACGTCTAAGGAGTTGGACGATGGCTTCGCGCTTGTCGTCGACTGACAGCTCGATGTCCTGAATGTCGTATTTAAGCGAATCTATTTCGAGGGAAAGTTTTTCTATTCCGACTTTGTCAGCGCGGATACTAAGATTTAGTTGAGAAATATTGTTTTTAATAGTGGTCAGTTCTTTTTGGAGGCCGACCCTTTCGGTTTTAGTTCCCTGAAGTTTTTCCTCGGTTTGGGTTAATTCTTGATTTAGTTTTTCCAGTTCGAGGCTTTGCGCACGGATGCGATTTTCTAATTCTTCCCGACTAAGATTTGCTTCGCCGGAATCCACGGCTAGGGTCAGCTTGGAGTTTATGGCAATAACCGAAAGGAGAATGACCGAAAATAAAATTACCTTTTTAGCTGGATTGATCATAGTAATTTTCTCGCGTGTTGGTTACTTTCTCTAGCGCGATTTTGATTCTTTTTTCAGTTTCTTCTTTACCAATAATACTTCCAATTTCGGCTGGGTCGGGCGAGGCTTTTTTACCGGAGAGGGCTACCCGAAGGGGCCAGTAAATTTGGCCACGACTAGTTGAGTCAACTATGGATTCAAGAGCCTCTTTGATACTTTTAGCTGTAAATTCCTTAGCGTTTATTTTTTCAACGGCTCTAAGGGATTTCAAAAGGCTTGTCTCGATTTCTGGAAGAGTTTCATCTTTCCACCTTAATAGCTTCGCTTCGTAGTTGGGTAGCTCGAAAAAGAAATCGGTTTGAGGAATAAAGTCTTTTAGTGTTTTAAGACGGCTCTTTTCCACTTCTATCAATTTCAACACGAATTCTTTTTCCGCGATTATATTTTTTTCCTTTAACTCTGGACTCAAAAGCTTGAAGAGTTCTTGGCTCGAAAGGTTTTTTATGTGCTGGCTGTTTAGCCAGGTGAGTTTTTCCGGATTAAAAACAGCGCCAGATTTTTGGACCTTCTTAACGTCGAATTTTTCCGTCATTTGAGAAGGATTCATTACTTCTTCATCTCCTTTCGGATGCCAACCGAGAAGTGCAATGAAATTTAATAAAGCACCCGGAAGATAGCCTTTTTCTCGGTAATCGAGAAGAGAGGTTTCGGCGTAGCGTTTGGAAAGTTTGCTTCGGTCGGCAGCTAAGATGAGGGGTAGGTGGGCGTAAACCGGGGTTTCGAAATCGAGCGCTTTTTGCATAAGGATTTGCTTAGGCGTGTTTGAAAGATGATCTTCGCCCCTGATGACGTGGGACACTCTCATTTCTTCATCGTCGATAACAACCGCGAAGTTATAGAGTGGGGTTATGAGGTTTTTAGCGATGACTTGATCCCCGAGGAGCGACCCGTCGAAAACAACTTTACCCCGAACCAAGTCTGTGAATTCTATTTTTGTTTCCGAAGTTACAAACCGAATAACTTGCGGCTCGCGCCCAGCTTTAGGGTTGTCGGGGTGACGACAATGGCCGTTGTATTTTGGAGAAAGGCCTTCAACGATCATATCCTGGCGTTCGGCTTCCAACTCATCTTTCGTGCAGTAGCAATAATAAGCTTTTTTTTCGTCTAGCAGTTTCTGGAGATATTTTTTGTAGACTTCGATTCTTTCGCTTTGTCGATAGGGACTAAATTCGCCCAAATAACCTTCCTGATTCAAGATGGGACCTTCGTCCCAGTCGAGACCGAGCCATTTTAGGCCCTCAAGGATTTCTTTCTCAAACTTCTTTTCCGACCTCTCTTTATCGGTATCTTCCAGTCTTAATATGAATTTGCCGTTATTTTGCCTAGCAAAAAGCCAGTTAAAAAGAGCCGTGCGAGCGGTGCCAATATGGAGTGATCCAGTTGGCGAGGGCGCCAAACGGACCCGGACAGGTTTTTTGGGGCCGGGATTCATAGGTCTTATTTTAGCACGGCTGTGTCCTATTTTTAAGCGCTAATTTATGTCGACGTTCCGAGTTTTAAGATCTCTTCGGCGATGGTTTTGGCGGCGCCGGGTTTAAAAAAGTTCTTGGAGGCTAGAGACATTTTATTTAAGACCTCTTTGTTTTTTATGAGATTTTGAATTTGATTCAGGAATATGTGAGGTAAGAGATTTTCCTCTTCAATGACCACTCCCCCGCCGTTTTTGGCAAACTCAAAAGCATTCATTTTTTGATGGTCATTCGCGGATTCTTTTAGCGGGATTAGAATGGCTGGTTTTCCAAACGCGGCGATTTCAAAAATGGTGCCACTGCCGGCTCGGGAGACAATCAGGTCGGCGGCGGCGAAAGCGTATTTAAGGTCGTTTTCTAGAAAAGGAACGATTTGATAGCGATGTTTAATTTCCTCCTGGAGTGTCGTTTCGCTTAAGGCGGCCCGGGATAGGTTTTTGGCCTCGTTAAAATTAGCCGACCCAGCCTGGTGAAGAATTTGAGTATCTTTGATCAAATCAGCTAAGTTAGTGATGACAAATTCGTTTAGTCGGGTTGATCCTTGGGAACCACCCAGAACCAAAAGGAGTGGTTCTTCCGAGTTGAACTGAAGTTGTTCTTTTGCAGAGTTTTGGTCCATTCGGAAGTCGTCTAAGTCGTTTCTGATTGGCGATCCAACCCAAGCGGTTTTTTGAAGGTCAAAGTATTGGCTGGTTTTTTCAAAACTAACCGCAATCCGTTTTGAGAATTTCGCGGATACGAGGTTGGTTACACCGGGGATAGCGTCGGATTCGTGAATAATGACAGGGATTCTAAAAAGCCAACTGGCAAAAACCACCGGGAAGCCCCCAGTTCCTCCTTTCGAGAAGGTAACGTCTGGCATTAACCAAAATGTTTTTATGATGGCTTGAAAGATGCTGATGACGAATTTGGGTCCATCAAGCAGATTAGCGAGGGAAAAGTAGCGTCGAACTTTGGCTCCTAAAATCGGGATAATTTTTAAATCGCCCACGCCCGCGAGTAGGTTGTTGAATTCGTCTTTTGGGCCCATATAGGAGAGCTCCAGACTTATGTTACTCACTTCAGCAACTTTTTTAATCTCCTCTACAACGGCAACGAGGGGGTAGATGTGTCCGCCGCTTCCCCCGCCGGCGAAGAGTATTTTTAGGTTAGTACTGCTCATTTTCTTGTGTATTTTGAAATGTTCAACGCTACACCACCCATCGTTAGGAAAACTGCCAGAGCCGTTCCGCCATAACTGATAAAAGGAAGCGGGACGCCGGTTAAGGGGAAAACTCCCGAGATGGCGCCGATGTTGATTATGGATTGAATGCCGATGACGCTCCCGAAGCCAACCAGGATTAGCTGGCCAAACTTGTCACGCAAATTTTTTGCCAACCAGAAGAGTCTAATGGTAAGAGCGGCAAAAACAGCCATAAGGCTTCCAGAGCCGATGAATCCCAGCTCTTCAGCGGTTACCGCGAAGATAGAATCATCAATCGGGGCCGGTAAGAAACTGGTTTTAGTTCGAGAATTTCCGTAGCCAACTCCCGTGATACCGCCGGAACCGATGGCGATTTGGGCTTCGTTTATGTGATAGTTCGAGCCTAAGGAATCACCCGTTGGGGTAAAAAAAGTTTTGACTCTTTCTAGTCGGTAGGGCGTTAGGTAAATTATAAGACCGATTCCTAGGATGGCCAAACCAAAAACGGCGAGCAAAAATTTGACCTTGGCTTGCCCAAGAAAATAAACGACAAGAGCGGTACCGATTAAGATAGCGACCATGCTGGTTGCGGGTTGCATGAGGAGCAGGCCGGCGATAATACCAATGATGATTAGAAATGGAATGAATCCAGACCAAAAATTTTTTTCGCGATTATTTTTAGGATTACTTAGCCAGGCGGCTAAGTAGATTACGAAGGTTAGTTTAAGAATTTCAGCCGGCTGGAAGCTCACGGGACCGACTTTAAGCCATCGGGTCGCTCCACCAGTTTTTACGCCAAGGCTCGTGAAAACCAGGGTGAGTAAGACTAGACTCAATATTAGGAGTGGCAAGGCAAAGCGTTTATAGGCCTGATAATTTATCCTGGAGGCTAGGAAAAATCCTACGATGCCAATAAATAATCCGTTGATGGCCTGATGTTTTAGGTAGTAGTAGCTGTCATTGAACTTTATTTTGCCGAGCTCTGAAGAGGCGCTTGAGAGCATGACTAAACCAAAAAGCGCTAGGCTGGCGATGAGGGCCATGAGGAAGTAATCTGGGTGGTGCCCGGACTTAGAGAACATTAGTGTATTCTGGGAATCATGGGGCTTAGGTGTGTTTTTGGCTTAAGTTTTGTGTCTCAATATTTTTCCAAGCCGAAGGCCAGTGTATTCTCCGTCTTCAATGGCTACTTGGCCGTTTACGACTACAAAATTAACTCGATTGTCACGGAACCCCACCAGATCCGCAAAATAACCCTCTTTTACCGCTCCCCTTCCAATTAAACCAAGAATTTCCGCGGGAGTGGAAGTTATTTTTTTGACGGCGGTTTCAAGGTCTAAGATGTTTTCCTCTTCCACCAAAGATAGAAATTTAGGAAAAGCGGAAACGGCCCGATCGGGTTTCAAGATTTTAATCCGGTTGTTCGGAGCAATGCTCGCGGCGTTTGAGACCACTAATGAGCGGTTACTTTTCAGGGCTTTTTTAATGAGATCCCGATTGATGTTTTGGTAATAAATAGTGGCTTGCAGTTTAGTTGAGATCATTAACTTTAACAACGATTCTTTGTAACTTTTGAGCGAATAGAGTTTTTTGATTTCGGTTAGGGTGTAACCGACCAGCGAATCGTTTCCTGGAGCTTGAGCGACTAGAAAATCTGATGGTTTAACTTCTGGCAAGTCCTTTAGGATTTTTGATCTTAGCCACTCGTCCTCTAGGCTCAAATTCATAACCTTGAGGTTGTCTTTTTGGGCCCAACCCGGAAGGAAGGTATAAAGTTTTAAGATTCTGGTGTTTGACGGGTAAACGCTGAAATGAAGATCAGTTTTCTCATCCAGAGAATTTATATTTTCAAGAGTTTTTTCGTAGGCGACTTCATGGTTCTCGGTTGGGATAAGGTGGCTCACGATTGTTTTGATCCCAGTTTCCTTAGTGAGTTTTATGGTTTCTTCAATCGAGTCGAGGAGGTTGTCGCTATCATTTCGCAGATGCGTGGAGTAGATGCCACCCAGGTTCTTTACGATAGTGGTCAGCGCTTTAAGTTCGGCGTAGGGAGTGTCTTTGGTTTGGGCGTAGCCGAGGCCAGTTGAAAGACCAAAACCACCCTCTCCGAGCGCTCGTTTTAGCGTTTCTCCGAAAACGTTAAGTTCGTTCTTAGTAAGAGTTCTCGGGGGTTTGCCGATGAGCGCTCCACGGATGGTGCTGTGTCCAATCAGGGTTCCAAAATTTACCCCCAGGGGTTTCTTGTCCATTAGGCGAAGAAATTCTTGAACAGAATGCCAATCAACATTAATCTCTCTCGTATCCGTCCACTCCTCGAGGGATTCAAGGCTGCCGTAAATTAAGGGAGCGAGGGAGGCGCCACACAGGCCTCCGATAATGGTAGTTATTCCCTGTTTTAGGAAGTCGACTTGGCTGGGGTTAGAAAAAAGACTTAAATAGTGGTCGGATTCAGTATGAAGATCGATGAAGCCGGCGGAGAGATAGGCCCCCTGTCCGTCGATGATTTTGTCGGCGGTTTTTCCCGGGAAGCGGCCAAGAGCGGTAATTTTATCACCGCTCACGAAGACATCGAGTTTGGCAGGGAGTTTTTGGTCGGAACCGACGACTTGAACGTTCTTTATTAAAAGAGTCATTTGCGTGAAACATGGACCATGGATCATGAAACTTTCCTCCGGAGGAGGATCCGCCTTCCACCAGAGGCGGATTGCTCTTCGGCCAGTTGGCGGAGAATCATGAAACATGAGTAAATCTAGGTTAATTATAGAACATTGGATGGCAAATAATAATGGCCGCTTCCTTCGAAACGGCCATCCAACTTACTTTTTGACGCTTAGGGCTTCGCGGATGCCTATTCCGAAGACGGCTAGGCCAGCTAACGAAAGGAGTCCACCGAGGATGAGGTTCATAAGCGGTGGCTCCGCTGATAAAAATGGTTCGAGACTCGTAATTAAACCCAGGAAAACCCCCATTGCCCCGGTGAGTATGGTCTGAAAGTTATTTGTTCGGACGGGCCGTTCTTTTTTCAGAAATGCAATCAGAAGGGAAAGGATGAGTAAAGAGCTAAGGGTTATAAGAGTTACGGTTAAGGCGTCATAAATGGTTTGAAGCATTCCACTCCTCCTTTGGTTGATTTGCTAGGCTAATCTTTATAAAAATCGTTTATTTGTCAATTTGGGCGGAAAAAAGTTTCAGACGCTTATTCTCGGTCAAGGTTTTTATGGTGCCATCTTGATCGGTTCTTAAGATCTTGAGAATGTTTGCCTCTGATAGTCTTTGTATGGCTTCCGGGGTGGGATGGCCGTAACGGTTATCCCCCACTTCGATAACGGCAACTTTAGGGTTCACGACTCCCAGGAATTCGTTGCTTGAGGAAAACTTGGAACCATGGTGAGCAACTTTTAAAATATCAGTTTTGAGTTGGGAACCTAATTTTTTAACTAAATACTTCTCTACGTTTTGGCCGATATCGCCGGTTAGGAGTAGTTTTAAGTTTTTGATTTGAATCAGTTCCACGAGAGAGGTGTCATTTAGTTCGCCGCTTTGAATAAAGTTTTGGTCTGGTGAGAGGATTTCAATTTTGTTCTCTGCATTTTTAATTTTGTCGGTTGCGGCCAAGATGATAACCGGAATTTTCCTTTCGCTAATTTTAGCGACCAGACTTTTCCACTCCGGCAGATCGACTTCGCGGCCGTTCACAATAAAGGCCCCGACCTCGTAACGCTCTAAAATTTCGTTAAAGCCGTTAAAATGGTCGAGTTGAGGATGGGTGATGATGGCTAGGTCTATGTAGTGATCGGTTTCGCCCAAAATTTTACCCAACTCACCCACGACCTTTTTGGATGGCCCGGCGTCGGTTAGGATCTGAACGCCTGTCGGAAATTCAACAAGAGTTGAATCGCCCTGCCCGACGTTTAGAAAATATATTTTTGGCGAAATGGATCGATCCAAAAAAATTATCTGTGCCCAAACAAACAAATTGAGGCCGACTACGGCTAGAACGACTACCCAGCTAAGATTTTTCATGATTTTGTGAAGCAAGCGCTAACAGAACCCCGTAATAAATTATAAAGACAATAGCGTGATTTAGAAACTGACCGCCGGGAATTGGAAGGTAAATTAACGAGAAAACCTTGATGAGGGCCAGTTGATAAAAAGTAAGAAGGTTTACTAGTTGGGCAACGAAAAATCCCAGGAAAAATGAAATTGAGCTTAGGGCGGCGAGTAAGAATCCTAAAAACATCGTGAGGGGAATAGTAATCAGGATGAAAGTGTTCGCGAGAATAGCAGTTAAGGAAAATTGATTAAAGTTTAAAACGAGGATTGGGATGACTGCTAGTTGAGCGGCGATAGTAGTGACGCTATTTTCGCGCCAAGCCAGGAAACTTTCCTCTTTTTTGTCTTTTAAGCGAAGTAATTTTTTTAAAACTGGTTCCAGATAAACAATTCCAAGTAAACTCAAAAATGAAAGCTGAAATCCAATATCAAAAGCTAAAACTCCGGGGTTCACTAGAACCATTGCGAGGGCGGTTAGAATGATGATATGAAGGGTGTCGTGCGCTCGGCCGACGTGCCCGGCTAGCAAGATAAGAGAACCCATAATGGCGGCTCGAACCACCGAGGCTTCACCACCGACCATGATTACAAAAAGAAAAATCAGTCCAAGCGTAACGTAGAATCGTTTTTGGCGAGAAACCAGTTTCTTTAGAGAGCGCTCAATGGCTAGAGCTAATATGGCGATGTTGTAACCAGAGAGGGCTACGATGTGAGTCACTCCGCTTCGAGCCATATCTGTTTTTAGTTTTTCACTGAACTCGGACTTTTCGCCAAAGGTGATGCCGGCTACTAGCGCGGATTTGTCTCGACTAAGTTGCTTTTTGAATTGGCCGATTAGATGGTTTTTTAGACTATAGAGTTGGGTTTTTAACCAATGGCCCTGGTTTTTAACTTGTAACTCAATTTTTGGGAAGAATGAAATTGGTGACTGGTTTTTGAATTGGCTCTTTTCAATTTTGCCATCAATTTTAACTCTGTCGCCGTAGTCAAAACGAATCAAGGGGTCTGTGAGAACGATAATTTTCCCTCGCTCTGGAGCTTGAAGTTCGATGGTGAGTTTTTGGTAAGTCTCTTTTTCTTCTGGATTTTTAATAACAATGCCGCTTGTAGTCGCTAGTCTTCCGATGGGTATATTTTCCATCCCGTTAGTGAAGTTTGTAAAAAGGTAAAAATAAAAAAATCCAAACGTTAGAAAGGCAAATCCAGCCACCAAAAAATCCCCTGCAACCTTGCGAATGTGAGAGTGTTTGCTGTTTTGATCAACACCGGTTTTTAAAAAGTTCCGCAATATAAAAAGCCCGATCAAAAAAACCAGAGAGGTTAAATAAAAATTCCATCCGCTCGAGGCCGAAAAAACTCCAAGCAAAAAACTTAACCCCCAGTAGCTAACTTTTTGTCGAATCGCCATTCCTGAATTTTTTTATGGTTACCAGAGAGAAGGACGGGTGGAACTTTCCATTTTGTCTTTTTTTTAGGCTCGAATTCTGCGGGCTTGGTGTAGGTAGGGTATGAGCCTTTGATTTCCTCGAGTGATTCGTATTTACCTAAAAAACTGGGTAAATAGCGACTGACGGCTTCGATTAAAACCATAGCCGGGAGTTCACCGCCGGATAACACATAGTCCCCGAGTGAAATTTCCTCGTCGGCAATATGGCTCGATACTCTCTCGTCGACACCTTCGTAGCGTCCACAGATTAGAATTAGTTGGTTGTATTTTGATAAACGTTTAGCGGTAGCACTATCAAGTTTTTTTCCTCGAACCGAAAAGAGGATGATTCGAGAGCCTCGGGTTTTTTTGATTGCTTTTACGGCTTTGTAGATTGGTTCAACTTTTAAAACCATTCCCGGACCGCCGCCAAAGGGAGTGTCATCTACTTTTTTGTGCCGATCAGAGCTGTACATGCGTAGATCGTGGGTTTTGAATTTGATCAAGCGCGATTTTACGGCGCGACTGATTAGAGATTCGTCGATGTAGGAATCCAGTATTTTAGGGAAGATGGTGATGATATCAAAACTAACCCTATGTTTCTTCGAAGTTACCCTCTTTTTTTTCTGGTCCATTTTCGTGTTTGTGGTGCTCTAGGAGTTTCTTTTCGATCGGAGTCTCCTCCTTTTTCTCATTTGCGGCGTTCGTGAGTGATTCACTGATTGAGCTTCTTAGGCCATCAAGATCAATTTCGATTTTTGGTGGGCGAGGCAATTCTCTGGGTCTTGGAGGTAAGTTTGGTGGGGATAGTAGCGACGGTTCTCTTTTTGGAAGAACCAAGGGGGTTGCTTCCGATTGTTTTGATACATCAGCTCGTGGTTCTCTTGGGGTAGGTCGATTCTCTGGTCTGGAGGCTTGATTAACGATGGGCTTGATATCGGGCTTAGTTTCGGGGGTAACTGGTTTGGGTGAGGATGAAATGGGCCAGTTCGGGCTAGCTGGCTTTTGATTTTTCTCTTGATATTTAAATTCCCCCTCCCGCACCGGTTTTGGCTTTAGAATTTCCGAGAGAGGTTGTTCGTCACGACGACTAATTTTTTCTTCAACACCCTGAGCGCCCGCACTCCATTCGGCGTTGATTTTCTCTTCAACTATTTTTCTAGGAGTGCCGTATTTTCTTTGAGAATTTTCTATGATAACGTCGCGGTAAGAAATAAGTGGTTGTCTGGGCGGCGGAATAGTTTCGGCTGAAAACGGTCGCTGGGCCATGCCGTCAATCATCAACTTAAGATAAACATTGTATTTGGCGAGGTTAACAAGGTCGTTCTGAACAAATTCCGGCATGAACTCTTTTTCTAAGAATTCTCCATCGACGGCACCAACTCGGAAGGTAATCAGGGTGCCAACGTTACCAAAGATGGCGTCTCTAACGTGAGTGTTTTCGCCGCCATCTAGCTGGCCGATATATTGATGAGCCAGGGTGAGGCTTAGGTGATACTTTCTAGCCTCGGACAATATACTGGCGAATGAGTCGGTAGCGAAGTTTTGAAATTCGTCTACGTACAGGAAAAAGTCACGGCGTTTTTCTTCGGGCACATCTACCCGAGACATAGCAGCTAGCTGGAGACGGGTGATGATCATGGCTCCCAAAAGAGCAGAGTTGTCTTCACCCATCCGGCCCTTGGAAAGATTCACAACAAGAATTTTTCCTTCGTCCATGATTTTTCGCATTTTCAAGACCGAGCTTGATTGGCCAAGAATGTTTCTGATGAGCGGATTGGAAACGAATTGGCCAACTTTGTTTTGGATGGCGGCTAAGGCTTCGGTTTCGAAACGCTGATTGTAGCGAGCAAATTCTTCTGCCCAAAAGGCTTTGATAACAGGGTCCTTAAGGCCAGAAACTATTTTTTTTCGATACTCTGGTTGCGAGAACATACGCATGATTCCAAGGAGGGTGGAGTTGGGATATTCGAGAAGCGCGAGGAGTGTGTTGTTTAGAATGTACTCCATCCTGGCAGACCAGGCGTCGGGCCAGATTTTTTTAAAAACGCCCATAATGCCGGAAGCAACCAAGTGCCGAAATTCAGTGCCAACTTGTTCTAGTGGATTAAAGGCGATCGGAAAATCGAGGTCGGCGGGGTTCACGTAAATCACATCATCCACTCTTTCTTCTGGGACAAAATCAAGAACTCTCTCGGCGAACTCGCCGTGAGGATCAACAACGCCCACCCCCCGGCCGGCGCGAATGTCGTCGATGGCCATATTTTCGAGCAGGGTTGATTTTCCAGACCCGGTTTTTCCAACAATATAAATATGGCGTCGGCGATCGTCGAGTTTAATGCCGAAAACTTTTTTAGAGCTTCTAAAGTTGGCTTGGCCGAGGATGGTTAACTCTTCTTGATCTTTTTTATTCATATTGTCTTTCGTCCTCTAGGATTGGTAAATTCGGTGGCGGGGTTCCTTTTTTAGACTCAATTCTTTGGAGTTGAGGCGAGGTAACCGCAGTGATTGGGAAGTGGCAAATAGTGGCCAGCTCTTCAATGTTCAGAATGGGAGTTGGTTTTTTGGGAGACATTGAAAGGTCGCGGTAGCGTTCAAAGATAACGCGACGTCGATAGTTAAGCCGAGTTTCCTTGAATAGGCCGTGAACAGCCGCTGTCATGGTCGGCTTGTAGGGCCTTAAGAGGTTTAAGTTTTGGGTACTAAACTGCCTGAAGACACCCATAACGCCCATGACGTTATCGCGACTAAAGCTGTCGCGATGATCTACGTATATGAATCGTAAGGTGGTTTCGAATCCAAGTTTAGCAGTTTTTTGTTCGATGCCCTCGAGGGCTTCTTTTTCAGTCGGTGAAAGTATGAGAAATTTGAAGTCGTTGTTCTTTCTTTCCTCTTTTTTTGCTTCGAGAGATGGATGTTCGAACGGGGAACGAACGGCTTCCTGAAGGGTGACACCGAAGAGAGGCGGGGAAGGAGTTTTGGCCTTTTTATCTCGCCCCATCATCTTATTGACCAACTCGTCGCATTCGTCTTTCCAATCCCCTCCTGTGGGACGAATCAAAAATTGAACCCAAATTTGTTCTTCGGATTTTAGCTTCGACATTAGTTCGGTTAAGGCCGAGATTGGGTCGACTCGCCTTTCTTCAACAGGGTCTTCGAATGAAATGTAAGTTCGGATTGGGTAGCAACTTTCTTTTTGGAGAACGAATTCAAGGCCGTGGGTTTGAAAAACTTTATTGGGCATGACCTTAGGCATCTTTCTGACGTAGTCGTCGTTTGGGTCCACTTCGCTTACTTCCGCGTTGGGATATTGCGAATAGATGGCTGATTCCATTAGGTTCTGGAATTGAGCCGGAGTTCTTAGATAAAGATGAATTTCACCCCCAAGACTTACAAATTCAAAAGACATAAAATACTCCCCCTTTCCTTCCCAGTGGATTTCTAGGAAGCGCAGGCCGTAGGAATAAGGAGCGTGAGCGGCCGCGAAAATTTGTTCCATAGCTCTCGGTGTTTGCAAGATCTCTTTGGGGATCTTTATTTCGAGCAGCTTCCACCTGATCGCGACGAGCCATTTGTAATGAATGTAGTAGTTCCACCAATACCAGAAGAAGGGCGCAAATAAAGCGGGCAAAACTATCCACCAAACGTTGCTCCAGATCACACCCATGTTTTTAAGGATCATTACGATCGGTTCCGGTAAATTAGGAATCATTTCTTTAATTTTAGCAAACTGTTTCAAAACGAAAAAGGGCCAAAAAATCTTAGGCCCTTTTTCGTTAATTTATACTTAATTACCTTGGTTACGCTTCTCGGATCTGGTAGGTACCGTCTCCTAAGCGCTCGAAGAATTTTCGGTTTTGGAGATTAACGAGGATGGTGTTTTGCTTCAGGATCCTCTCTTTTTGAACCGCTAAGGAAATTTGCTTAGTGTTCATTGGTCCATTTTGCTTAAGAATGCGTTTAATGACCTCCTGAACCGTACCGGGTTTATAGCCCTTCTCGGTTAGGCCGTAGATGCCCCGACCGACCAGAACAAATCGATTGTCTTTAATGAGCTCATTATGAACGGTTGGAGCTAGGGCAACCTTTTTATCAAACTTAACTTCGTTGATAAGGCTGGTGATTTGCTCAAAGTGCAGGGGTTCCGCAGACTTTTTTAGCACCAAATAAATCCGATCGCGGATATTTTGAGGTTTAATCTCTGGCCATTCGGCTAAGCCGGTATCATTATAGGGGTTTGAAAAAACCTTCTTGGAGATGGCGACGAAATTCCTCGCGTGGTTTTCGTTGATTTTTTCCGCTTTTATAAATTTGACGAAAAAGTTTTCGTAGTTTCCGGCCAGTACAACTTCTTTCTGCGGTTTTAGAAATTTAACTAGCTGCACAACAAATTTATTGAGGTTGTCCAAATTCTTTCGATCCTGAAAGTAAAAAGAGCGATAATTTTGATCTTCATCGTGGAAATGAAAATTCTTTGAAGATTCAAGAAGGAGAGCTAATTGGTTTTTAGTGATGCTATCGTCACCAGAATTTAGCTGTTTCAAGAGGATGTTTTCACTAATAACACCACCCACTGATTCAAGGGTTTTTTTGCCTTTAGTTAAAATGGCTTGGCAATCTTTGTTGTGGGCGATTTTCTCTTTCAGTAAATTTAAGCCGGCCGCTTCGATTTGGCGGACACGCTCGCGAGTAATGCCGTACTTGTTGCCCAGAGCGGCCAGAGTTTGTGGCTCTGAATTTGGCCCAGAAAGGCCAAAGCGGCCGACAATGACCTCTCTTCCCCTGGGGCTTAGATCGGCGAATATTGAGTTAAAGACTTTTGTGATAGCTCCCATGTTTTTATTGTTATCCCATTGTATACTGACTTGAAAAATAAGTCAAATAGTGACAATTGGGTATAAGCATAGCTGACACCCTATTCTACTACGCCTTAGTTATTTTGTCAAGTGGGGGTGATAAAGATTAGGTTTAGGCTGGCTTTTTCAGGTTTTGCCAGATTAGGAGAAGAGGGCTTGCAACGAATATTGAAGAATAAGCCCCAGTTGTAACTCCAACGAGAAGGGTGAGGACAAAGTACTTGAGAGTAATTGGCCCGAAGAAGAAAAGCGCTAAAAGAACCAGGATGAGGGTCAGCGAGGTATTGATGGATCGGGCGATTGTTTGGTTGACGCTTGTATTAATGATTTCCGCAAAGTCTGTTTTGCCACGGCTATGAAGGAGGTTTTCTCGGATCCGGTCGAAGATGACGATGGTGTCGTGGACGGAAAAACCCATGACGACTAAGAGGGCAACCACGAAGTTAGAATCAATTTCAACTTTGCCAAGATAGCCGAGGTAAGCTAGGAGTCCGGCCGGAATGATGATGTCGTGAAAGAGGGTGAGGAGGGTGACCCAACCATACTTCCAGGAACTAATTGGTCGTGATGTTTTTCTAAAAGCGAAGGCGATGAAAAGCGAAATCCCGACCAGAACCAAACCGATGGCTACAAGCGCGTTTTTTCTTAGTTTCTCGCCAACCGACGGCCCGATGGATTCGAAACTTAATTCGTTGGCCGTGGGATATTTAGCGAGCACCGCTTTTAGGAACTCTTGATGTTCGGCTTCACTCGCGACTCCGAAGCGGGCGATAAAAATATTTTCGGATTGGTTATAGCTTAGGCGGATTTCGCCGACATTTTTTAAGTTTTCTTTTAAGAAGCCGTCTATCTCTTTGAAGTTTGGCTCTCCTTCTGCGATTCTTAACTGCCAAAGAGTCCCGCCTTTAAAATCTATCCCCTGATGGAAGCCAAAAGCGACTATCGAGGCTATCGATAGGAGGGTAATGATAAGGGAGAACGATAAGAATAGTTTTTTGTGACCGATAATGTTCATCCCGTTTAGAAAATTAAACTTGATATTGATTCGACGAGCCAATGTTTATTAAGGTAAGCATAATTTGCATAGGTTTTAGTGACTGTTAATTTTCTAATGGGATTCATGTCTAGACGGGTTTTAGTTTTTAGTGGCGGGTTGGTTTTTGGCGAAGACTTTTAGAAGGAGTCTAGTGGTCGTGATAGCCGAAAACATGCTCACAAGAACCCCAATTAAAAGTGTTAGAGCAAAACCCTTGATGAAACTAGAGGTAAAGAAATAGAGAATAACGGCGGTAATGATGGTTGAGATGTTTGAGTCCCGAATGGACGGCCAAGCCTTCTTGAACCCCTCTTCAATGGCGAACATTCTTGATAGTCCCTTTTTGGTCTCTTCTTTAACCCGCTCAAAGATAAGAATGTTAGCATCAACGGCCATGCCAATTGTGAGGATGAAGCCAGCCAGGCCCGCTAAGGTCATAGTGACCCCGATAAGCTTGAAAAGTCCTAATGTGAGAAGCGAGTAGATAATAAGCGCGACGGCGGCAAAGACGCCGAAAAATTGATAGTAAACAAGCATAAAGAGCATGACTATGAGAGTGCCGATGGCGCCGGCGGTGAGGGCTTTTTGGAGGGAGTCGTTGCCGAGGCCGGGGCTCACGGTTTGCTGGTTTATGAGCGTAATGGGAGCGGGCAGGGCGCCAGCGTTAAAACGTTCCACCAGGGTCCTCGCTTCGCTTACAGTAAAGCGGCCGGTGATAACGGCTTGGCCGCCAGTGATTTTTTGCTGGACAACCGGCGCCTCGATTAAACCTTCATCTAAAAATATGGCGATTGGTTTGTTGACATTCTTTTCAGTTAGATTTTCAAATATTTTTGAGCCTTCATCGTTAAAGCTTATGGAAACTTGCGGGGCGCCGGTGGTTTGATCAAAGGTGAGTTGGGCGCTTGTAATGTATTGGCCGGTCAAGGGAGTTTCAGGGGTTACAAAGGTGGTGCTCGAGCCGTTTTCGACTACTTCTCTAAAATCCAAAAGAGGTGTTTCCCCGATAAGGCGAATGGCTTGGTTGATGTCGGTGATACCGGCGATTTCGACGATGAGGTTGGTTTTGTTTCCAGATTTAGCCGTAAAGACTTGTGGTTCGCTGACGCCGAAGAGGTTGACACGACGTTCAATGACGTCGCGCAAACCGTTTACAACCGAACTTTGATCGGCGCCTGGGATTTTAGTTAAATCTATTTCGTAAATGAGGTGGCTCCCGCCGACCAGGTCGAGGCCAAGCCGCCAAGGTCGGGTTTTCAGCCCAAAGGTTCCCGGATAAACAAAAAAGCCAGCGATAATGGTCGCGACAAAAATAAAAGACAGGATCAGTCCTGGATACTTTCGCATGTGAGGATTATTCTAGCAATTTGGTGATTTTTAGCAAGGGTTGCTCACCATTTTGTTTCAAAAGACCGGCGGTTCAGTTGTTCCAGCGACAAATGCCCGCCTGCCGCTCGTTAGCAAAATTTTTCTCCGAAAAAGCCCAGCTTTTGCTAACTGCGCGAGCTCTTTTGAAACAAAAGGTTCGCTTGCGGATTGAAATCCTTCCGAGAGCTTCTTGGGAATTGATCACTCGCTCAGGGTGAAAGGGGTGGTAGGATTAATAAAAGCCGCCTTCGCGAACGAGGGCGGCTCCAGGGCTTGAGGGTGAGTGGGGTTAGAGTTTGATGTCGTGATTGCGGATCATGTCGTGGCACCATCGAGTTTCGTTACCACGGTAGGTGGTTCGGATAACTTCTTGCGGGTCGCGGTCGTCTGGAGTCATTTTCCCCGCGACAATGTCGAAGACTTTGCGCTTGTCTTCGTCGCTCAGCCGACGATGACTTTTCTTCGCTTGGGCGGATTTGCTACGGTCTTGATCTTGCGAGCCTTGCATGGGATCCCTCCTCCGGTCATTGCAACCGGGTGAATTGTTTCGAAAATATGAAGAGTTGTTAGTGAGGCTAGATTAATTTTAGCGTACGGACTTTTGTTTTGGCAAGGGCGCCTGTGGAAATTAGGGTTTGTAAAATTTATTGTTAGAATCTTTAGGTGATTACCCCGATCTTTAAGAAAGGAAGGGCGTTCGTAATAGTGGCGCATCCGGATGATGAGACGATTTGGATGGGCGGGATGATTTTGGCGAATCCAAAAACTGAATGGACGATATTTTCGCTTTGTCGAGCCGAAGATAAGGATAGGGCGCCGAA
>JBBTYR010000019.1:0-5035 GCA_038078595.1 Patescibacteria group bacterium
AAAGCTACTCAAAAAGATGCCAAAAGCCTTGCGGGTGGAGTTTTAACGCAAACACCAGATAGGATAAGACAATCTAAATATCGAGGGACTAACTAATTTATATACCGTATTTTCGACATATTCTTTGGGTATCTAAGCGAGATTTTCCCGCCGATCGACGGCGAGTATTAACTTTTCTTCATAGAAAATAATTATTCATACGACAGGATTTTTTTATCTAAATTGTTTTTACTTTTTGCGTTCTTAAATCATACTTTGATTGTTTTACGTGTTTTCGACTTGTAGGTTTTGCGTGGATTACGATTCTAACGCTTTAATGTTTTAGACTAGATTTTCCTCTCTCCTCATCTGTTTTAAAAAATTGTAACTGTTATATAGATTTTTCATATATTCGGCATCGGAAAGGGTGGTTATAATAACATCATGTTCCTGGAGCCAGTAGAAAACTTAGAAGGTTTTTAGAAAAAATTTATCGCGAAAAAAAACGCCCAGTTCATATTTGAACCAGGCGTCGAATTTTTGATTTGGGTGAATTCATGGCGTTACTCCAGTGAGCTCGTCCATTAATTCGTCTACAGAAAGAATACGGTCCACGCGAGATGCATTTGTCCCCACGGTAAAAATCGGAAGATCTGCGGTGTCGTTACAGTTTACTGCGCTCAAAAGCGCGTTGCAAATACAGAAAGCTTCGTAGCCTTCTAGCGCAAGGCAAGTCATACGACCACCCTCGCCCCTGTGAAGTAGGTAGTGCTTGTCACAGAGAAGCGGCCTTTCATGTGCAAGCGCTTGCAGATATCCGGGCGAGGTTCGGATGATGCGGAAAGGCATACCTGCTGGCGATCCCGGATTCGTCACAACCTCGATATCTTCCTCTCTCGCGGCAACAATAGCACGCTTGAACTCTTCTGATGCGCCACTTTCATCCGTTGCGGCAAATCGAGTGCCAATTTGCACACCATCAGCTCCAGCGTTTACCCATCGCACTATGTCTTCGCGCGCATAAACACCACCTGCTACGACAACCGGGAAGTCTCCGTTTTTCTGAGCCACTTCCTTCACTGGCCCAAAAAGTTCTTCGAGCCGGAACTCGGGTTTGGAAATATCTTCGGCGTTAAAACCCAAGTGTCCACCTGCAAGCGGTCCCTCAAGAACCACTGCGTCTGGTATCCGGTTGTAACGTTGGTTCCAGCGGCGACAGATAAGTTCTAATGCTCGAGCGGAAGAAACAATTGGGATAAGCGCCACCTGCGCATCTCCCACTATCTCCGGCAAAGTCATCGGCAAACCTGCACCCGCAATGATGGCGTTCACTCCTCCTTCAATTGCGCCCTCAATAGAAGGAATATAGGTCTTTTCAATCAGGACCATGCAATTAATAGCAACTACGCCCCTGTTTCCTGATAGTCGCCTCGCTTCTTCAATCTCAAGCTTGGCCGCTTCAAGATGGCTTACCTTGCGGCCAATTCTTTTTTCAACCATCCTGTCTAGGGCAATGAAGGATACTGTTCCGACGCCACCCCTAAGTGCAACGGCTCCAGCAAGACGCGCGAGCGATACACCCGCGCCCATGCCTCCCTGGATAAGTATCACTCCGCGATCCAATCCGCGGACGGCAACTTTCGGCAACTCCACCATAGTCTTATCTCCCCTTTTCCTTTGTTTTTATGTAGGCCCGATTGCTGGCTTAAGCCTAACATTAGTTAAAAATACTATGCAACAAGCGCCACACATTCGTGAAGTTTTCTGCTACAATAAAGCTATGAAAACCGTTCTTTACATGGGCATTACCCCGAACGGCTACATCGCCAAATCAAACGGCGATTCGGAGTGGACTTCGGAAGAAGACTTGAAGGGTTTTTACGAACAAAGTAAAAACGCTGGTAACATCATTATGGGCAGAAATACTTATCTCGCCGCCTCAAAATCCGGCTATTTCCCCTTCCCCGATGCGTTAAATATCGTCGCCTCCCATCACCCGATAGAAAACACCTGGGCAGACAAAGTTGTCATAACCACCCAATCACCACAAGAAGTTCTAGCGATGCTAGAGCAAAAAGGATTTAGCACCGCCTTTCTAGCCGGCGGGGGTGAGCTAAACACCTCTTTTATAAAAGACGGCTTAATTGATGAAATTTATCTCGACGTAGAACCTTTAATCTTTGGGAAGGGCATAAAACTCTTCGCCGAAGAAGATTTTGAGATTGAGTTAGGATTGTTGGGAACTAAAAATCTCAATCCAAATACCATCCAGTTACATTACAAAGTTATTAAGGGCAAAACATAATTAAAAAATCACCCGTTCCCCCACCCCGAAAGCCCCATTTGACAAACCAACAGCAGTATGCTACACTGAACACCAGTGGGGTTAAATGCCTCTTTATTTGAGACATTTAGAGCTCAACTAAGCCAGTATCTCGTATCTCTAGTAGATTCTAACTTATCAGTATTCAGGCACAGACACATCAAGTCATTTTTCAGGCCTCCAGAAACTTAAGTTAGATATTGGTTTTGTTGAGCTCTTTAGTAATGTTGCTGTCCAAAAAGTTATTCTGGACCCAAAACGAGAGGAGTTTCTAAGATGGACCAAAAAGCATTCTTGGTAGGAACTCACAGATTTTCCTTCCAGGCTGGTAAGCCTGCGGAGATCATGGGAGTAGTGTTCGCCACCCCTGAGGGCCTGGAAGCTCGTCCTTGCTATCAAATTCGATTTGATGACGGCAGAGAAGACTTCGTCCCCCTGTCCGAGTCTCACCACTTTGAAATTATCTCGGAGCAAGACAGGGCGGCCGGAAAGATACCAACGGTCGTCCACTAACACCTCGCACAAAATACGAAAACCTCGTTTCGTCTAATGCGGGGTTTTCTTTTTCCAAAACAAAAAACAGAGACGCTTAGATGGTTTTTAAATAAGTTCTATTGGTTTTTCAAAAACTCGAGCCCTCTAACCTCAACGTTTCCTGCTGGCGCGCTCACGTTCGGAGCGGGGACCTTTTTGACTGGCCTGTCTTTCACTTTACCGTAGCCGCACTGCGGCCCCGGATCGGACACTTTAGTTCCGTCGGTTGCGGTCACAACCCCCTGCGCCGCGTGCCAGTGTTCAGCCGTACACCCCTCTTCGCTCTCGATAATCAACTGACTAATTGGCAAATATTTTCCTTTGTATTCAATCACCTCAATCAACCCCTCCGCCGCCGTCACAGTTATCGAAACGTTGAGCGGAATCGTGTTTATAAGCTCGTTGGCCGCGTTGTAAACAGTGATACTGCCGTTCACGTTATAAACCCCAGGCCCAAATTTCTGAACCGTGTTACATGAATACGTCACGTTCACCGATCCAGGCAACGCTCCGCCAGGTTTATCGATATGCAGCCAATTCGGAATATTCCCAACAATCGCATAGCGATTCGAATCGGGTGTGGCCTGCGCCAAATTCAACACTTGTAAATTCTGTGAGCACGAACCAGCTTCCGGAATGGTCCGACTAATGTACACGCCGTCTTGCTGTTGCACTCCGGTGTCTGGCGCCACACACTGCGCCGGCTTACCCGCGCAGATTTCCGGATCAACGCAATCTTTCTTTTCCGAAGAACACACGCCGGCATCGCAAAATGCCCGACCCACCTGTTTTCCGCTACAACACACCGGCTCCGGATTGCCGCAATCAGCATCCACCTTACATGTTCTCTCTGAATCCTTTAATTCCTGCCTTAACCTATCAAGCGCCCCCTGGATATAATCCATACCGGAGAGCCCCTCTCTCAACCCCGCTGCTTTGGCTTTCTGTAATTGATTTTCCAGATCCGATACCTGTCGCTGTATATCAGGATTATTGCCGCCAAAAACACCGGTGCACGCTGAACTATTTTGTTGAATGGGAGTTCCCGTTCCACCCGTCGTAATTGAGCCGATACCTACGTTTGATGTCCCACCCAGCTCGTTGCATTTCTTCTCTATGGCATCGAGTAGCACGGACTTCTCTTGATACGCAGACTGCGCTTTCAGGGTAGCCTCGTCGTACTTTGTTTTTGCCACTGCTTCTTTTGCCTGACGATCAACTTGATTAGCTTCTCGGCCGCTGGCGAGCGCGGCATCACATACGGTTTCTTTTTCTTTATAGAAATCTGGTTTGCGCGTCCCTTCTACGCAGTCGTTGTATTTCTTCTTTGCTGCCTCCCGCTCATTAAACTTTGCTTCGTTAAAACCTTTACCGGCATCAAAGTCTGCCATTATCTCTTCATATAATCGGCCCACTTCTTCAAATGGTTTCTTGCATGGATCAGCGGTCAACGCTCGCGAGATACACGCGTGGTACTCCGTTTCGAGCGCTCGATTTTTATCCCAATAAATATCGCTTATCGCTTCCCGCTCCGCGTCGAGCGCCTCTTGCGCCGCCTGCTTTCGTTGAATCAATTCGTCCGTGATTGCCCGCCGCGCCGAAGCCAAATCCTCGCAAGCGGTATTCCGCACATCAACTCCACCATCGGCAAACTGATTATTAAAGACGCCGCCCAAAGAGGCGGCTATAATCCCGAGCACGGCAACGCCTCCGATTAGAGCGGCTACTTTTCCAAAAGACATAGTATTCATGGGTTTGTTTTTATAATATTTTGATTATTGGGCGACAAGTGCCCGTTTATATAAATTCACTTAAATACTAGAATAGCCGGAGTAAAAAATCAAAATTCCGGAACAGTCTGATTTTAGTGAAAAAAGTTTGGTTTTTGTTCCAAGCGAGGACCAAATCAAGAATATTGATGAAAGCTGGGTTTGGGTGTGTTAAAATTAAATCCGTGAAACCACCCAAAGTAAAAATCGTCCACCTGGTAACCGGTTTAATGATTGTCATAGTGGCTCTCCTCGCCTACGGTGGATACCGTTACTGGGAATTTAATGAATCAAAAATATTCAGACTAGAACAAATCCTTTCAATTAATCAAAATAAGCTCTTACTATTTGAAAAAGAAAACACCGCCCTCGCTGAAGCCCTGCAAAACGAGCAAAGCAAAAACCAACTTTACGAGGCCCAAATCAAAAA
>JBBTYR010000019.1:5135-25157 GCA_038078595.1 Patescibacteria group bacterium
TAGACTTTAACTCCCTGGAAACCAAAGAAGTATTCCTTGGATTTGAGAAAACCAATAGCTACAAGTGGTTAACTGAAAACGCCTACCAATACGGGTATGTGCTCTCCTACCCGCCAAATAACATCTACTACCAATTCGAACCTTGGCACTGGCGCTTCGTAGGCGTAGCCCTCGCAACCAAGCTTCATAACGATAATAAATATTTTTACGATTTCCCCCAACGCGAGATCGACGAATATCTTGTCAATATTTTTGACTGAAATAAAACTCCCCGCCCTCACGGACGGGGTTTTCTTTTGGTTCAATCTCCGAAAAGATTGTCCGAACTTCGTTCGGACATGCCCCTCATCCACAGGCTAACGCCCGTGGATTTGGTTTGGTACTTGGGCATATAAATTCAGTCCGAACACAAAAATGTTCGGGTTTTTTCCTCCCAACTAAAACCCCCAGAAAAACTGGGGGTCAAAAATTTATTTCTTCTTTCCCTGAAGCAACAAACGTTGCTCCCGTCGCGCTTGAGCCTCGTTAAATCGCATGCGTTCTTCATTGCTCTCTGGCAAAATCTCTGGAATAGCTATTGGCTTCATGCTCTCGTCAACTGCCACGAAAGTAAAATACGCGGAAACAATGTGTCGGCTCTCTCCAGTTTGGTAGTTTTCAGCCAAAACTTTTACACCAACCTCCATCGACGTGTGCCAGGCACGATTCACTGACGCTTTGAAAACCAGAGTTTCGCCCATCACCGCCGGGGCTAAAAATCTTATCGAATCAGCCGAAAGCGTCACGCACACTCTGCCGCTATGCCTTTGAGCCACATGTCCGGCTAATCTGTCCGCCAACTCAACTACTCTCCCGCCATAGATCGTTCTATGCGAGTTCAGGTCCTCTGGAAAAATCTGGTGCGGAACATGGTGAACAGCTGAATCCCCTACTAACTTCGACGACATCGCCTGCTCCTTTTTGTAGGTGAAATAACCGCGCTAATCATAATCCCCAAAACCAAACTACGTCAAATTGCTTTACCGAAAACCAAAATTAAGCTATAATCACCGCGTATTCTCTAGGCGTTCACGGTTTTGATTGGCTACCCATGGACCTGGGGCCGCCAACGGATGACTGGGGTAACTCTTCGTCCGCAACGCCTAAACCGGGCGCTTGGAACCAGGAATTGGTTCAAAGCGCCCTTTGATTACCATAAACATGAATGAAATATCACTTAGGGCAGAGGAAATATTCCGCATTGGCTCATGGCCGGTTACGAACGCCCTTCTCCTCGCGATCGTTAGCCTTTTAGTCCTGCTATCCCTAGGGTTAATTATTAAAAGGAAAATCAACCTCGTACCTGGAAAAATCCAGAGTATCTTTGAACTTTTACTAGAGCAGATCTTGAAATTCATGGATTCGGTTTTAGGCGATCGGCGTTTGTCAGAAAAATATCTGCCCCTCATAGCCACCATCTTCCTTTTCATAATGACCTCGAACTGGTTGGGGCTTTTCCCGTTTGTTGGGCCGGTTGGATTAAACCTAGAACACAATGGAAAACATTCTTTTGTCCCTATTTTTAGAGCTCCTGCGAGCGACCTGAACTTCACTATTGCCCTAGCTATAATTTCGCTTATCAGCATCAATCTTCTGGGAATTTTCGCCATCGGTTTCAAAAATCACTTCTCAAAATTCTTTAACGCCCATAAACCTTTTCCGGTAATCTCCTTCGTTGGCCTGCTTGAATTTCTCTCTGAATTTGTTAAAATTGTGTCGTTCTCATTCCGATTATTCGGAAATGTTTTCGCGGGAGAGGTGCTTCTACTCATAGTGGGCTTTCTGGTCCCCTATCTAGTGCCCCTCCCATTCCTGTTCTTAGAAGTATTCGTGGGATTCATCCAGGCGTTCATTTTTTCGATGCTGACGCTAGTCTTTGTCGCAATGGCGATAAAACATGAAACCCACTAAAAGGTCGTAAAAAAACAAAACACTTTAATCACATGGATCCAGAAGCAATGAAACTCTTAGCCATCGCTATAGTGATGGGCTTAGGGACTATTTGTCCAGCCATTGCCATCGGCCTAATTGGTTCAAAAGGAGCCGACGCTATCGGTCGCAATCCAGAAGCCGCTCCAAAAGTTCAAACCGCCATGATCTTAGCTATCGCTTTCGCCGAAGCTATTGCCATCTACGCGCTTGTAGTTTCGCTAATCTTAAAGTTCGTCTAGAAAAAAGCTAGTAAAAAATATCAGCTAAAAATTATGAGTGAGCTTATTCACCAGCTAGGGCTAGACTGGAAACTCCTCGCCTCGCAAGGAGTAAATTTTTTAATCCTACTCACCTCTCTAACCTTCCTAATATACAAGCCCCTCATAAAAATAACCGATGAAAGACGGAGAAAAATCGAGCTCGGTTTAGCAGGAGCCGAAGAAATCGAAAAAAGGCTAAAAAAAATCGATCTAATGAAAGAGGAGAAGCTAGCCGAAGCCGACAAGAACGCCATAAAAATCATCGGTGAGGCAGAAAAAAGGGGTGACAAACGCTTCGAGGAAATCCTGAAAAACGCCGAATCCAGAGCCAGTGAGGTGATGATCGAAGCCGCGCAAGTAGCCGAGCAAAAAAAGCAAGAAGAGTTAAATCGCTTAACTGAAAAAGCCAACACCCTAATAAAGGAAGCGATCGTGAAGATGGTTGAGCTCGACCCCAAGTATATCGACGAAAAGTTAATCAGTCGCGCCGCCGAAGTCATTTTCGCCAATGGCGGATCCTCCTCAGGAGAAAAAACATGAAGTATTCTCCCAAAGATTACGCCCTAGCTCTCTCGAGTATCTTTGAAAAATCTAAAGACGAGAAACATCTGATCTCTACTTTTTTGAAGGTGGTCAGGAAAAATGGCGACCAAAAAATACTTCCCAAGATCCTGGAGGTTTTCAAAAAAACCGAAGTAAGGAAAAATGGCGGCTCTCATATCAAAGTTGAGTTTGCCCGCGAAACAAAAGAGGTTCAAATTAAATCCATCCTGAAACAATTTTCGCCCAAAGATTGGGTGGAAACTTCCATCAATCCATCCCTGATAGCCGGGGTAAGAATTACTTTAGACGGTGAGCGAGAAATTGATAACTCACTAAGTAGAAAATTACACAAACTATTTAAATGAAAATTTCAAAAAAACTTAAAAAACTTTTAACTTGAAACTTTTAACTTTCGTATGAGCTACGACATTATAGAAAAACTCAAAAAAGAAATTGAAAACTTCAAACATGATGTGGAGGTTGAAAATGTCGGCATCGTCATTGAGGCCTCCGACGGTATTGCCAAAATTTCTGGCCTTCCAAATGCACTGAGTCAGGAAATTTTAATTATTGAAACCGAAACCGGCGACATTCCCTGCCTGGTCTCAAACCTAGAAGAAAGTTCAATCGGCAGCATTATCCTCGGTAACTTTGAAAAAGTTAAAATCGGAGACCGCGTCCGCCAAACTGGCCAAGTTTTATCAATTAAAGTCGGCGAAGAAATTATTGGCCGTGTCGTCGACCCCCTCGGTAAACCCCTAGACAACAAGGGCGTTATTTTTTCCGCCGACTGGCCAAAAGGCAGTCCACCTCCGGTGGAAGGCGGATCCTCCTCGAGAGGAAAAAAACTAGAAAAAGCTGAAAACTATCCACTCGAAAAAACCGCTCCTTCGGTCATTGATCGAGAATCCGTTCGCACGCCGGTTCACACCGGGATCAAAGCCATCGACTCAATGATTCCAATCGGCCGAGGCCAAAGGGAGCTCATTATAGGCGACCGCGGCACGGGTAAAACCGCTATCGCGCTAGACGCAATTTTAAACCAAGCTAAAGATATTGGGCGACCCCAAGTCGTCTGTATCTACGTCGCCGTCGGCCAAAAAAACTCTAAAATAGCCAAAATCGTAAAAATCCTAGAAGACGCCGGAGCTATGAAATATACGGTTGTCGTCTCAGCCCCAGCCTCCGCTCCAGCCGCCCTTCAATATCTTGCTCCTTTCGCCGGTTGCGCTATCGGTGAATACTTCATGGACAAAGGGAAGGACGCCCTCGTCATCTACGATGACCTCTCAAAACACGCCCAAAGCTACCGCGAGCTCTCTCTCCTTTTAAGACGCCCCCCGGGCCGTGAAGCCTATCCAGGCGACATTTTCTACCTCCACTCTCGCTTGCTAGAAAGAGCAGCGAAACTCTCAAAAGAGAAGGGTGGTGGTTCTCTAACCGCTCTCCCGATTATCGAAACCCAGCTCGGTGACGTCTCCGCCTATATCCCAACCAACGTTATCTCTATCACTGACGGCCAGATCTACCTTGAGTCAAACCTTTTCAACCAAGGCTTGCGCCCGGCGGTAAACGTTGGCCTCTCCGTTTCCCGTGTCGGTTCATCCGCCCAAACTAAAGCCATGAAAAAAGTAGCCGGACGTCTCCGCCTGGAACTAGCCCAATTTCGAGAGCTCCAGGCCTTCGTTCAATTTGCCTCAGATTTAGACGAAAACACGAAAAAGAAAATCGAACGCGGCGAACGTTTAGCAGAACTTCTAAAACAAAGTGATCGAGAACCTGTTTCATTTGAGAAAGAGGTGGTGGTTCTCTACGCCGGCATCAATGGATTTATGGACGACGTTCCCAAAAACCGCATCAAGGAATTCGAAACTAAGTTTTTAGATTTCCTCGAAAAAATGCATAAGGAAAAAGTTATCGCCACTATTCAAAAATCTAATGAATTGAGCGAAGAAACAGAAAAAAATCTGGTGAGCGCCCTCATGGAATTCAAAAAAATCTTCTAGTTACTAACTGAATCATTTAGTATATTAGTAAAACCATTCGTAATTCATAAAGAAAGTCATGGAATCCCTTCAATCCACAAAATCAAGACTCAGGGCGGTAAAAAATGTCGGTCAGATCACCAAAGCCATGGAGGTGGTAGCCGCCACCAAAATGCGTCGGGCTCAAGAAACAGCCCTGAATTCGCGCGCCTATGCCTTTGAAGCTATGCGCCTCCTCCAAAAACTCTCCAAAAACTCCAGCATCTCAAATATTTTAACCATCGAGCGCGCGGTAAAAAAAACCCTCCTCGTCATTGTTGCCTCTGACAAAGGGTTAACCGGCGCCTTCAATACTCAAGTTTTTCGAACCACCGACAAGATTATTAATTCAGAAGAGTTCAGTGGTGAAAACCTAACTGTGATCGCTATCGGAAAAAAATCAACCGCCTATGCCCTGAGAAAACATTTGAACTTGAACGCAAGCTTCTTCGAGGTGGGCGACTACATTGAGCCGGAGGAAGTGGAACCTATATCAAAATTGATTGTCGAAGGTTTTGTGAACGGTGAATGGGACAGGGTCATAACCGTCTCCACCCACTTCCAAACAGCCCTTAAGCAGGAAACCCTCTCGAGACAGATTCTACCAGTAGATTTTCAAAAAATCCGAGAAACCATAAAAGAATTGGTCCCCGAACACGGTAAGTACGCCGACTTTAAAAACGGGAATAGCGAAAACCACGAAGAAATTGAATACATCTTCGAACCAACGCCAGAGTCCGCTATAAACCAACTCCTTCCCCACTTAATCAAAATGCAAATTTACCATCTCATCCTCGAAGCCAACGCTTCCGAGCACTCTGCCCGAAGGGTGGCTATGAAAACCGCTTCCGACAACGCCGAAGACCTGGCCAAAAACCTAACGATTGAATACAATAAAGCCCGCCAAGCGACTATCACGAGAGAGCTTATTGAGATAACTTCAACTCAGAACGCGCTCGAAAATAACCGCTAACTCAATCACCAAAAAAACATGACTACAGGTAAAATTATTCAAATCATTGGTCCCGTTGTTGATATCGAGTTTGAAGAAAACACCAGACTCCCAGCTATTCTAAACGCCCTCGAGATCAACGGCAAAAACGGAAAAACAATCCTCGAGGTCGCCAAACATCTTGAACCTGGAAAAATCCGCGCCATTGCCTTGTCTTCAACCGACGGCTTAAAACGAGGCGATGAGGTCTCCGACACCGGCGAACCCATCAAGGTTCCAGTCGGACCGGAAACCCTGGGTAAAATTTTCAATGTCACCGGCAAAGTCCTGGCTGACTTCTCAAAAACCGAAGGCTCGAAATTCAAAAAATACTGGCCAATCTACCGACCAGCCCCGTCACTTGATAAGCAGTCAACCAAAACCGAAATTTTCGAAACCGGCATTAAGGTTATCGACCTAATGGCTCCCTTCGTGAAAGGCGGCAAAGTCGGTCTCTTCGGTGGCGCCGGCGTTGGCAAAACCGTCTTGCTCCAAGAACTCATCCGGAATGTCGCCGAAGAATCTGGCGGCGCCTCTGTTTTTGCTGGAGTTGGCGAAAGAACCCGCGAAGGCAATGATCTAATCGCCGAAATGAAAGAGTCCGGCGTTATTTCAAAAACGGCGCTGGTTTTTGGCCAAATGAATGAAGTTCCAGGAGCGCGCCTCAGGGTCGCCCTAACCGCCCTCACCATGGCCGAGTATTTCCGAGACGAAGAACACAAAGACATGCTCCTTTTCATCGACAACATCTTCCGCTTCTCTCAAGCTGGGTCGGAGGTTTCAACGCTCCTTGGCCGCCTGCCCTCTGCCGTCGGCTACCAACCCACCCTCCAAACCGAGATGGGCGCTCTCCAAGAAAGAATCACCTCGACTAAAGACGGTTCTATCACCTCTGTCCAAGCTATCTATGTCCCCGCCGACGACATCACCGACCCCGCCCCAGCCGCAAGTTTTGCCCACCTAGACTCCACTATCGTCCTATCCCGAGCCTTAACCGAAATTGGCATTTATCCAGCCGTCGATCCCCTATCTTCATCATCAAGCGCCCTCGACCCCAAAATAGTTGGTGACGATCACTACGCTACTGCGCGTAGTGTCCAAACCACCCTTCAACGCTACAAAGAACTCCAGGACATCATCGCCATATTGGGCATGGAAGAGCTGTCAGAAGAAGATAAAAAAATTGTTAACCGCGCTCGCAAAGTCCAAAAATTCCTCTCTCAACCTTTCTTTGTGGCCGAAACCTTCACCGGCCAACCCGGAAAATTCGTCCCGCTCGAAAAAACCATTCGAGACTTTAAAGAAATCATCGAGGGTCGCTACGATAACGAACCCGAGGACTTCTTTTATATGAAAGGTTCCTTGAGCGCATAAATCCCATGTTCATCAAGGTTATTTCGTTAAAAGGCATCGACTATCAGGGCGAAATCGTTTCAGTAAACATAAACACTGAAAGCGGAGAAATTACCGTCCTCGACAATCACCGCCCGCTCATAACTGTCCTCAAAAAAGGGACTGCCAGAATAGTCGATACTAAAAATCAAACTCGCGAAATTAAAATCAAATCGGGATTTCTTGAGGTTCACCCCCCAAATAAGGTCAGCATTCTGATCGACTAATAATTACGATGATAAACGAAGGCAGGCTAATAAAAAGCGAAATCGATATGGCTCACTATCAGGCTGACGCAGTCATCCTCTGGTGCGTCGACGATAGGTTCTCGAGCCTCTTAAATGATTTCGTAAAACTAGAAACATTTAAACACGTTGATCTAGTAAAGATCGCCGGTGGCGCCAAAGATCTAGCTGACGCCAAAAAACCCGAAGATTCGTTTGCTTTTGGTCAGATCAAAAAATTGATCGAACTCCACCGCGCCCCAAGCATCATCCTCGTCAACCATGCCAAATGCGGCGCCTATGGTAAAAAATTCGAGACCGAAAAGGAAGAGAGCGATTTTCATCGAGCCGAACTTCAAAAAGCTCGCTTACTGCTTGAGGCCAACTTAGACAAAAATTTAAACATCAAAACCTACTTTGCGGATCGAGGAGGCCTAATCGCCTCTTAAGCTATTTTGCTCACCCGCCTGTTCTGTTAAAATTAAGCAGTCCCGACCAAACTGTCTTACCAAAATAAGCCGAGTTAATGCCAGTTATTAAAGAAATAGAAGATTTTGTCCGCAAAAACCTTCAGAGTGGGAGGTCGGAAGAAATTATTAAAACCGACCTAACTTCCGTCGGCTGGAAAGAGATTGATATTTCTGACACTCTAGCGGCGGTCAAAACAGCTACCCCGAAAGAAGAGAGTAAGAAAAACCTTGACTACGACGTCAAAACGTCCGCAAGCCAACTTCGCTTTTCTCATCTGAAAGAGACAATCGAGCAATATGAGTCCCCAAAAGATATGCGGCCTAAAAAAATTCAGGCAAATTTATCAAAGAAAAGCTATCTCCCTCTAATTCTAATCCCAATCATCGTTGCAATAAGCGTGGGGGTGAGAATCTACCTAAAAAATGCCTATCCGGAAATCTTCATTCCGAAAACCGCCCCTCCTCTCCTCGACCAGGAAATCCTAAAAAACCTCAACGCCACCTCAACTAACCCTGATAGTTCTAGTCTGATTTCACCGCCCAATTCCTCTACAACCCAAAGCCAACCTGCCCAAAAACCGCCCACTGTACCAAAGCCCACCCCAACTCAACCGAGCGCCACTTCAACTCCAAGCACACCCCAAGGGGGCGGTAATAACTAAAAGGCCTGTTCCAAAACTACACCGTTAGCCAAATAAAATCTGAAGTATGGAAAAAAAATACGTTTGGGTGATTGTAGTTGTTGCATTGTTTACAGCAACCATCCTAATCCTGGTTTCAAGAGCCCAAGATTCACAAAATTTCGGCCTCGTTACAAAAACCAAAGAAATTATTTACGGAGTAAACGGCTATATCCCAAAAAAAGCCTTCATTAAGATTGGGGATACTATTACATTTAAAAATCTAGGGAAATCTAACAGGTGGCCCATATCGGACCCCCACCCAAACCACAATCTCTATCCAAACCTTAATCCTGAAAAAGAATTTCAAACCGGTGAATCCTGGAACTTCACCTTCACCGAACCCGGCGTCTGGAAATATCACGATGAACTAAGCCCGAATCATCAAGCGGTAATCACTGTCCGATAAGAGTGAAAACCTAGCTTAAACTAGTTTTTCTTTTCACTCCCAACAAGCTAAAATTATAGGAATGAAAACATGGAGATAATCTTCTTAGTCGCAATCGCCTCAATCTTAATCATCGGCTTCGGCCTTATTTGGCAACTTTTGAAATCCCAAAAACAAGACAAGGCCGAAGATAAATCACTCACATTACTAATAGACCAGATTAAAGAAAACAACAGAACTATTCAGAGCCACATAATAGACCTGAACCGAACCATGGATTCAAAGCTAGCGGAATCTACCCGCACGTTCCAGAATCAGTTTGGTCAAAACGCTAAAATTATTGGAGAAATTACTGAAAAACTGACTCGCCTAGATGAAACAAACAAGCAAGTCGTAAGTTTTGCCGACCAACTAAAAAATCTTCAGGATATTCTGAAAAATCCAAAACAGAGGGGAATTCTAGGAGAATACTACCTGGAAACAGTCTTAAAAAACGTCTTGCCTCCAGGATCCTATCAGATGCAGTATGCTTTTTCAGACGGAGTAATTGTAGATGCGGTAGTTTTCATAGACAAGAGAATTGTTCCAATAGATTCCAAATTCAGCTTAGAAAACTATAATAGAATCCTAGAATCTGCCATCGGAACGCCCGAACGAAAAAAATACGAGTCAGCTTTTATAGCCGATCTAAAGCTGCGCATCGACGAAACATCAAAGTACGTAAAACCAGAGGAAGACACGATGGATTTCGCATTTATGTTTATTCCCTCCGAGGCCGTATACTACGATCTATTAGTCAATAAAGTTGGCGCAATAACGGATGATACACGCAATTTAATAGCCTATGCGGGAGAAAAGAAAGTCATTATCGTCTCTCCAACCTCATTCTTGGCATATCTCCAAACAGTGCTTCAGGGATTACGTAATCAAAAAATATCCGAACAGACTAAAGAGATCATAAAACATGTAGAAAATCTGCGAAAACACCTTAAGACGTACGATGATCACTTCATCAAAGTTGGCAAAAACATTACCCTTACGGTTGGCTCGTACAACAACGCTTATAAAGAATTCACCAAAATTGACAAAGACGTTTTAAAAATCACCGGCACTGCCGTCGGCACCGACCCCCTCACTCTCGAAAAACCCCGCGAACTCGAAGAAATAGAATAGGAAAACCTAAAGACTGGCAGAAGCTGCCAGAAGCGACGACACGCCAACAAATGTATCCACGAACAACCAGATGGCGGATTTACGTAACAATTTTTTATTCACAACGTCTTTGGCGAAAAAAAACCTAACGAGAGTATACAAAAATAAAACTGGGGCGGCCACTATCATAAACGTAAAAATACCTGGAGGAGTGCTGACTAGAAGTAAAGCAGAAACAACATTCCAAATCATAAAGACTGGTAGGTAAGTCCAAGAAAAATGATATAGAATTCTCCAATAGATATTCACCTCGATTATTATATCACAACATAGCGCGTTTTTCCTATCCAATCACTACGCAAGAATAACTTTTCTTTTTGAGAAGCTCTCGGAGGCGTGAAAAGCTGGGTTCCACCATGGGTGGGGTTTTCGCACCGAGAGGCAACGGACAATTTACCGCAGGAGTAAGTTGGACCGCGGTTCTCAAAAGAAAAGTTACTCAACTACTTCTTCCTTTTCCTCAAAAAAGTGGGAATATCCCAGATATCGCTTTCTCGTTCCTTCTTTTTCTCTTCCGCCAAATTTATTTTCTCAATTGAGGCCTTAGTTAATACCGCTCCCGGCTTTAGCTGCGGTTCAACCGACCTACCAACTCCAACATCTTTGAGGGGTTTAAATTTTTGGTCTTGATTGACATCTGACTTAAATCCGTTTAAAAACTCTGGCTTTTTAGCCTCAAACTCACTTACAAATAGGGAATTAACTGGCTGAACACTATTAAACCCGGTTGCTATTAGAGTAACCTTGATCTGATTGGGCTTGAGCCTCCGGTCATAATAAGCCCCAAAAATTATCCTGGCGCCAGGATCAGCCGTCTGAGCCACCACCTTGGCCGCCTCGTTAATTTCCGTCATCTTAAGGTCCCGCCCGCCAGAAATGCCAAGGAGCACTCCCTTGGCTCCTTCCGCGCTCACATCCAAAAGCGGGGAGTTCAAGGCCTGATTCACCGCCGTAATCGCCCTGTCCTGGCCAGTTGCCAAGCCCGATCCGATAATTGCCGATCCGGCATCCTGAATGATGCTTTTTACATCCGCAAAATCTACGTTAATAATCCCAGGCGTAACAATCAGATCCACTATTCCCCGAAGAGCGTTCTTCAAAACCTCATCAATCACCTCAAAAGCCTTATTGATAGTTGTGTCTTTGCTGATAATCGTAAAAACCCTGTCATTTGACACCACAACTAATGCATCCACTTTATCTTTGAGTCTAGAAAGTCCCTCGGTGGCAACCTTCTCGCGCTGTGTTCCCTCAAAGGCAAACGGTTTCGCTACAAAGGCCAGGGTTAAAGCCCCAGATTGCTTTGCCACCTCGGCTACGACCGGAGAGGCCCCCGTTCCTGTTCCACCCCCAAAACCAGCCGCTATAAAAATAATATCCGCACCCGAAAGCGCTTCAGCTATCTCCGACCGGTTTTCTTCTGCCGCCTGCCGGCCCAACTCCGGACTCATACCGGTACCCAAACCCCGAGTCAAATTCCTACCAATATAAATTTTTCTCTTGGCTTCAGAGTGGTCTAAATCCTGGTGATCTGTGTTAATTGCGATAAAATCCACCCCCCTCACAAAATCCTTGCCCATCCTAGTCACCATATTACCCCCGGCTCCGCCGACTCCCACCACCTTAATGCCGGATAACGGCGACTGCATCTTTTCTTTTTTATCTTTTTTAGCCATTGAATTATGGGTTAAAACTCCCAATAAACTTCTTTATTCTTCCCAAGATACCAGAAGCTTCTCCCTTTGGCAACCAGCCTTCTTGATCAGCTCCCCAAAGCGCAAGTCCCACCGCCCCCGAAAATTCTGGATCCTCCATGGCCTCCGAACACTCCGGTGGCAACTCCAACCAGTCATGGTTCACCGAAAAACCCACCTGACTAAAAAGTTTCAGCTCTTGCTTAGCCAGTTCGGTCAGTCCCGGCAACTTCGCGCCCCCACCGACAAAAATCACCCCGCCCACTAGTTTTCCTGCCCTCCCAATTAGTTTCAGTTCGTTATTAATAAACTCAAATATCTCGGAAAGCCTCGCCTCGATAATATCAGCCACAAACCTTCGTGAAACAGTTCCTCTTGATTCCGGGGAAAGCTTCGCGAGCTCAATCGTCTCCCGCGCTCCGACGCTTCTTGAAAAGGCGTGGCCGTAGTTCAATTTTAAGTTTTCCGCCGCGAGAATCGAGATCTTCAGTCCCACCGCAAGATCGTTAGAAATATTTCCCGCTCCAACCGGAAACTTAGAAGCAGTTATGAGTCTCCCATCCTCATAAACACTTAAACCCGTTGTTCCAAATCCAATATCCACCATCACAATCCCTAAATCTTTCTGATCTTTAGTTAAAACCGCCCGACTCGCCGCGAGCGGAGAAAAAACCAGCCCCCCAACGTCTCCACCGGTCAACTCCACTACCTTAATTAAATTTTTTACGTGGGGACTAAACGCGTCTACCACCAGGCTGTTGACCTCAAGTCGGCTCCCACTCATCCCGAGTGGATCAGAAATATCTCCCACTCCATCAATTACAAAATCTCGAGTCAAAGTATGAATTATCATGCGGTTCTGACCCAAATTTACCGCCTGACTGGCTCGAACTACTCGATCAACATCGTCTTTGTAAATTTCATTATCGGCCCTCGAAACCGCCACCACCCCCCTAGAAGTTTGAGATTTAACCTGGGGCGTTCCAATATTCACGTAAATATTTCTAAGAGCGTTCTTGGATATACGTCTTATCTCCGACAAAACCCTCCCTATCGACTGGGCCGCTTCAGTAACATCAAAAATAACCCCCTTCTTGAGGCCCCCGGACTGCTCTTTAAAAAGCGCCCTTACCGCGGGTTTCTTACCGTTCCCGTCCAAAACAGCCGCTTTTATCTTAGCCGTTCCAATATCTAAACCAACGATAAAATTCTTCGACATATTCGCTTTTCTAAATTTTGCATCCTTATTCTATCACTCCTCCGCTCGTGGTCATAGCCCAAAAGATGCAAAAGGCCATGCGCGAGCATTAGGCGAAAGTCCTCTTTGAGTCTGGAAATATAGCTCGGGCACAAGTAAATCTCCCCGATCCTCCGAAATCCCTTCTCCGGGTCAATCTCAGGCTCCTTAAAAATCGATTTTGAAACCTCCTCAAAACTCAAAACGTTGGTCGGCTCGTTAAGGCTTCGATAGTCCCGATTCATCCTCCGAATCGAATCCTCGCGAACCAAGTAAACTTCGAGAAAAAGCTTCCTCTTTTTTAAAATTTCTAAAACCCTCAGGGAAACAAAACGCGCCTCACCTTCAAGCTCCCGAAACCTGGCATCTAAAACAGTTACGAGAACCCTGTTTTGCATATTACTGGTCCAGTTTGTTCTTGATAATCTCGGTGGCAATCTTGCCGTCGATCTTACCCTTAAATTCAGCCATCAAAGTTTTCATCGTCGAGACAAAATCGCCTCCACCTCGGGCCAAGATAGATTCCACTTTTTCTTCAATCTCACTCCGGCTCATTTGCTTTGGCAAATAAACTTCCAAGAAAACCAACTCCTCTTCTTCTTTTCTTACTAAATCTTCTCTCCCGCTTTTTTTAAAAAGCTCGATTGCCTCTTTCCGCTTTTTAACCTCCTTTCCTAAAACATCCAAAACCTCATCATCACTTAAATCGACATCTTCTCCCTTTGATCTTTTTTCAATGCGGCGATTGTGAATTTGAGCGCTTAGAAACCTCAAAGCGCTCACCTTGATTTCCTTCCTGGATTTAAACGACTCCTTAAGCTCAAGATCGATTTGCTGAATCAGGCTCATAAATCTATGACAAACCCAACTTTCTCAACCTTTCGATCTGGCTCCTCCTACTCGCTCGATGACTAGCCAAAAGTCTAGCTTTTCTCTTGTTAGGCTTTCTGCTCGTAAATCGCCGCTTCCTAGATTCCTTAAGAACCCCACTCTGCTTGATTTTCTTTGTAAATCTAAAAAGCAGCGCGCTTGGAGCTTCTCCTTCTTTTTTTAATACTTTAACCATTTTATTGAACCTTTATATCTCTCAAAAAAATTTTAATTCTTCGCTCGACCTCATCCAATGATTCATGGGGTGGATTATTTACCACGCCATGAATCGAAGCCCCTCCATCGCTTCTCCACCTGGGAATAATATGGACATGCAAATGATCAACCGCTTGGCCCGCTGCTCTTCCGTGATTAATCCCGATCGTAAACCCGTCCGGACTAAAAACTTTGTTTAAAACGCCAGTCATTACTTTTACTAACCCGAAAATCGATCCCAACTTTGAATCCTTCAGATCCAAGATAGAATCGGCATGAACTCTGGGTAAAACCATGGTGTGCCCAGGCGCCCTAGGGCTAATGTCTAGAATGGCCACCGCGTCTTCATTTTTGGCCAAAACCTTAGCTTCAACCTCTAGCGCAGCAATTTTACAGAACAAGCAATCCATTTGTTTACCCTTCGGCCACTGGGGATTTCTCCTTTAAACGCTTCTGAATCTCGGACACTATTTTAGACAAAATAACGGTTTCTTGCAAGCCGGTCCGGAGATCTCGAAGGATGATGCTCTCTTCGTAAACCTCTTTCTGTCCGAAAAGCAACGCGAGTTGCGCCCCCAGACGAGCCGCCATTTTGAGCTGGGATTTAATCGATTCTCGGCCCAACGCCTCGGTAACCGAAATACCTCCCTGCCGAAGTTCCTCAACAACTCTTAAGGACTTCTTTTTTGCCAACTCTCCAACATGAACAATAAAAACCCCTTTTTGATTTTTTGCTGGCAGTTTAACATCCTGAATCTTCATGGCTTCAATGATCGCTTCTGCGAAAATCGACCCTCCCACGGCTGGTGTTACCTTGCCGCCAACTATCTCACTCAAAAAATCATGTCGCCCGCCTCGCGCCAGCACCAGTGGCTTTCCCTTCTCGGTCTCCAAAGAAAACTCAAATAGAATCTGATTGTAAAAATCCCAAGCGTTAATCACCCCATTATCAAGCCCATAGGGGATTTCGAGCTCATCAAGATATTCGAGTACCGCCCTGAAGTTTCGACTACATGAGCTGCAAATCTTATCAAGGAAACTGGGCGCTTTTTCTTTTAATCCCTCGCATCCATCCTTTTGACAAGCCACAAGCAATAAGGGATTTTTCTGAAGGTCAGCGGAGCAACTATCACAGACCTCTTTCTCGTGGTTCCTATAGTAGGCTTGCAACTGCTTTTTGTAAGCCTGGTGGCAATTTCGGCACCCCATAGAATTAACCGAGAGAGTAAAGCCTTTTATCTTGAATGACTTAAGAAGCCTCTCCATCACTAAAATTATTTGGGCATCGTAAAGAGGATCATTGCTACCGCCCACTATCTCAAACCCGTATTGATGAACCATCCTTTTACCTGGCAAAATTTCCGATTGCCTGTAAATCTCCCCCTCATAAAAAAGTTTTTGGGGCTGAAGCATTCTCCCTAGTCCGTGCTCAAAATAAGATCTAAGCGCTGCTGGCATTCCATCCATCCGCAAAACCAACTGTCCCGAACCCTTTGCTTTCATAGTTACAGATTGATGCTCAAAAAAAGACGGGTCTTGGTCATACACAGCCGAAAAAAAGTCAGCCCTCTCTAAGGCCGGCGTCTTCACCACCCTAAATCCGTAAAAACTTGCAAGGTCTTCGGCTACAGTTCTCACTCGATCAAACCACGGCCACTCTGTGGGTAAAATGTCTGAAACATAAGTTGGTCCGGTAAAAACTTTTTCTTGATTTTTTGACTTACCTGCTTTTCTAACTATTGTTTTTTTGGGCATTTAAAAATAAAGTTATTCAAACCTAATATTGGGGAGCGGCAAAAGCTTTCATATGAGCGAGTGGCCAGAGTCTTAGCCTAGCCAAACCAACAATTTCTTTTTTGTTTAAAAGACCCCAACTCCTAGAATCAAAACTATAAGACCGATTATCACCTAATACAAAGTAATTTTCGCCATCAATTTTAAATTCAGCATCGCCGGCGGTAACCGCCCTTTGAGGCAAATAATCCTCCGCAAGCAAAAAACCCTGGGGGTTGTCCTGGTTAAATATGTAAATCTTTCCCTCGCTGATTTTAACCTTTTCCCCCGGCAAACCAATTACTCTTTTAATAAAATAAGTGCTTCCGTTGCCGCTCGGATACCTAAAAACAGCCACCTCTCCTCGCCCCGGTGTTCGAAAATAATAAGTAAGCTCATCAACCAAGAGGTAATCTCCATCAGAAAAATTAGGGGCCATGCTCTCTCCGCTCACCAAAAACGGTTGAACCAAAAAAGTCCTAACCAAAAAAACCGATATAACCGCGATCAGAGCCACCTCCACCACCTCCAAAAAAGAATAGAGAAATCTCTTCATTTAGCTAAGATTTTGATTCTGTTTGGGTTATTCTATAATAAAAACAAGCCATAATCAAGGAATGGACAAACTTATCGTCGGCCTGGGCAATCCAGATAAGGCATATGAGAACACCTACCATAATATCGGACGTGTTTTCGTTGACTTTTTAACTCGGAAATTAGGCGTCTCGAAGATCGAGGACGGAGTCATGAAGACCCTTAAGCTCTCTAACGCAAAAAACCTAACCTTTTTAAAACCCAAACTTTACATGAATGAGTCCGGTGAGGCTGTAAAAAAAGCCTTAAAAAATCTCAATCTCCAACCAGACGATCTTATTGTCGTCCACGATGATAGTGACATCGAAATTGGTAACTGGAAATTCTCGGTCGACAAAACGAGCGCCGGCCACAAGGGCGTCCAGTCTGTAATCAAAAGCTTAAAAACAAAAAAATTTTGGCGTCTTAGGATTGGCATCCGCCCGAAACAAAAAAAGGGCTCTAGGCGCCCAAAAGCCGAAAAGTTTGTTTTAAAAAATATTCCCCCGGCGGAAAAAAGGGGGATTTATTCAACCTTCGAAGCCACTATCGAGAAAATTATTGAGAAAGATAGCCCCTGAGCAGTCTCTTTGATATCAGTTAAAGAAAACCTAACGTCGCTAAACTGTCTATCATTCTTTAAATCTTCAATAAAATTAATAACGTTGTCCTTACTCCTAGCCTCTCCATAGAAAGTCAGAGACGCGTTAAAATCTCTAAACGCGAACCGCGTAAATGTTAGACTGTTCTTAGAAACCAAGCTATTGAGCTTCTCGAGAGGCGGCAGTTTTGCGCGATCCACCTTTCTTATTGAGGCAATCATCGCAATATCGCGATTAAATTCTTCCGCTTGGGCTCTTAGTTCGTTCAGCTCAACTATTCTAGCGTCTCCCTCAACCCCCCCGATTTCCCGGGTCAAAGACTTGTCCATTCCTCTCAAAAATACAAAGCCGCTCAAAAAGAACACGAGGAGCAAACTCAAAAACACCGGAATAGCTACCCGCCAAAAACCGAAAAAACTTTCAATTCGTTCTTGGCGGTATTCGTCTCGCGCGCTCACACCCAACAAACTCAAATCCTCATCCCCCCCCCGAGCCATAGTCGATCTAATTCCCCCTCCGAGCGCGGAAAACCACTCGGCTGAAATTGGCTGGTCAAACCTAAGCTGAAGATCCTTAACCTCAAGGGAAAAGTTGTCAGCCACTATTTTCTTTACCTCATCCTGCAACCCTACTGCGACCAAAATAACCTCTTGAATTTTTTCCGGCCAATGCTGACTATAATAATTGATAACTTGCCTCAAATTTCTGGTAATTGTCGATCTAAAATCAGTCAGTGAGATTTCCCGACCCCCACCCTTAAGCTCTGACCAAGAACTTATATACTCAAAATAAAGCTGACCGCCTCTCAAAATAACAAAGTCCAAATTTTCGTTATCCAAAACCACCACCGCGTAGGAATCGTGTCGGCTAATCCCGATCCCCTGCTGACGCATAAGCCTCACCAAGGACATTGATCTAGACTCAACGGCTATCACCAAAAACCCAGCCTCGGCTAAGACCCTCTGAAATCCATCAATAATTTCCTTAGCGATAAAGGCCGCTAAAACATCCACCTTGCCTTTTTCCTTGTCTTCGCCAATCACCTGGTATCCCGAGTAGACCAACGCTTGGTCCATTGGTGACGCCATCCTCACATTAAGCTTGATTGCCTCTTCAAGAGTTGCTCCTTTTAGTATTGGGAGGCTAAAAACCTGCGTGTAAATCCCAAGCGAACTTAAAGACAAAACCACTGGCACCCGGTTTTTTTTATTCTTCCCCTTAAACACCTCGAGCCTTAAGCGTTTAAGCACCTGGCCAAGCTGTTCGCTGTCCAAAATCTTACCACCCTGAACTATCCCCGTCGGAAGTTTCAACCCCACCATTTGCCATCGCCTTCCGTCAAAATAGGCAAACCTTAGTTCTAAGTCGGAAATCTCCAAGCCTCCCGAAATAACCTGCGCCTTGAGGAACTTAACTAAGCTATTTAGATAAAAGGAAAAGTAGCTCATTAGAAACCAGTGCCACCACCCCCAACGATCACCGACTGCGCCATAGAAGTTACCTCCACTCTCCCCGAGACCGGGTCGATCGAAACCGCCATATCAATCTTCCGAACTCTCCCTAAATAATTCGCCTCGGAGTATATCCAGGCTTCGTTTGGGCTTATAGGCTTCGGAGATCCGCATACTCCGTTCTTGCGAACTACCGCCACTCTCGCTTGATCACTCCCAACCGGAAGGAGGTAATCGCAAAGCGATTGCCCAGTAAGCGAACCACCAAAATCCCTATCTTTAGAAAGCTTCCATAGGCCATCGTTTGCCCCTGCAAAAGCAATCCCGAGCGCCCGATTGGCCGCCTGATAACCAAAAGTCGCATTGATAAAACTGATTACAAGAAAAGCAAGGGTGGTCCCGATAAGCACCACCGTCCCCCCAATCAAAAAAACCAAAGACAAAACCGCCTGACCGCGAGTGAAGCGTTTACTGCGAATATAGGACACTAGAAACCTTTTCACTAAATTCATTATAACCTATTCTCCTATTAAATAATCTCTATTCAAGCTCCCTCACCGGCAACTCTCCGAGCTCGTTGAGACTAAGTCTCTGGGAAACGAGTATCCTGAAACCCAGAGAGCCGAGTGGCTTGAAACCTTCCTCCGGAGGAGGATCCGCCTCCGGCGGAAAAAACTCTCCCCTAATAGGTCCAGTCAACGTTAACCTTGTAGACCGAGGGGGTTTCCGTTCGGGCCGAATCCGACTTGAGCCTTATTCGATACCTAAAATATCTCCCCGCATTGATAAAATCCCGACCGAAGGTAGCATAATAAATCCCCTTCTGAAATCCATATACATTAGTGAGGTAAAAAGTTGAGGTTGATCCCCCGGGGCCAGTGAAATTCCAAGTATCATCAGCACAAGTAGGAAGCCCTCCGCTACAATCGCTCCGAACCGCAAGCTGAAAAAAAACATCCGTCCCTGCCGGCTTAACGCCTACCCAAGCAACCGCATTATAATCGACCGGAAAAGCGGAGCCAGTATCAAATACTGCTGAATAAAGATTGCCGTAAGTCGAAGTGGCAGACCAATCGGTTCTGACCTTATACCCGGCAGCATAAGAAGTCGGGCTCGAGATATCACACCAGGCCGGTTCAGTTGGTATTAAATTAGAACAGTTAAAGTTAAACCAGCCCACGGAATCATTCCACGCCCAGCCAGAAAAATCACTCGGCGGTTCATCGTTACTGGTTATAAGATTACGAACCGCCACCCCGTAAGATGCGCCGGTTGAAGGACAGGCTCCAGTTGGAACAACGGCCCCTGTAACCCCACAAAAACTAATCCAACCCACAACATCATTCCAAGCCCATCCCGAAAGCTGGCCCCCGGTATTCAGCACTCCCCAGTTTCCAGCCGGGCCAACGCAACCGCTCACCGGATCACTCTCGCAGTTCAGTACAACATCC
>JBBTYR010000020.1:0-3768 GCA_038078595.1 Patescibacteria group bacterium
TTAACTCGCGACCTCACCGCCTCCCGAGAACAACTGCGCGGTTATTCACTAACTATATGGACTCGGGACCATTGCGGGTGGATTACGTCCTCTGGACGCAAGGGCAAACTTAGATTTACGGGAACTTAGAGCGCCCGCCGGATGGATTGCCAGTTACCATCCTTCGCCCGAATCCTCTTCACTCTTAGGGTTCCTAGTTTCCTAGTGTTTTCCTAAATGTGTTGGGTTAATGGATCACTAACCCCGAGGCCAGCATGGCTAGCCGACCTAGGGAGTGGAGTCTTCTTTATTCACGACACTTTGCTCTCCGGCGAAGAGCGGACTCGTACCGATAGCATGAGTAAACCAGAAGTAAACCGACAACGGCCACAATAGCGTAAACGCTGCCAGACATAGTGACTCCCTTCCTTGGATGGATTCGCTTAAAAACGTTAATTCAAGTAGCTGAACAAAGCAATATTTAGCTTTGTCCCACTATTGTAGCAAATCTACAAAATTTGTCAATAGAGCTAAAATCGCCTCAAAAACTGGGCTAAAAGACCTACTGGGGCGCCGGTCGAACCCTTGGCTAAAAATTCTGTTTCGGTGGGCGTCATGCGCGGAGCCATATCGATGTGAACCCAGGGCCAGTCTTTAATAAACTGCCACAGGAAAACGGCGGCGGTGATCACCCCTCCGTAGCGAGTCTTGCCAGAATTAGCGACATCGCCAAAGGTGCCTTTGATTTCTTCTTCGTACTCTTCCCAGAGGGGCAGGGCCCAGGCGTAGTCCCCTGCCAGCTCGCCGCTTTCAATAATTTTTTGTTCCGCGCGGGCGTTGTTGGAAAAAACCGCCGAGGCTCTTTGGCCAAGCGCCGACATGGCGGAACCGGTCAGAGTGGCGATATCAATGACTAGTCGAGGTTTATATTTTTTAGCGTACTCAAGGGCATCGGCCAAAATAACCCGGCCTTCAGCATCAGTGTTTAAAACTTCAATGGTTTTCCCGGACATGGTTTTTAAAACATCGCCGGGGTGGTAGCTCGAACCAGAAGGCATATTTTCAACCGCCGGCACAAGCGCCACGATATTTTTCTTTATTTTTAGACGAGCCATGGCGGCGATGGAGTGGATGGCCACAGATCCGCCGGACATATCCATATGCATTTCATACATGTAGTCATCGGGTTTGATGTTCAGGCCGCCCGTGTCGAAGGTGACGCCTTTGCCGACTAAGATCACCGGTTTTTCGCCACGCTTGCCCCTCAAGTATTCCATGATGATAAACTTCGGTCTTTCGGAAGATCCTCTGGCGACACCTAAAACTCCGCCCATGCCGAGCATTTCGATTTCTTTCTCTTCCAAAATCTGAACTTTGATGCCCCACTTTTTGCCGAGATCTTCAGCTTCTTTGGCAAGAACTTTCGGAGTCATGTCGCTACCGGGGGTGTTCGACAGATTTCTTGCGTTATTGATCTCTTCACCGATAATCTGGCCGGTCAATACGGCTTCAACAAGGCTAGGGTTGGGTTTTTGAGACAAGAAACATACTTCCTGAACGAAAAACCAGCCGGTCGGTTCGGGAGTTCTATATTTAACGAATTCGAAGTTGGCCATCTCCATTTGGGTGGCCAAAACTTCGATTAGGGATTTTTTATTGTCTTTATTTTCTTTGGCCAGGAAGTCGTCGAGATAGACGGCGATATTTTTAACTTTTTCTTTTTTGGCTACAACAACTACGCGGCGGGCGGCAAGAATGGCTTTGCGGTGACTAAATTTCGCTTTTTCGCCTAGACCGATTAATAGAACCTTGAGTCCACTCGGAAGAACAATGGGGTGGTTGTGCTCTTTTTTGACGGGGAAATTCTTTTGAAACTTGACCAGATATTCCTGGTCTGGCTTTTCGAGGGTTTTATAGAAGGGGTGGCGTTCGATTTTATCCTCGTCTTTCATGAGAAAAACAGGGGTGGGACCCTTGGGGAGGGTTTTTTGATAGGCGATTTTCATGGCCTGTTTTTACCACTTGCCGCTCAAGATTGCAAGTTGGAAATGAAAAGGCCGAACAGATGTGTTCGGCCTATTGTTCGGAGAGTTCGAATTTGCCAACGGTGGTGATTTTTAAAAGCTATTCGGAAAGGTGCTTCAACATCATCGCTTGAGCGACAAATTTGAAGATGATGCCGATTATATCAAGGATGACGGCTAGTACCCAGCAAATACTAATCAGAATTGAGTTTGTGTCCCAGTATGCGGGAGTCAGAATACTAACAAGGAGCATCCTGGGAACAAAGATTAAACCCAGAATGGGTGGAATCGACATGGCGGGGATAAGCCCAAAGTAAATCAGAAGCATTCTTGGCCACAGAACAAGGCCAATCACGAACATGATGCCGTGCTCACTCCAAAAATCCATTTGCCTCTCCTTTCCCTCGGTTTTTGTTTTTAAACGAGCTGATTCGCCACGTTAGCTTACTTTAGCTATAGAGCTGTGTCAACTTGATTGAGTTGGGGTTACGGTTTCCGCTTTACGTTTAAATCGAGGTCGTAATAATTAAGGTGGCCCCTCGCCGAATATTATTCGGCACTTCGCACGGGTGCGCTCAGCACCTCATTGCCTTCGTTCGTCGGGACGAAGAAAATCTAAAGCCCTCCATAAGAGAGGGCTAAGATTTTCTAACGCGCGGGGTAGCGGATGATGTTCGGACCTATTGGCAGACGACGGCGACGAGGTTTTATATACCAAGTTTGCCGGTACAAGGCCAGATTTAGTTTATTGATTAATTAAACTTACCAACTCACATCTCGATCTTAGCAATTTTTAGCATTAAGGAGTATTAAAATTTCGAGTTTTATTATAGAATCTTCTTATGAAATCTTTTGCTTTTATTGATGCATCAAACCTGTTTTACGGTGGTGAGAAAAGTTTGGGTTGGAAGATAGACTACGAAAAACTTTTTGGATACCTCAACGAGAAGTATGACACGAGTAAGGTTTTTTACTTTGGTGGTGTTGAATTGCACAATTTTGTATACGATTACCAAACAAACGATACTGTGCCTCTCAAAAACCTACTTAAGCACTTGACTGAATTTGTACGCAGTGAGGGCAAGAACCTAAATGAAGCACAACTTTTACTTGTTAGTAAACACATTCAGAGAGTAAAGTTTTATCTTAAGTTAGAGGAATTTGGTTATCACCTACTTCTCAAACCAGTGAAGCTCTACAGCCAAGAGGATGGGACAACAAAAAGAAAAGCCAATTGTGATGTTGATATGGCTTTTTACTTGATGAGAGAGAAAGATGATTTTAAAAGAGCCGTTGTCCTTTCTGGCGATGGAGATTTTTTGCCGGTTTTGAAATATCTTAAAAAAATTGGTAAAGAAGTGATTATGCTCGGGAGAGGAGCACGAACAGCCAGAGAAATAAAGCAATTTGCAGGAGATAACTTTAGAGACTTTGAGTACCTCCGAGAGAGATTGAAAATGGAGTAAAAACAACGAAAGACACCCGTATAGGATGCCTTTCACGTTTAGTGTTTTTAGTGTAGCAAACTATTTGGTGTTGTCAACGGCTTTGTATAAGGCCACCTACTTTTGCACTCGGCGGGCATGTTTGTTTGCGCGGGCGATGGGAGCTGAACGTCGCTCATATTCACTCGCTCCCGATAGGGCTCCCGCCCTCTTGTCCTTGTCCGCCAGTTGGCGGACTTCGGTCACCCCAACGGGGAAACCAACCACGCTTTTCCCCGACCCCATTTCGTGTTCGATTCCGGATCAGCATATAAACTAAA
>JBBTYR010000021.1:0-18176 GCA_038078595.1 Patescibacteria group bacterium
GAAGAAGGATTCGGCGACATGGTCAAAGCCGTCGTTGATGTTGAAAAGGGAGCGATGGCTCTCGGCAGTGAGCTCCATTCGGACAGCGAAACTTTGCTGACCGAGCAGGGCTCCAAGCGCGAACACACTTGGGGCATAAATATCTACCCCGAAAAACCCGAGGGTGAGTGGATCGAGTTCGACTCGATGGTCAACATCAAACCTCAATTTAACAATCGCTCCAGGGGCGTAGAAAACCCGGAAATTCGAGCCAAAATAACTGTCATTGTAAACAAGCTTATTATATAAACCCTCTTATTACGCAAGCCCTCTTAGCTTGTTTTACTATTTTATCCGACGATCGTCGGATAAAATAGTAAAACAAAAAAACAATGCCTTTCATCCATCAAAATCTTGCCCAAGACGGGTGGCAAAAACTTTCGTTCATGGAACAGCTGGGTAATATCGGAAGCGAAGTCGGTCGCGCCGCAAACGCCCAAAGCAATGATCAAACCAAATTTGAAAACGCTCGCCTTCGCGCTCTCGAACTTTTAGACCTCACCCTAGATGACCCTCGCTGGAAGGGACGCTTGAAAGAAATTGCCCGCGCCCGCGAAGTTTTCTGCGATACCACCACCAACCAAAGCCGTGAATATCACGCTAACCTAAAAGACCTGGAAAAATACTTTTTTGCCTTCGCCCTTTTAGTGAGAAAGTAAGGCCAAGTTTACGCAATTATCTTCTTCTCGCCCTTATTCGTATATTCGTAAAAAATTAGTAATTGGTAACTAAAACAAACTCCCCTGGTTATCACTCAAACTATAGCCAACCCGAGAAAGCTCGCCCGTGTCTCTGTCTGGCACCATCAGGTATCCCTGATTTCTATATAGATCATAAAGCTCTCGCGTAATCCGCACGTCTTCAAGGCAGTACTTTTTCAAATCATCGATTCTCCCTTCCTTATACATCGTTATCGCCTCCGCCCCCGTGCTCTTCTTCGCCTCTCCCAAATTTACCTCTGCTAAACGACTCAAGCTAATTCTTTTGCCTGTGCCCATCTCGATTTCATCGAGCAAGTCCGCTCTCTCCATCTTCCATAAATCTATATCCCGAGTGCCCGGCAACGCTAAAAAGTGAGCCTGCAAAACCGGTACGTCATATCGGTTCATTGAAAACCCGACTAATCTTTGAACGCCTCGAAGCAACTCTCCCAGCTTCTCGATTTCGGTCTCATCAAAAACCAAATATTTATCTTGGGCGTAAGAATAGACGCCCACCACCGAAATCTTAAGCGCCTCGTAATTGTTCCAACCCACCTCCGGGTCAGTAAAAAAATTCTTGGTTTCGATATCGAAAACTAATGTGTCCATGCCAATTTTATCTGAAGCGTAGCGAAGTTATAAAATTGAGCACCCCGCCATGGCGGGGTATTAGATTTGCTGGCAAATCTATACATGCCTATCCGCCACGTTACTCGCCGCGTAACTCCCCGGCTTTGTCTTTGGCTCAAAATTATAAGCTCGAATTATTCCCACCACTTCCTGGATCATGACTTTCGTTTCACCGTTTTCTCCTATATCCGCGTGAACCTCAAAATCAAAATCAATTTCTCCCTGCTCCTTAAGTAGAGAAAGTACCCCTTGGGCCATCTCGAGAGAAACCATCACTTCTTTAATAATTCTATCTCTTAGATTATGGAATCTTGCAAATTCCTGTCTCCTCCAAAAATATCGCCCGCCATTTCCCACTCGATGCACCACGATCGCCGTCACAAAATCTGCCTTGTTTGAAGACAGTTGTTCGGAATCAGTCCCAATTGTTATCTTGTATTTCCTCTTGGGGTCCAGATTCATAAACCCGATCACCTCGCCAATCACTTGAGGCACATCAAGCTTCAGGCCGTAAGAGCTGTTAAACAAAACTTGATTCATAATTTAAAGACAGCCTACCACGAGCTAAAAGGAGGGTCAATCGTAGGCGCGCTTGAATAGGCAGCGGACAACAAAAAAAATAAAAAGGGGCTCCAAGATGTTTTTGAAGTCCCCCTTTAATTGGCACTAGCTCGCCATGCGGTGAAGGAGCATGTCAGGCTCATTGTTTTGGACCCTCCTGGTTAGGCTTTCAACCACGTCTGAAGTCGTCTTACGCTTACTGGCCACATCCGTCATTCCTCTAAGGATAACGGCCTTGTTGCGAGAAAGCGCCTCAATCACTTCTGCTACATCTTCCGGTTTCACTTTCCGCTGCCAGACCATCACTCCAAAGTGGGTCATGGTCTCCAAAAGCAACTGCCTACCAAGGAAACTCATCCCGTCTCACCTCCTTGAAATGGCTTGAGGATTAACCTAATTGAACCTTAAGTTTCTAGTTTTAATCTACTGCCGCAAGCAGTACTAGTCAATTCACAGGATATTAACAAGCCCACTAAATACTATCCTAATCTCACAAACCAGAATAAAGGTAATTCTCGTATATCATTTTAGTTCTATCGTAAATAGTCTCTTGAAAAACGACCGGGATCTTGCCATCGTATAAAGGCGTGGTCTTTCCTGAATAGTGAACTAACGCGTCCAAGTATTTGAGACACCTACTCCTATCATCGCCGTTACTATAACCTCTAAGTTTCGCATCAGTTCCGGATTTTCTAATCTGGACAAACATGTTCTTGAATTTGAAATATGTTGCATCGCCAGTAAAACGCACGTCTTCCATATCTGAAAAATCCAATTCAGAAATTGCCTCGGTTAAAATTTTTCTTGCGTCATCTATATTGATTAAATTTTCCTTGAGAGCCATGACAATCCCCAGATAATAAAGATCAATTTTGTCACGCTTCACCTCTCCCTCAGCTTTAGTTTTTAACAATTTTTCGGGATCAGGTTCACTTTCATTGTAGTAAATAATATCAACCCTTTCGTAATAGCGATGAACAATACCTGCCTCACTAAATATTTCCTCCAAGTATTGAAGCATTGATTTTTTCTCCAAGAAAAGATGCGCAGAGAGAGCCGCAGTAATTATAGAAGCCTCGCCCGCGCTTTTCTCTCTCATAACCAAAGCCTTCCTCCCTTTCTCGCTCTTTATTATTTCTTCGGGTCCAATTATCATTCCCCCGCTTTCTTCCCCAGCGAAAGCCAGTCGTGGATCAACCCCCAAGTTAACATCTTTTCCCCAAATGTCTGTCACCGCAACAGGCTCATTGGGGCTCGAAAACAATTTCTTTTCAGCTTTTTTAACGACAGTGGCTATCTCCTTAAAACCTACAGGCGTTGTAACGATCGACACCCCATTTGCTCTGGCCCACTCATCCCAAGCCCGAGAACATGGCGTCGTAATAATCATAAAACGCGGGTGTTTGTCCCAAAGACCAGCTTTTTTCATCTGCTTCATGTAAAAATCCATAACCATTAAGAAAGAGAAGGTTGGGTGATAAAAAGAAACAATTTTTTCTTCGTTAATTTTTATTGAATGGACTCCTAGGCTACTTAACTTTTGCTTGTGAGCTATTGGCTCAACTTGCCCAATCACTAAACGATCCCCATCCGGATCAGTAATAAAAAGCACATAGCCAACTGGCTTATCTTTTAAAAAGTACTCATAAAACATAGTGTCTTCGACCTCGGGCAACGAAGCATCGCAAGATAGATCAAAAAACTCCTCCCGGTTAGTCTTTGGACTAAACCTCCTAGTCTTGCCCACCCCATGAAAAAAAGGGTCTTCCTCTTTATTATTCCAATCGAACACCCCAAAAACACCGAACTCCTCTAGGAGCGGCTTCATGGTTCGATACATCGACCCCCCCCCTGGTTCCATCATCAGCCGCATTCCTTTCTGAGCCGCCGTCTGTATCAAATCAATGTTTGCTTCGGTGGCGACACCGCCCCTTAAATAATTAGCGTAAAGCTTGTTGGCTTCGAAATCCTGGACTGTAAAACTACTTTTCTTCGGAGCCAAAGTAATCTTATAGCCATCGGGGGACTCGTTCGCAATTCTTATAACCTCTTCAATTTTTGCGATGAACGCCATGGACATCTCCGGCAAAAACTGGCTGCCCTGATCATCCAAATCCTTGGTGGCAATTTTGCTACTAATAGCGTGGCTTGAAGTCACAAACTCTCCTCCATCACAATCTTTCATAAAAATGAAGAAAGACACGAGCCAAATCGCCACCGGATCATTATTCTGGGTTTGATGGGTGTAAATCTCGTTAGCCGCGTGCACGCGAGATATAAGTTCTACATATTGTTTCGTGTTGTAACGAACCTCTCCCGAAACCGCCTTATGAATCTCTCTTCCAGAGATTCTATCTTTTAGAACCAAGCTTTTCCCCAAGGTCGCAAGAACTACTCCGATCTGATTAATCGGAAATCTAGAGTCCCAGGGATACAAAATATTCTGTGGGCCTCTTATCCCGCCGGTAGAATGCTGGGCTTCTTTTTTGTAGTTAGCTAACCACCTTTCAAGTCCGTATTTCTGAACAAAATCTCTATTCAAAACTAATTCAATCTCCCCCTCATTACTCAAATCGAAAATCGGGCTATTCTTTATCCAGTCGGGTGTGACATCTTGGACGGCCTGGTAATACTCACCCTTTAACTCTTCAAGATATTTTTCTCTTTCAGCGAGATTCTGAAAACCCATAATTATTGGATTATAAAACACGGTTTGTTTTTTTTCAATAAATGTAAGAAAATATAGAGCATAAACCCGTGGCGAAAAAGAAACGAAACGAACAAGAAGACGAAGAGCGAGGCCCAGACTGGCTTCACCCAGACACCAAGCGCAGCATTTGGGGTATCTGCTCACTAGCCATTGCCCTTATTCTGATTCTGTCTGGATTTCATCTGGCCGGCGGCGCTGGCGACTTCATCTTTAAAATTTTTGAAACCCTCTTCGGTTGGGGCTATTTTCTACTGCCAGCCAGTTTAATTTTAACCGCCGGAGTTTTTATTCTCTCTGGTCGCAACAAGTTCGCCTGGCTCACCTTCGTCGGCGCCGGACTTTTAATTCTCTCCTCCCTCGGATTAGTTGAAATTTTTCAGCCGGGTCGTGGCGGCTGGCTGGGATTTATCCTTGGCGCTCTCAAACATCCTTTCGGCGCGATCGCCGCCTCCGTCATAAATGTGAGTATCTTGGTTGTCGCCATTCTGGTCACCCTCAATCTCCCAATCCGAATCAAACTCCCCGAACGAAAAATCAAAGATGTGGAAATTGAGGAGGAAGACGAAGAAGAGCCGGGGGAAGAAACAGAAGAGGAAGATAAGGAGGAGAACGAAAAAGAGGAGGGGGATCAAAAAGAAAGAACCTTGAATCCGCTTGCGATTTTCAGCAAACCTCCAGCCAAAAAAACTGCTCCAAGAACAATTAAAAACTACGTCGCCCCTCCCCTCGAACTTCTAAAATCAACCACTGAAAAACCGACCACCGGCGACCTTCGGGCTAACGCGAACATTATCAAAAGAACCCTCGAATCCTTCGGCATTCAAGTCGAAATGGGCGAAATCAACGTTGGCCCAAAGGTCACCCGCTACACCCTAAAACCCGCCGAAGGCATCAAGCTTTCAAGAATTACGGCCCTAAACCAAGACCTAAGCTTAGCCCTGGCCACCCACCCCATAAGAATAGAAGCCCCCATCCCTGGTAAATCTTTAGTTGGCATTGAAGTGCCGAATAAAGCCGCCGCCCTAGTTCGCTTAGGCAGCCTCATCATCTACCCCGAATTTAATGAATCCGGCCCGTTGGGCTTCGCCCTTGGCCGAAACGTAAGCGGCGAACCAATGTTTGCCTCAATCGACAAAATGCCTCATCTCTTAGTCGCCGGCGCCACCGGCTCCGGAAAATCCATTATGATTCACTCCATCATCCTCTCCCTCCTCTACAAAAACTCCCCCGCCACGCTAAAAATGATTCTAATTGACCCCAAGCGAGTTGAACTATCTCTCTACGAAGGCCTCCCCCACCTCGCTACTCCGGTTATCACCGAAAACAAAAAAGCCATCGGCGTCTTGAGGTGGGCCATTAGCGAAATGGAACGCCGCTACGACCTACTCCTCCATGCTGGCCGAAAAGACATTAAGGGCTACAACGAAAACAATAAGGAAGAGGCCATGCCATATCTCCTCATCGTTGTGGATGAGTTGGCCGACCTAATGACTTCCTACGGCCGTGAGATTGAGGGCTCCATAGTAAGACTCGCCCAAATGTCTCGCGCTACCGGCATCCACCTTCTCCTCTCAACCCAAAGACCATCCGTTGAAGTTATCACTGGCCTCATCAAAGCCAACATCACAAGTCGCATCGCCCTTCAGGTCGCGAGCCAAATTGACTCCCGCACTATTCTCGACACCTCTGGCGCTGAAAAACTTCTTGGCGGCGGCGATCTTCTATTTCTCTCCTCTGAATTCTCAAAACCCAAACGCATTCAAGGAGGATACATCTCCGAGGAGGAGGCTCATAAAGTTGTTGATTTTATCAAAGCAAATAATCAGCCCGATGAGTCCGATGAGGGAATCGATCTTGAAACTAACGCGCTTCGCGGAAACCGCGATGTCCTCGACGGCTACAACCCAAACGCCGGCGATGATGATGAAATGTACCTCGAAGCCATCGATGTTGTCCGGGAAGCAGGGAAAGCTTCCGCCTCCCTACTTCAGCGCCGACTCAAAGTCGGCTACGCTCGCGCCGCGCGCCTCCTCGACCTCATGGAAGAAAACGGCTTAATCGGGCCAGGCGAAGGAGCGAAGCCAAGAGAAGTTTTTGCCGAAAACTTTAGAGATGGATTTGATACATCTGACAAGGGCATATAACAAAAGATGGAATTTCAAGAACTCCTTTCATCAAAAATCAAAGAAAGCGGCCTGGATATCAAAAAGCTCTCCGAATCAAGCGGGATTGCCGAAAAGCACCTCGAAAATATAATCACCGGTAACTACTCTAGTCTCCCAGCCGCTCCATACCTGCGCGGATACTTTATAAAACTGGGTCAAATTTTAAACGTTAGTGGCGAAGAACTATGGAAACTTTTCAAAGAGGAGTCAGAAATCTCAAGCTCCGGCGCTAAGGATAGGCTCCCCGAAAATCGGTTCACGGGCAAATCTTCCCCTAAAAAAACATGGATTATCGTGGTGGTGGTCGTTGTCATAGCCACCTACTTTGGACTAAGGTTCTCCAAAATCCTTGGTAAACCCAGCCTCACTATTTACTACCCCGAAGAAAACCTAACCACCTCAAGTTCTAGCGAAATTGTTTTTCGGGGCGAGTTAAGGGGGGGCGACAAAGTCACCATCAATGTTGGTGGCTCGACCGAAGAAGTCCCCGTGAACGACGAGGGTCTTTGGTTCAAAAAAGTCGTTCTGGGTCCAGGCCTAAACGTCATTGAGATCAAAGGCAAAAAGTTCCTTGGGTTGGAAACAAAAACTATCCGCCAAGTCTCCTATGAACCCCGGCCCAAAGTAGACGGCGAAGATCAAGATAATCCGAAAATCGAAACGGAAACCCCGGCCACCTCCACTGATTAGAAATTCACTCCGAGAAATTCGAGGAGTAGAATTTCAATCATCCCGAAGAGCGTAAGCGACGAAGGACTACAATTATTGAAGACTTTAAAAAAATAAAAGAGCCGCAAGTATTTCTACTCACGGCTCAACTTTCTACGGCCCGCCGTTGCTGAAAAAACCGCCGATTTTAATACCAGCCTCGGCAAGCATCGGCATCGCCCAGATGATAATCAGCGCGACGAAGGCCGTTACCACGAACTTCTTCATCGAACCTCCTCTGGTTTGGGATTGAGGCAACCGAAAATCAATCAGTTGCCAGTGAAGTTTTCAGCCGCCGCCATCGTCGCCGCCACGCCGGTGATCGCCAGATCCGCCACTAGGCTCGTAAGGATCGCAGCGATGTCGTGTGCTACATTCCCCGCCCATGCGGAGCAATTTCTCATGCATACCGTTCCTCCCTTGTTCACTTGTTAAAAGCCCAAAGCTTGTCTAAAATAATATTACCATGACTCCTAAAAAAGCCAAAGAAGAAACGCCGGAAAAGAGCGACCTCCAAGATCTCCTTGCAAGCCTCCGTAGTAAGTTTGGCGAAGGCGCCATCATGACGCTCGGCGATACCCGTAAGGTTGATGTAGCCTCAATCCCTACCGGTTCCTTCTCACTTGACCTAGCCCTAGGCGTCGGCGGCCTCCCGCGAGGTCGAATTGTTGAAATCTTCGGCCCAGAATCTAGCGGCAAAACCACCCTCGCCCTAAACGTCGTTGCGCAAGCCCAAAAACAGGGAGGCAAAACCGCCTACATCGATGCCGAGCACGCCCTGGACCCCGAATACGCCAAAAAACTTGGCGTTAAAATCAACGACCTTTTAATCTCCCAACCCGACAACGGCGAAGAGGCCTTGAACATCCTCGAATCTTTAGTCAGATCAAATATGATCTCCGTCATCGTGGTTGACTCTGTCGCCGCCCTAACACCTCGCGCCGAAATTGAAGGCGAGATGGGTGCTCAGTTCATCGGTCTTCAAGCGCGCATGATGTCTCAAGCTCTTCGAAAACTTACCGCCATCTCGGCCAAGTCCAACACGCTTATAATTTTTATAAACCAGCTCCGCATGAAAATCGGCATCATGTTTGGCAACCCCGAAACCACCCCCGGCGGACGAGCTTTAAAATTTTATGCCTCGGTTCGCATCGACGTTCGCCGCATCGCCCAGGTTAAAAAAGGAGAGGAAATTGTCGGTTCCCGTGTTAAAGCTAAAGTCGTAAAAAACAAAGTGGCCGCTCCCTTCAAGCAGGCCGAATTCGACATTATGTATGGTGAAGGCATCTCCTACGAAGCCGACGTATTAAACGCAGGCTTGAAAGCCGGCGTGGTCACCAAATCCGGCGCGAGTTATTCTTTTGAAGGCGAACGCCTCGGCACCGGTTTCGACAATATCCGCGAAAAACTGAAAGAAGACAAGAAACTTCTCGGCGAAATCAAGAAAAAGATTCTGAAAAATCCAAAAACTGAAAGCTCTCCGGAATAAAATTAAAAAGGCCATTGGCCTTTTTAATTTAACTGAAACCTATCACCTTCAACTTACAAACTGCCCCCTATAGCCTCTCTATCGCCGCCCTTAATCCCTCGTCTGAAGTGCTAATAACTATGTAGTTATGAAACCATCCGTAAATCAAATTCGCCGATGGTTTCGAGTATTTTAAAATCCTGGCCGACTGACTGCTAATCAAAACATCCTTGAAATCTCCCACTCTATCCCCCGGCAAAGTAATAAAGAAATCACCTAGATTCTCTGACTTCTCCATCTTTGAAACTTCGGGCTTAACCACCACCCAGTTTTTTCCCTTCTTGAGTTGAATAACAAGTCCTGGCCAAAACCCGTTTTTATCTTTATAAGTAAAAAAAGTAAAATCCTGGTTAAAGTTCTGCTCCATAAATTCAGAAGTGAAAACATTGTTCCCGCTATACTCAAAAAACTCCGCGAGCGAAAGATGCTGACCGCCCTCCCGTCTTGCAATAAACTCGACTAGAGTCTCGACTTCCGACGCTTGAGCTAATAACCGGCTCACCTTTTGATCATAGTTCTCCAAATCCGTAATTTCGGTAGCCGCAAACTTTATATTCATATCGATCACGCTATCTCCACTCTTCCTAAAAAAAGACTCGTGATTGAATTTCGGAGAAAGCGCGCCCCCCGGCACTTCTGGCAAACTTGGTGTTGAACCAACCTCCCCATCGGTCGTGGGGGGAGTTCCGGAATTTTTGTTAAACAAGGGGTACAGGAAGTATCCAAGCGCTCCTAAAAGCATAATCAAAACTAAAACCACTACAGGCAAAAACCCCTTGGACTTTTTAACGCTTGGATCTTGGGTGCCACCAGGCGAAGGAGCGGGAATCTGAGCTTTCGCTTGGTTTTTCTGAGACATTTGAACCTGATCTGGCCTCACAAAACTCCCGCCAGAAAGCGCCATCGAGCGAATGTCGGACTCCATCGTCCTGATACTCACATCGTTCGGTGGTGGCGGCACGTAACCCACACCTTCTCGATTCTGCTGATCAAAATAATCGGCCATAGCTAAATTATAGCAGTTTTTAAAGACTCACTTTTAACAAGTTTCGCTACAACCTAAAACCTGTCACCTTGAACCTAGCTTTGAAGCTGTTTAACCGAAAGTCCAATCTTTCCGTCAGGATCCGCCTTAACTATCTTAGCCCTCACAAAATCCCCAAGCTTAACCACTTCATTGATATCTTTCACAAAACCATTTTTAAATTCGGAAATATGAATCATCCCATCCTTTCCTCCACCCAAATCAAGAATGGCTCCAAAGTCTAGTAGCTTAAGAATCTTCCCCTCAACAACTTCTCCAATCGCGAACTCTCTTGTCAAAGCCTTTATCTCTGAAACCGCCATCTCCATTCTCTCGTGATTGGTTCCGGAAACAAAAACTGTCCCATCTTCATCTATATCAATTCCAGAAAGTTCGTATTTTTTTATCAACCCGTTAATCATCTTTCCTCCCGGTCCGATCACCACACCTATTTTTTCTGGGTTAATCATAAAATGCGAAATTGCCGGCGCGTAACTCGAAACCTTCTCTCTCGGCTTTTCAATCACGCCGCCCATAAACTTCAAAATATGTAGTCGGGCTTCTTTTGCTTGGGTCAGTGTTTTCGCTAAAACCTCAACTGTCACACCAGAAACTTTTACGTCCATCTGAATCGCGGTTACCCCATTCGTTGTTCCCGCCGCCTTGAAGTCCATGTCGCCATGGTGATCTTCCGGCCCTTGGATGTCGGTCAAAACTTTAAAGTTTCCTTTCTCATCCGACATAAGCCCCATCGCGATTCCAGCCGCCGGTTTTTTGATTGGTACCCCCGCATCCATCATTGAAAGTGTCGCGGCGCAAACTGTCGCCATCGAGGAAGAACCATTCGAAGACATAATTTCAGAAACAACCCTAATGGCATAAGGAAACTCCTCCTTGGAAGGGATTAGATACCTAAGCGCTTTCTCCGCTAGTGCTCCGTGACCAATCTCTCGACGACCCGGCCCCCTGAAAGGTCCCACCTCTCCCACTGAATACGGCGGAAAGTTGTAATGCATTAAAAACCTTCTCTTCGTATTCGTTTCCATCGTTTCGATGATCTGTTCCGCTCCAGGAGCGCCAAGAGTCGTGATTGCGAGAGCATGCGTATTCCCTCGCATAAAAAGTCCGGAACCATGAGTTCGCTTAAACAACCCAACCTCACCCTGAAGCTCTCTCACCTCATCTAGACCCCGGCCATCAGGCCTTACATCTTTTTCTAAAATGTTTTTATGAACTAGCTGGTCAACCGCCTCATCAAACAAAAAATAAGAATCTTTACTTAATCTATGCTTGTCGTGATCAGGAAAAACTTCAGTCAAATGCACCACAAGCTCTTTCCCTAATTTAGTCAAACCTTCGTAATAGGTAGCTCTGTCTTTCACGTAAACTGCTCCCGCAAGCTTGTCAGACAAAAACTTAGACGCCTCGGCTCGAACCTGTGGATCAATCTCTGCAAGCAAAACTTCTGTCTTCTTTTTTCCGATCTCCGAAATCACCGATTTCTGAAAATCAACCAACTTATTAATTTCTTCCTGAGCCAAGTTGAACGCGTTAACCACCTCCGTCTCGCCTGCCTCCTTTCCCCCAAGCTCAACCATGTTGATCTTGTCCGAAACCCCAGAAACAAAAGTTTCAAAAACAAAATCATCCCCCCTCATCAAAGAATTATCCGGGTTAACCATCAGTTTATCTCCAACCAGAGCTACCCGAACGCCTCCCACCGGCCCACCCCACGGGACGTCCGATATAGCGAGCGCCGTCGAAGCCCCGATCAAACCCACAAAATCCGGATCGTTCTCTTCGTCATAAGACAAAATCGTCACCACCACCTGAATCTCTCGTCTAATTCTATTATCAAAAAGCGGTCGGAGGGTTCGATCCACCAATCGGCCCGAAAGAATCGCGTCCTCCGACGGTCTGCTCTCCCGCCTCATAAACCTAGAGCCAAGAATTTTTCCTGCCGCGTAAAACTTTTCCTCGTAATCAACCTTAAGCGGCAAATAATCCACACTTGCCTCGTTTTTCGACATCACAACCGTCACGAGCGCGATTGTTTCACCATATTTAACCAAAACCGCCGCATTCGTTTGCGGCGCGAGCTCCGACACCTCCAAAGTTAGGGTTTTCCCACCTATTTCTGTTTTAAATTCTTTTCTTTTCATGCGGTTAGAAAATTTTAGTGAGGAACGAACCAAGGTTTTCAATCGTCCCGAGGAGCTTGGTGACGAGGGATTCCCTTGGATTCTTTCTTCGTTATAATTATTTATTTTTGTAATTTGTATATTAACGATTAGTACTTCGAAGTATGATTCTCGGAATATCTTCGAGGTTCGTAAATTTATCCGCCGCCTCCTGAATTTTTGCCGAAGCGCTACGCTTAAAGGCCGCCACTTCAACCAGCCTGCCCACTCCCCACTTCATATAGTCAACGAGCGGCATAAAATCCCCGTCTCCCGTAACCAAAATCACCACATCTAAAAAAGAAGACATCCGAATCGCGTCCACCGCCATCCCCACGTCCCAATCCGCTTTTTTAAGACCATCCGCGTAGATCTGCAAATCTTTAGAACGGAGCTCCAAGCCAGATTTCTCAAGCGCGTCAAAAAAAGCCGCCTCCCCTTGCGCTGTTTCACTTTTGACGACATAAGCCATCGCTCGGATGAGCTGCCTACCGCCAACTAAATACTTCATCATCTCCGGATAATTCACCCGGCCGTGATAAAGATTTTTTGAGGAATGATATAGATTCTGAACGTCTACAAAAATCCCAACTCTCTGATTCGCGTAAGTTACTCCCTGTTTCATTAATTGTGTAGCCACAGAATACGAAGACTTTACCCTTCAAAGCTCACGAAGAGCCTAGAATGGGTACAAAATTCGGATTCCGTGGTGATCGTACTATTTTTATATTTTTTTCTTAATTCGTATATTCGTAATTAATAACTCCAGTGGCTATTTTTTAAGCCCCAGTTTTTTAACTACTTTGGTGTAAGTTTCTGGTTCTTTTTTCTTTAAATAATCCAAAAACTTTCTCCTTTTGGAAACCATCTTTAAAAGACCACGCCTCGAATGGTTGTCTTTCGGATTCTTTTTCAGGTGTAACGCCAGCTCGTCAATCTGGCGGCTCAAAACCCCCACCTGCACCGACGCGGAACCAGTGTCCTTATCGTGCCTTTGGTGCTCGCCCACCACCTTTGATTTAACTCGCTTAGTTAACATGATTTGCCATTGTAACCTAAACCCTTCAAAAAAGCAAATAAAAAGGTACCGTTATGAATTAAGCGATCAGCACGGTACCACACTGATCACAGACTCACCTACTGGGTTCTAATCGTCGCTCCCTTTAAAAGCCACCCAGCGCAAACACAAACTTCGACCGTATCTCCGACTGGATTAACCGCTCTTGCGGTAAACTTGGCGGCGTCCCCAGTACTGCAGCCACGCAGAGCAACCGCACACCAGTCCCGATCGAGAATAGTAATGCTCGAAAAGCCGTTGGTTTTGAGAGCCCTGATCGCGATTGCTTCGTCAACGAAAAGCCCTCCAAAAAAACCAACCACAGCGAATACGATCACGGCCAGCATGAGGAATAAGTAAAACCAGGCCCCAGCATCAGATGATCTCCTGTACATCACACCTCCTTAGGTTAAGGTCAACTTTCTGAAAAAAATTATATCAGCTAATCCTAAGTAAATCAATTGTCGCAAAATAAAAGTGTATAATTGGGTTAATGACCAAAGCCGAAACTCTTCTTGAGGATTATTTAAACTACCTCGAAATCGAAAAAAACCGCTCGCGTAAAACTCGCGAGAACTACGAACGCTACTTGAAAAATTTCTTGAGCTTCTCGAAAATCAAATCCCCTGAAGAAATCACCGATCGCTTAGTCACCGATTTCCGCCTCCATCTTGCGAGACGTGACATCAAAAAAATCACCCAGAGCTACTACGTTATCGCCGTCCGTAATTTCCTTAAATACCTCATTAAAAAAGACCACCAGGTTCTCTCGCCCGACAAAATCGAGCTTCCCAAAGTCTCGAGAAGACAAATTGAGATTCTGGAGTACAAAGATTTGGAACGAATGCTCGACTGTCCCGACCCCAAAAACCTCCGCGGCCTGCGCGATAAAGCCATTTTAGAAACTTTTTTCTCGACCGGCCTCCGCCTCTCCGAACTCTGCGCGCTCGACCGCTACCTCGATCTCGACCGTGGCGAAATCTCTGTGCGTGGCAAGGGTGAAAAAATTCGCGTCGTTTTCATTTCAAAATCTGCTAAAGAATCCATTAAAAAATACTTGGATAAACGTGGCGATCCCGACCCCGCTCTTTTTGTGAGCCTCACCAAAAGCAAAAATCCCAAAATCTTGGGCCGCATCATCCCTCGCGCCGTTCAACGCTTAGTCACTTACTACGCTAAAAAAGCCGGCATCCTAGGCCGCGTCTCACCCCATCAACTTCGCCACCAATTCGCCACCGATTTATTAATGAACGGCGCCGATCTTCGTTCCGTCCAAGAAATGCTCGGCCATGCCAATATCTCAACCACCCAAATCTATACTCACATCACAAACCGTGAACTCAAAGAAATCCATAAGGCATTTCACGGTCGTCGTCGAGAGTAACCCTAATTATCATCAACTCTAGCAATAATAACTACCACATAAAGCCCCGTACTAAATTTCGACTAATTCTTTGGCTGATCTCCAAGTCGTCGAAATTTTAGTATCGGGACACGCCCTGGGGTAAAAGTAAACTCTATAACCCTGTAAGCTCTGTGACTTATCCACTATTTTATCAGACGATCGTCTGATAAAATAGTGGAGTGAGAAAAGGAGAAATAACCCTAAAAATTCTCGAACTTATAACTAGAACAGCCGAAGCTTCTTTCGACATCATCGACGCCATATTGAATTCGGGGTATGGCGCCTCGTACCAAAAAATGAACCGCAAACTAAATCAGAATGAAATTCAAAGATCAAAAGAAGAAGCAAAAAGACAACGTTTCCAAAACTACTACAACACCTTATATAGGCTCAAAAAAGATAATCTGATTTCCGAAAAGGAGGAAAGTGGAAAAAAAGTTATCAAAATAACCCAGCAAGGCATAAAGAAACTTACATTTTTAAAGAAAGAATTTTTAGCTAAGAAAAATCTTCCCGACAAACATTACCACAAAGAAAACCGGCCCAACTTCACAATAGTCGTTTTTGACATACCCGAAAAAAACAGGAGGCTGAGGGGTTGGTTAAGAGAAGTACTAAAGAACCTGGATTTTAGGATGATACAAAAAAGCGTTTGGATAGGAAAAACAAAAATTCCCAAAGAATTTCTAAATGACATTTTCAAACTTAAGTTAGAAAACTTCGTAGAAATTTTTGAGATTAGTAAAACTGGTAGCTTAAAACAACTAACATAATAAACAAAACACAAGAAGTATGTCCACCAAATAATGTCTTCCCACTATTTTATCGGACGATCGTCCGATAAAATAGTGGGAAGTAAAAATAACTAAATTGTGCCGAGGGCGGGATTTGAACCCGCACGCCCTTGCGAGCACCAGCTCCTAAAGCTGGCGTGTCTGCCATTTCACCACCTCGGCATTACGCACTTTAATCCTTATAAATCAAGGGTTTACGGCCCATTATACCCCAACCCAATCTATTTGACAAATCTAAGCTGTTATGCTAAAATCGCAAAAGATCAGGAGACTTCTATCCCCTGACAAAACCGTTCTTTAACAACTGAAAAATAACTGTCATACGAAGGGAGAAAGTCATGGCAACAGCTCTGCAAATGCTGGCGGCTTTTCTTGTCGGCTTAATCGCATTCGGCGTGATCTTCTTTGCCATCTACGGCAGTAAGATTTTCGCCGTCCTAGTCCCAGTTATCACCAAGAGTCTTGCTGAGGGAAAACTCTTTGGCCGGAGAAATTTTGGCTTTACTCTAGTTGAAGAAGGTCAGTGCAAAATCATCCAGGCAAATGGCAAGTTCGAACGCTGCATAATGGTCTACGAGAGATTTGGTTTTGATCAATACTGGAACATTCGTCCAGTAGGTCAAGACGGAATAATCGTCGGTCCATTCAGTAACAACTCGGACGCCAAAAAGAAGGCGAAAGAGATTAAAGAGAAAAGACAGGACGGCCACTGGGATGAAAACAAACGCGAATATATCGCTTACAAGGTGGCTATCCGGCCTCTCAAAGATGGTGGCAACTACACCTACTTTGAAACCGTCGATGATCGGGAAAATGGGATCAACGAAGTTGTCGAAACCGATTTCCCTAGTCGCATACCAAGCTGGATGCCTAAGTTTCTGAGCAAACACATGCCAGGTGGCGTGTGGTGGATCGGCAACCCCTTCACCCACGAAATTCACGTGTACAATTTCCAGTGGACTACTCTCCGTCAAAAACAAGTAAATGGAGAGCTCGTGGACGACTTTTACTCTCAGGACCTCTCAGACTCTAGCGGGGAAAAGGGTCCAATCGACTACATCACCGTTCTCGACGACATCTACTGGGCTCGAATCAAGGGTTGCGAAACCACCGATCCCATCCCAGTTGACATCACCTTCGGCATGACCATTCGAATCGTAAATCCCTACAAGGCGTTGTTTCGCATCGAGCAATGGCTCGAAGCCACCATCAATCGAACCATGCCGTCGATACGCGCTTGGGTTGCTCAAATTCCATACATTAAAGCCATCAAGAAAGATGAGACTACTGAGCGCGAAAAAGATGTTATCCTGAAAAAAACTGGTGTCGATGAGTACGTCGAACGCCACTGGGGCGTACGCATCAAGGGGTTGAACATAAAGAACATCGACCCCAAAGACGAAAAACTCCTCGATGCCACTACCTCAGAATATCGCGCCAAGATGGCGGCTAAGGCCACTATCGCAACAGCTGAAGGCGACAAAAAAGCGACCGTCATAAGAGCCGAGGGTGAAGCTGAAGCTTTCACAGCGGTCGCTAAAGCCGTCGAGGCTCAACCGATGGGCGAGAAAATCTTAACCGCCAAGACACTCCAGAGAATGAGTGAAAATCCAGCGGCCACGATTATCCACGCGAATCAGATGTCTGGCGTACTCCTGAATGTCCCAGCCGGTAAGAAACCCGAAGGAGGAAACTAGTGAAGAAGTTCTTCAAAAGACTCCTCTGGTGGACGGTGATCATTATACTGATTATCGTTTTCCTTCGGATTCTGAATTCGTTAAATTTTTCTGGCACAAGCGGCGTCCTGACCCTGGTCTCATTTCTACTTGCCCCAGTTTGCCTTCTGATTGGCGGTATTTATCTGCTGAAATTCGTCCTTCGCAAGAAAGACAATCCCAGCAAAACCGCCGAGCCAGAAAAAGGCACGGGTAAGGAAAAGCCAAAAGCACCCGAGAAGAAACCTTGGCTCGTTCGAATCCTGGTAACTCTAGGTATTCTGGCTCTCCTTATCTACGGCGGGGTGAAACTATTATCGTCGAATGATGTCAGGAACCAGCTGGCTAGTCAGTCACTACGACAAACCTCAATCGACACCCTGGGCTGCAGCACTGGTGGGTACATCGAACCCAATCACCGCGGCACCACCCGGTATGTGGTGATGCCTCGTGGTTGTTGGACGGACGTCATCTACCAACCGAACATCAATGGTTATCTTTCAAAAAGATTCGCAATTGATCCGAAAGGCAAAATAACAGCCCAATTCGGATTCGGTGGTGAAAGATGGCTAGATCCATACGAAACTGATCCAGGAAGTAATAGAAAATTCAAAGGGACCACAACCGTTCGATTTAAAAACAGCGGAAAACAACCGGTTGTCGTGGACATCATCACCGGCTAACCCTCGACCCCCACTCTCAAGCGTGCAAACGCAAAGAGGGTGGGGGGATTTTTTTCTCTTGACATCATGCCTGATTCAAATAGGCTATAGGTGGAAACTTCAAAAAGAAAGCGAGGATATAAATCATGACCCCACTACTCCGTATCATAAAGGCCATCGTAGACGGTGGTTTGACCGACGCGAGCGAAGTCGCTCGTCGGCTCTCGCTCCAGGGTGAACCCGACGGTAAAACTCGCCTTGAGGTATACAAAAGAAGCCTGAAAAGGATCGGCCTAG
>JBBTYR010000022.1:0-3046 GCA_038078595.1 Patescibacteria group bacterium
ATTCCGCAAATCGTAAAGACCGACAATATAAAAAATTAAAAGCCAAACAAAAAGCAGAAGTGAAAAAGGCTTAAAGTGCGGGCCGTATTGGTCCAAAGAAAAATTTTGTCCGGTTCGAATCAGGAGCGACAGAAAAAGTGCCGCGTAAAACGCGACCACATCTATGAAGAGCAGAAATAGATTTTTAGGATTAATCCTCATTCGAGATTCTGTAGAGGGGTTTTATTGAAATAATATAGATGTTAGCGATAACAAAACAAAGCAACCACAAAGAAGTTGAAACCAGGGTGTAGCCGCTTAATATGCCGAGTATTGTAAGGATGCACGCGATTGTTCCGAGTGTCTGAACGCTCACTTTTCGCCAAAGCAATTTTTTATGAGGGTTCTCTTCTACCATTAACAAGTATTTTATCGTAGAAACTGAAAAAAGTAGCGCTGTTACAATCATAAAGTTAAGTGGGTGATTCAGGTTGAAAGCTAAAATAAAATAAATCACCAGAAGCGCCCCATTGATTACTTTTTGGATGTAGCTGTGTTCGGGAATAATGCTTAAGAAGAAACTGACCGAAAGATGGGTGCTGACTAAAATCAAAAAGTAGAAAACCACAATCGGCAGGGAAACCAGCCAGTCGTCGACCAAATAAAAAATACTTACCAGCCCCAGTAGGGTGTAGATAAGGGTCATGATGGTTGCGAAAAAAGTCGCCTTAGTTTCATTCATATTTTCCAAATTCGTACTTAATCTTATCGTCCCTAATTTCTCCAAATACAGTTCTTTTGAGGAAAATCCAGACGTACTGCATGCCCATCCGGAAATATCCATGCTGCTTGAACCTCCTACTTGAAACTTTAACCGGAATGTTGAATATTTTGAATTTCCCGCATTTTCTGGCCTTTGAAACGAAGTTAGCATCCTCGTTTATCCTTATGGTCGGATCAAATCCACCGCACCTATTTATAGTTTCTTTTCGGGTGATTATGCAAGAGCCAACGGCATACGGGCTTATTTTCTCCATCGTTTTATGGAAAAAGTACAAAATCCGATAATAAGCCGCTGCTCGCCAATCTTTTTCTAGCGGCTCAAAGCGGCAGGAGGCCGCTGAATATTTTCCAGCCCCAAAGAGTTCAACCAACCGCCTAAGGTTGTCTGGGTGAATGGCCGTATCTGCATCAAGAAAAATAATTATTTCGTTTTTTGCCGCTTCGGCCCCCATATTTCTTTGATAAGAAACATTTCGTTTATCGCTCACCAAACTCTTAATCGTTACATTTTTCGGCGCCCTTCCCCTTGCCTCATCAATCACCCGAATGGTTCCATCCTCCGATTTGCCATCAACCACAATCACCTCTATCTCTAAATCTCGACACGAAAAAATCGAGTTGAGCAAAATTGGCAGCTGCCTCTCCTCATTTAAAGCCGGAATAACTAGTGAAACCTTCATGTTTAACGGATTACTTCCCATTTTTTGCTATGCGATCGTTTGAAGAAGGTAACCATAAAAGCGTTCCGTGACCATTCGAGAAGTAGTCTTGGCCAGCCGATTTTATGAGCCCGTCTGCCAGTATGGTAAACCGTAAGGTCCCGAACGTAGACAACTCTCCCCGTCTTCGATAAACGAAAAAATAAATCATAGTCTTCGCTTGCCGCCAAATCTTCCCGATACCCCCCAAGTTTTTTGAAGACGTGAGATCGAATCATCTGAAACTCACCCGCCGCCCGCCCGAAATTAAAAACATTATTAGACAGTAGGTGGAAAAGGTTAAGCGAAGAGAAAACCAGTCTGTCCATCCAAGTTTCCAATTCCCGGAGAACCCTAATCCCAACTGTCGCGGCTACTACCTCCGGTTTTGATTCAAAAACCCCAATCAATCTTTTGAAGAATTTCTCCGGATCTGGAATTGAAACATCGGCATCGAGAAAAACGAGGTGCGCGCCCGCCGCTCTCTTTGCCCCCTCATTTCTTCCTTTGGCGATAGTCCCAGGTTTCGGATCGATAAAAACTTTCACTCCCAAATCCTCGGCAATTCGAGCCGTTTTGTCCTTACTTCCGCCATCCGAGACAATAATTTCGTACGGAACTTGCCCGAGCCCGTCCTTAAGCTTTCGGATCGTTCCGCCGATAGCCCCCTCTTCGTTTAAAGTTGGAATAATTATCGAGATCATATTTTGTCCTCCACTATTCTTTGGCGGATATATTTTCTAAACCCGAAAATAGCCAGCAATAAAAGACTTGCTAGCGCAACCAAGAATACCACCTGGAAGGTTTGGTCAATTTGTAAATAAATATTTCCAAACCAATACCCCAAGCTAAGCAAAAACGCCGTCCAGATAACCCCCCCCGCGATGTTAAAAAATGCATATTTCTTTAGTGGCACCCGGATCGCCCCGGCGGTAATTAGGGTTACGAGCGCAAACCCGAGGCCCATGGTTATCTTCGAAATAAAAAGTATCTTGTTCTGGTTTCTCTTAAAAACCCCCTCGATTTTTTCCAGCATTTGATCATTCAAACTTATAAAATGGCCGTATCGGCGAACAATTGGTCTTGCGCCGTAATAACCCACCCCATACCAAAAAAAATCACCCACCAAATCGCCAAGAAGCAAAACGAAATAAACCGGCAAAAGGCTGAAATATCCCAGTTTTAAAAGAAACCCGGAAATCACCATCACAATCGGTCCCTCAAGAACTGTCACCGGTAAAATCACCCAGTACCGATAGGCCATGAGCCACGCTATAGTTGCCGCAATCATGGCTTTATTATAGCCTGTGAACCTATTTGTTGACAGCGTAGGTCGCCTAATATAAAATTCACAAATCTATGGAAAACAACAAAAAAGATTTTCTCCTCCCCGGGAGCATCTTAGTGGCCGCCCTTCTCATATCCGGGTCAATCATCTATATGATGGGGAGCAAGAGTTCTTCCAGGAGCGATACGCAGGTTCCCTCGGCAGGCGACGCAAAAAGTAAGGTTGAAGTGTCGAGCCGCGACGTTATTTTGGGCGACACCAAAGCCCCCATCACCCTCATTGAGTATGGCGACTATCA
>JBBTYR010000023.1:0-16969 GCA_038078595.1 Patescibacteria group bacterium
CAGAAGATCGCGAAGACCTTGATCGAGAAGGAAACGCTCGAACAGGAGGAATTCTACTCGATCCTCAAACCCTTCAAAATAAAGGCGGTAGCGGCATAAGGGGTGGGCCAGGATGGATTCGAACCATCGATCCCCAAGGTATAAGCTTGGTGCTTTAGCCACTAAGCTACTGGCCCAAAATACTTGTCGACTACCAAGATTGTTTCAAGTTAACGCACCAGCTCGTCAAATCTCTGAATGGCAGATTTTGCCTGAAGATTTAAATCGTTGACCGACTTTACTTCAATATTGATCTGATCAATAATGTCCGCGACTCTCACGTTATCCGAAAAATTACCTAAAAACCTATTCCTCAACACCTCAAGTAATCCTCCTAAATATCCGCTGTAATTTATGAGCCTGCTAATCATCGATAAGTGATTCCCAATTGCCTCTAGGGCCGCTTGGCGAGCCTCGAAAGATTTCACCTCCGAAAGCGACCGGGTCATCTTTTCAAGTTCGGTCGAAAGCTTAACTGCTTGGTTTCTAATCTCCTGACTCCTGCCAACCATGGCTGTCGTTTCATTTAGCGCCTCGGTAAAGTTACCAGACTTATCAAACGCACTGATTTTTTTAAGATCCGCGACAGACTGATTCGAAACATCGACTATACTTTGGGCAATCAAGGCTCCTTGCATTCTAGCATCCGAGAAAGCCTCGGGCACCCCCCCGCCAAAAGAACCCGCAAGCGTTACAGCCAAATAGCCGCCGAAAACAACGGCGGCAAAAACCAAGAAAAGTTTTGCTTTACGAGGTAACTTTTTCATCTCATCTATCTCAAAACTATTCTAATTTAACATAGGTAACCAGTCAATAATTTTGAGTTTTTAGAGAAAACTTGCTAAATTAAACCAAACTGGCGGGTATCGTATAACGGCATTACCTCAGCTTTCCAAGCTGATGACAGGGGTTCGACTCCCCTTACCCGCTCAAGCAAAACGAGATGGCTTTGTGTCGTCTCGTTTTGGTTTTGGGTGAGTAGGGGAATCGAACCGGGAAAGGGGTCGGGAAAACGGGAGTTTTCCTGTGGCGGAAATACTACGATTGGCAGCGAAGCGGAAGTGTGCCAATACATATTTCCGCTGAGCGAACCAATCGGTAGCAACAGCTACCAAACCGCTGGGTTTTAGAAAATTTTGCGGATGCAAAATTTTGTTCGCCTCCCCTTACCCGCTCTGCTAACCAAATTAATATTACTACCTGTCATATTAATTTGGTTCCGGGTAGGCGGAGTCGAACGAGAAGATGGGGTCGGGAAGAGGTGATGTCCTCCCGTGTCGGAAATCATTCAAAACCGAGGGTTTTGAAAACGCAGCCCGAGGGGCGAGTAGTGAGATTCCCCTCACCCGCTCACTTAGAAAATCCTGTGTCACATATTCGCGGCTTGGATTTTCAAGTGCCCCGAAGAAAGCGGGGCTACAAATCTCACCTCACCACCTGAACTTTGAAAAAATTCTTCTTGCCTACCCGCAGAACTTCTCCGCCTTTAAAAGTTACCTCGGCTCTTGGATCTGATATGTTCTCATCATCCACATCCACCCCGCCCTGCTCAATTAACCGGCGGGCTTCACTTCGACTTGTCACTACTCCCGAGGTAACAACTAGCTCTAAAATCTGAAATTTCGATCGCGGGATCCCTAAGACCGGCAAAGGCACCGAAAAATCTCGTTTGGAAAAAACCTTCTCAAAGTCCGCTTTCGCCTTTAGGGCCGCCTCTTCTCCATGATACCGCCGAACAATTCTAGTCGCCAGCTTCTCTTTAACTATTTTAGGATTAGATTTGTTGAGCTCTAATTCAGTTTCCTTAACTTCGTCCACGGAAGCATCAGTTGCCAAGGCAAAGTACTCAACAATACTATCGTCTCGCATCGACATCACCTTGCCAAACTGCTCCCCCGGAGAATCAATAATGTTAATTACATTTCCCCAGCTCGTGCTCATCTTCCGGCCATCCGTCCCGAGGAGCATTTTGGTAATCATTACATCCTGCGGCCTCTGACCATAGTGCTCTTGGATTTTTCTCCCCGCCATCAAATTGAAAAGCTGGTCGGTCCCACCCAACTCCAAATCTGCTTTCATCGCCACCGAATCATACCCCTGCATCAACGGGTACAAAAACTCACGCAAACTAATCTCCTCCTCTTTCTCCCATCGCTCCGAAAAGTTGCGCCGCTTCACCATTTGTTGAACCGAGAACACCTCCGCTAAATCGGAAACCTCTCGAAAATCCAATTTTGAAAGCCATTCGCTATTATATCGAACTTCAACTTTCTTTAAATTCAGAATCTTCCCGATCTGTGGGAGATAGTTTTTCAAGTTCTTTTTAATATCAGTCTTGGAAAGAAAGGGTCGCTTAGAAAGTTTGTCTGACGGGTCCCCAATTTGGGCGGTAAAATCTCCTATAATCAAAACTACTTTGTGTCCCAGGTCTTGAAATTCTTTAAGCTTCCAAAGTACCACCGCTTGCCCGATGTGGATTTTGTCGCCAGTTGGATCGATCCCGTGCTTAATCCGCAATTTTCCACCACCCAAAAGCGCTTGCCGCAAATGGGCTCTCTCAACAACATTCTCTACATTTCTCTCTAAAACATTCTTTACTTTTTCTTCGCGATCATTTTCCATATTCTAAAATTCTAACATAAAAGCCGCCCTCCGGCGGCTTTTATGAGAACCTTCCTAATAAAAACTACCGGTGATTCTTAATGATTTCATCGATTAAACCGTAGTCCTTCGCTTCGAGTGGAGTCATGTAAAAATCGCGGTCCGTATCCTTCTCAATCTTCCCGATTGGTTTCCCCGTGTGCTTAGCTATAATTTGATTGATTTTATCCTTAATTTTAATAATGTGCCGAGCCGTAATCTCAACTTCGATGGCTTGACCCTCCACCCCACCCATCACCTGATGGAGCAAAACCTCTGCGTTGGGCAGGGAAAACCTTTTGCCCTTTTTTCCGGCCGCAAGTAGAACCGCTCCCATCGAAGCGGCCATGCCCACGCAAATCGTCTGCACATCTGGTTTTACGTACTGCATCGTGTCGTAAATTGCGAGTCCCGCCGTTACTGATCCGCCCGGGGTGTTTAAATAAAGTTTTATGTCCTTCTTGCTATCCTCGTGTTCTAAAAACAAAAGCTGAGCAATCACCGAATTTGCCACCGCGTCCACTATCGGTCCACCCAAAAAAACTATTCGTTCCTTAAGTAAGCGCGAATAAATATCGTACGCCCTCTCTCCTCGTCCGCTTTTTTCAATTACAGTTGGAATTAGGTTCATCCCGTTTATAAAATTAAACCCGACGCTGATTCGACAAACCAACGATTAATATTAACAATATCGTCCTTGAAATTTTTACGCTTCTTTAATTTTATAACGGGATTCATGCTAAAAAGTTTAAAATTAAAAAGTCAAAATGTAAAATTAAATTATTGAAGTTTTCAATTTACAGGAACGGCACCAAAAGTAACGCCACGATATTAATCACCTTAATCAAAGGATTAATCGCTGGTCCAGCTGTATCTTTGTAAGGATCACCAACGGTGTCTCCGGTCACGGCCGCCTTGTGAGCCTCCGACCCCTTCCCTCCAAAATTCCCACTTTCAATGTACTTCTTAGCGTTATCCCAAGCCGCTCCGCCCGAAGTCATTGAAATCGCGACAAAGAGACCGGAAACAATACTCCCAATTAGAAACCCTCCCACGCCTTTCGCTCCCATAAAGAATCCAACCGCGAGCACGGAGACAATCGGCAAAAGCGCCGGGACAATCATTTCTTTCAAAGCCGACTTGGTCACAATATCAACCGCCTTTCCGTACTCTGGCTTTGCTGTTCCCTCCATTAAACCTTTAATTTCTCGAAACTGCCGCCTAATCTCAGCCACCAAAGATCCAGCCGCCTTGCCCACTGCCTTCATAGCGATTGAAGCAAAGAGAAACGGTATTGATGCCCCGAGGAAAAGCCCCACAATAACTTGGGGGTCTTGAAGTTCAAACACCACGCTCTTTCCAGAAGCCACGAGTTCCTCAATGTAACTGGAAAATAAAACTATGGCTGCCAGCCCAGCCGAAGCGATAGCATAACCTTTTGTGATGGCTTTAGTGGTGTTTCCAACCGCGTCGAGCGCGTCGGTTGTCTCTCGAACTGAAGCGGGCGCGCCTGTCATCTCCGCAATCCCCCCAGCGTTATCCGTAATTGGCCCAAAAGAATCTATCGCCACAATAATTCCCGCCACCGACAACATCGCCGTCGCCGCAACCGCAATTCCGTAAAGACCGGCAAAAGCATGGGCTGATAAAATTCCCAAAACAATTATCAAAATCGGCAGAAAAGTTGACTCCATCCCAACTGAAAGTCCCATGATGATATTCGTTCCGTGTCCAAATTTTGAAGCTTCGGCGATACTTTTTACCGGTCGATACTTTTTCGCGGTGTAATAATCAGTCACCCAAACCATCAAAGCGGTAACCACCAGACCCACTAAGCTCGCGAAAAAAATGTTCAAATAATTTTCCGGAAAGTAAACTTTAGAAACCCAGTAAAACAAAACCGCCGACACCGAAAGAGAAATTATCAGTCCTTTATAAAGCGCTCCCATAATTGAGCCGCTTTTCCCCACCCGCACGAAAAAACTTCCTAAAATCGAAGCTACGATAGCCATCCCTCCAAGCGCTAGAGGAAAAGATACCTGTTCTCCGGAGACACTTGAGGTTCCAAGAAGAATCGCCGCGGTGAGTGTGACCGCATAAGTTTCAAAAAGGTCAGCCGCCATCCCGGCGCAATCTCCAACGTTATCTCCAACGTTATCAGCAATCACTCCTGGGTTTCGAGGGTCATCCTCCGGAATTCCAGCCTCAACCTTACCAACCAAGTCAGTTCCAACATCAGCCGCTTTAGTAAAAATTCCGCCCCCTAGGCGGGCAAACACAGAAATAAGCGAACTACCAAACGCCAAACCAATGAGAGGTTGCACGCTACCAACCGGCAAAAAAATGTAAAAAGCTCCGACTATCAAAAGCCCCAAACCCACCACTAAAAACCCCGTTACCGATCCGCCCAAAAAAGCTACCCGAAAAGCTTCACCTAGCCCTTTTTTAGCGGCTTCGGTCGTTCTTGAGTTGGTATCAACCGCCGTCATCATCCCCAAGTAGCCCGCTAAAGCGGACGCAAAAGCTCCCAAAAGAAAACCGAGGGCTGCCGCTCCGCTCAAAACCTTCCACAAAATAACTGCAATTATCAAAGCCACCCAGAAAACAGTTTTATTCTGTCTCTTTAGATAAGTTTTTGATCCCTCTTTAATCGCATCTCGAATCTCCAAAATCTTACTATCCCCGGCTGGATAACGTTTAATTAAAAAAATCAAAAACAGACCAAAAGCTATCGAAACTAGAGAAAGTATAATGGGTAGAATGTTGTTCATGTTTGAAAATTAATTTAACAATTATTTTTTCGCTTTGGTGGGCTTAGCTTCGTCTTTGTCATCGGGAGTTTCCTCGAAATTACCGGAAACCCCTTCACCCGCCACTCCTCCCGCCTGAACCTCTTCTGGTCGGGTTTGCGACCTAACATCAATCTTCCAACCCGTAAGCCTGGCCGCCAACCTAACATTCTGACCGCCTCGGCCAATCGCTAAGCTCAACTGGTCTTCCGGCACAAAAACCCTAGCCTCCCTCCTTGGTAAAGCCTCAACCCCCATCACCTTGGCTGGCGAAAGCGCGTTGGCTATAAACTTCTCCGGGTCGTCAGACCATTCAATAATATCAATTTTCTCGTTTCCAAGTTCATTGTTTACGACCATCACCCTCGTTCCGCGCTGACCAACCAGAGCCCCCACCGGGTCCACTCCGTCTGCATTCGAAGTCACGGCAAGTTTTGTTCGATTCCCTGGCTCACGCGTGATAGCTTTTATCTCTACCAAACCCTCAGCCAACTCCGGCACCTCGGTTTCAAAAAGCTTGGCCACAAATTTTGGATGGGAACGAGAAAGAATCACTCCCGGCAAGCGAGTGTCTTCCTGAACCGCTAAAACCAAAAATTTCATACGGTCACCAGAACGGTAATGCTCGCTCGGAACCGACTCGTTAGAAAACATCACCCCCACCGTTCTCCCAAGATCAATGTAAATATGTCCTTTCTCAAACCGCTGCACCACTCCACTCACAACCTGCCCCTCTTTACCACGCCACTCACTCAAGATCGAATCCCGTTCCGAGCCCCTAAGTTTTTGAAAAATAACCTGCTTGGCCGCTTGAGCCGCAATCCTACCAAAATCCTCCCTCATCTCGAGCGGAAAAGTTAACTCCTCCCCCAAGGCCACATCGGATTTTATCTCTTGCGCTTCTTTAATGAAAATATGTCTCTCTGAATTGTAACGGGGGAGTTTCTGCTCGTCGTCTTCACCCTCTTTCCCGACGCGCGAAGCGGTCGGGACTCCGGCCTCGCCCCGAGCGAACGTCGGAGCTTCACCTTCCTCTTCTCCCTCCTCAACGATCCGCACGGTCGTCTCATCCACCACCGTCTTCACTCGCCAAAAATCAACCCCGCCAGTTTTTAGGTTAAACTTTGCCTTTACGATCTCTCCCCTTACTCCATACTCTTTTTTGTAGGCCGCCGCGATTGCGGACTCAATCGCCTCTATTACTTTTTCGGCCGGAATTCCTTTTTCCTCTGCCACCTGCACTACCAGTTTAGAAAAATTTTTTACATCAAACATTTTATTTTTTTATAAATAACAGCTTTTATTCTTTTCGCGACTAGTCTTAATTAATAATAAAGTCCGCTCGCGGGCGGACCAAAAATCAATCGAATCTGAACTTAACGCTAATCATACACAACGGCATTCACCTGTCAATACGCGCTTGGGGAGAATAAAAAAGCCACCCCGTATTTCAGGAGGCGGCTTAGAAAGAATCGTAAAATGAACGCAAGAGTCTGGCCCGATCGCCAATACGAAGACGTTTAAGGGCTTTTTCTTTAATCTGTCGCACTCTCTCCCGAGTTAGGTTGAGCCTTATGCCAATCTCCTCGAGAGTAAGCTTCATGCCGTCATCGTTCAACCCAGAATAAAATCTAACCACCAATTCCTCTCTTGCTGAAAGCTGAGACAGGCAAAGATCAATCGCATCTCTTAGGGAGCCCTCGAGAGCCGCCACGTCTGGTGAAACAGCCGCCTCATCTTCAACTACATCCATGAGGCTATTGTCTTCCGAGCCAGCAAAAGGAGCGTCTAGTGACAAATGCCTACCCTCAATCTGGAGGGATCGGGTTACTTCTTCACTAGACATCCCAAGCTCGTCGGCAATTGCCGCCGCATCCGCCGGCCATCCACTCTCTTTCTCAAGCCGCTCCTTCGCGCGGTTAATCTTTTGAAGATCGCCGACCTTATTAAGTGGAAGTCGAACAATCCTTGACTGCTCGGAAAGTGCCTGCAGAATCGCCTGACGGATCCACCACACCGCGTAAGAAATAAGCTTAAAGCCCAAACTAGGATCAAACCTCTTCGCAGCTTTCATCAGACCAACGTTACCTTCGTTGATCAGATCACCGAGTGTCATCCCTTGGTTCTGGTACTGTTTCGCCACCGAAACCACAAAACGCAAATTCGATCTCACAAGTTTTTGACAAGCCTCCTCGTCGCCCTCGCGAACTCGTGTCGCGAGCGCCCTTTCTTGCTCTCCAGTCAAAAGTGGAATACGTCCAATCTCGTTCAGGTAAAAATCAAGAGCCTCGCTGTCCTCCCGCCATCGCTTCGGTCGGCCATTCATATTGCTAGTCTTCCCTTCCCGACGAGTAGGAATATAACTCGCCCGCCCAAGAGCAGAAGTGGCTTTCTTCTTGGTCATCCAAATCACCTCCCTTTTCGCTTCAAAATTGTTAAAAATCCGCCTCCATCTTGCCCCAAAAACCGAAAACGGTCAAGTTTTCTTTCTATTTGACATTTAGTAGATAAGAGTATATAATAAGAATAGTAGTCTTAACTCTCTAAACCCGAAAACGGAGGATGTCTACATGGCAAAAAAGACGCTTTTTCTCGTTGCGATCGTCGCCTTCTTGACCCAGCCAGCAAACGCTGGAATCCTGAAGCAATTTGCGGGCCTGGTCGAAAACTCGCTTTCCGCCGTCAAGGTGGATAGTCCAGCCCTGAAGAAGCTTGGCTTCGACCTGAATGGCAATCACCTCTCGGTAATCTCATCCGTTCCCTTCTACGGAAGGGTCTATGTCTACGACAAAGAGGTAGCTCTTATCTCGCCCGGCGAAAGCATCGACGGGGTCATTGGCCAAGAAATCCTTGGTCTTAAGTGGGAACCCCTGAATCCTCAGGTGTCGGTTCTCATCAAGTACTATCTGAACGCCGACGACCTCTCGCAAGGAAAACATCTGGGATTCGCCTCCAAGATCTTTAGCTTTCAAAGCCAAAGTCCCAGATCAGAGTCCTGGATCGTCCGGCTTCAAGACATAAAAACTGCCGACGGCAATCAACTCCGAAGCGGTCAAACGCCTGTCTATGCCCTCACCAAAGCCAGTCAACGCACTCACAAGGTTGACTATCCAAGGGAGGATTGGAACGCCACGGCTATCGTTCAGGTGGCCAACAACACCCACTTCGATCTAAGCATTAGAGTGGGCGGCCAGCTTCGCTACACCCTCAGTCCCGGTGAAATCTACATCTTCCACGGGCGAGAAGTTCTGGAACGTGGACAACAGGCCAGTCTGCAGTTCACCTTCGCAAGTCAGGGATACATCATGGGCACCGCCGAACGCCAATTCCGCATTCCAGGGAAGGGTGTTCACGCCTACCAGTTCGTTTTGAGTCCAAGAGACATTCGTCAGTAGTCCATCCCCCGGTCACGCGGTAATGTGTGACTGGGGGAATTCTTTATTTGACTTATTCAAAACCAGAAATTAAAATCAAAATACCCTCAATTATTTCCCCTTCAACTAAAACCCTCGAAATTACCCCAGTCATAACTGCCCACTAATCCAAAACTTAAGTACCTCAAACTTGAGAAAGACCTCAATAAAATAAAGTTCTATAAAAACCCCTTTTGCCGAGGTGGTGAAATTGGCAGACACGTACGGTTCAGGGCCGTATGCCGCAAGGCTTGTGGGTTCAAGTCCCACCCTCGGCACCAAATGTAACTTTCAGGAAATTGATCAGCGAAATCAACCAATATGGATCGGGAGAAATAAAAATCCGACACTCGAGACATTAAAAAAATGGCGGAAGTCTTTGGAGTTAGCGTTGGTGAGTTAATCAAATAGTTATGAAAATTCCATATCAATCAAAAGTTAAAATCAGCTAAGAACCGTGGATAGATGAGTTGTTAAAATAATTTTTATGGAGAGATTCAATTCTGAAAAAATGCCGCGCGGATATGACCATTTACCCCAATCGGAGGCTGAATGGTTAGAAACCGGTAAATTCAATATAGAGACTGTCACGGTTAATGGACGAGGGATAAAATGTGCTCTTACGCGTGGTTTAGAAAATGAGCCGTTGGTTGTTATGGCAGGCGGCATACCACGAGATCAGGAAAGGCGTGTAAAATTACCGTTAATAAATAAATTATACGGGCATCTTGCTATTAAACTATTGGATAAAAACGAATCTGGCCTTTTATACAATCAGCCATCCACAGGCGGTTCAAGTGGAGAATGGGGAAAAGAAACAATCCAATCTATGACTGATGTGCTTACCGGAGTAGCTGAACATTTCTACAAAAATACATCCGCCTCAACAGTTTCTCTAATAGGAACCAGCGCTGCCGGCTACATGGCTGTCAACGCCCTTGAACAACTACGAGATCAAGAAATTAAAACAACAAAGCTTGTTTTATTGTCTCCAGCGGCGTATCCAAAGGCAATAGAGGAAATGCCTTACGGAGAAGCTTTTACTGAATTTATTCGTCGTCCGTGGAATATCGCTGAATCGCCTGTTTTTCCTAAGCTTGATAAGTATGTCAGAGATGGCGGATCGCTTTTTATTAGTTTTTTTGAAGCAGACGATCCGCCTATTCCTCAACGCATACAGGAATATTATAGAACTTTTGTCCAACGGCTGTATGAAGAAGGCGGGGATGCGACTTCTATAATAATACCGGGAGTCGCGCATAATTTCAGAAAAATCGACTCCCAAGAAAATAGGAATATAGTTGACAATGATAGTATAAGGTCAACGGCGGATGCTCTTATTAATTTTCTAACAAAAACCAAAGATGAATAGAAAAGATTTTTCTGTTAATTTTAATAAAACTAAACTGATGGGAGATATAATGTTTCAAGATAATTCGCCGTGCTTATTATTCCTCCATGGTGGCAGCTCAGTCGGCAAAAAAAGATTCGATAAATTACGGGAATCGCTATTCAATAAAAAAATCAGCTCATGCGCTTTTGATTTTATTGGTCATGGAGAAACTGCCGGAGATGTAACCTCGTCATCGCTGGAGAGCAGGGTCAGTCAGGTGCTGGCTATAGTCAAATCTCAAGAGTTAATTCAACCTTTTTCAGTGGTTGCATCAAGTATGAGCGGTTATATCGCGATCAAACTGTTAGGTTTTTTAAATATTAAAAATATTATATTATTAGCTCCGGCTGTTTATGCTTCAAGAGCGTATTCTGTTTGTTTTGGGTCAAAGTTTAGTGAAATAATCAGGGAACAATATAGTTGGCGCAATAGTGATGCATGGGAGATTATCGAAAACTATACCGGCAGTCTTTTAATATTCTCGGCGGGGAAAGATCGGGTTATCCCAAACGAAGTCATTGAGAGGATTTATAATTCTGCAACGAATGCATGTTCCAGAGAAGTAATTACATTTAAAGACGCGACTCATCCGCTGGCGGGATGGCTTGATGAACATCCGGATTATTTAGAGCAAGTTTCCAATAAGATTTATAATGCAATCGCGAAATAACAATGAGATCCGCTGATTTTTCCGTCGATAGATCCTAAAAGAAAGGAATCAATTAACAGAAAGATGGGGGGTATTACAAAAAATAATGGACACATTGTTTAATAAATTGTAAACAGGCGGCGCATTTCGCAAAGCGAAATACAAAATTCGGCGGTGACGGAAAGCGGGGGGCAAAAATTCTTTCCCCCCAACCCCCTTCTTTTTTGCCTGCCCGAGCATTCAGTTTGGCGCGCGAAGCATGCCGTCAGTTCCGCTCAAAGAAAGTTCGCGCAAAGTGTATAATTACAGCACCACAACTTACAATGATCAGAAAAACTCACACTCGACCGAGAATTAGACCTCCGGTTGATCAAAAATCTACTAAGAGCGAGCCCCATCTTCGCTTTGTTCCGCTTGGCGGCCTCGAAGAAATCGGTCGCAACATGATGTTCTTTGAATACAAAAACGAAATCGTCGCTATCGACGCCGGTTTACAGTTCCCGGAAGAAGAAACTCCCGGTATCGATTTCATTATTCCAAATGTTTCTTACCTAGAATCCAAAAAGGCTAACGTCCACGCTCTGATTATCACCCACGGCCACTACGATCACATCGGCGCCATTCCCTACATCATGGGAAAAATCGGCAACCCGCCAATCTACTGCACCTCTCTTACTAAGGCTCTAATCGAAAAAAGGCAGGAGGATTTCCCCAACCGAGATAAACTGAACATCATCGTGGTCAAAAATGGTGACGTTGTAAAACTTTCCAATCATTTCGAGGCGGAGTTCTTCGGCATCATCCACACCATCCCAGAATCAACTGCCGTAAACCTTCGCACCCCCGTAGGGAATATTGTAAACCTAGGCGACTTTAAAATTGAATATGACGCCAAAGGGAACCCAACTGAAATCCAAGATCTCGAAAGAATCGGAAAGCAAGGCGTCCACGTCTTTACCATAGAAAGCACTAACGCCGATCGGCCCGGTCGCTCGGAGTCCGAGCGGACCGTCGAAAAAAATCTGGAGGAGCTGATCAGAGGAGCCGAGGGCCGGATCATCGTTGCCATGTTCGCTTCGGTTCTCACTCGCATCGCCGAGGTCATTAAAATCTCCGAGAAACTCGGCCGCAAAGTCGCTCTCTCCGGATATTCAATGAAAGCCAACATTGAGATCGCCAAACGCCTCGGCTTCATCAAATCCGACCCAGACACGATCATTCCAGTCGAGGAAATTCACAAGTACAAAGACAACAAAATTTTAATCCTCTCGACTGGCGCTCAAGGTGAATCGAACGCCTCGCTTATGAAAATAATCAACGGCGAGCATCGTCACATTCAAATCAAACCCGGCGACACCGTCATGTTTTCAGCCTCGGTAATTCCCGGCAACGAACGTAGCGTCCAAGGCCTGAAAGACAACCTGGCTCGTCAGGGTGCGATTATTTTCACCTCGGACATCATCGACATCCACGCCTCCGGCCACGCCCCAAAGGAAGACCTAAAACTCGCCATGAAACTTTTGAATCCCAAATTTCTGGTACCCATTCACGGCTACTTTTACAAACGCTCAATTAACGCCCAGTCCGGCGTAGAAATTGGCATCCCCCGAAAAAATATCTTCCTCCTTGATAACGGCCAGGTTTCCGAGATCACCAAAGACAGCTTCTCTATTAGTAGGGAAACTGTTCCGGCTTCCTACGTTATGGTGGACGGTCTTGGAGTTGGAGATGTTGAAGAAGTGGTTCTCCGCGATCGGCGCGCTCTCTCTCAAGAGGGGATGGTCGTAATCATCGCCACCATCGATCGTAAGCACAACAAGCTCCTAAAAAGCCCGGACATCATCTCGCGCGGCTTTATCTACATCAAGGAAAACCAAGATATTCTCGAGGAAATCAGAAAAAAAATTAGAAACCTTGTCGCTCGCCTCCCAAACTACCAGCCCCTCGAAGCCGATTACCTAAAAACCCTGATCCGCGACCAAGTCGGCCAACTTTTGTATACTAAAACTAAACGTCGGCCCATGATCTTACCCGTCATCATCGAAGTTTAAACGTCACCACGTGTCGCGATTAAGAAGTAAAATCTTGACACATGACACACCCATGAAACCTCGCTTACTATCTGGCATTCAACCCTCGGGCCGTCTTCACCTAGGAAACTACCTCGGCGCCCTGAAAAATTTCGTTGACCTCCAGAACTCTGGCAAATATGAGTGCTACTTTTTCATCGCCGATCTTCACTCCCTGACTGAAGAGTTCGACCCTCAAAAAAAAGCCAGGCAAATTCTCGAACTCACCGCCGACTTCCTCGCTGCCGGTCTCGATCCAAAAAAATCCGCCATCTTCCAGCAATCCCAAATCCCCGCCCATCCCGAATTAGCTTTTATATTGAACACCTTGACCCCAATGGGAGAACTTCAACGCATGACTCAATACAAAGAAAAATCCGGTGACGAAAAAGAAATCACTAACGTCGGCCTCTTCGACTATCCCGTCCTTATGGCCGCCGACATTATTCTCTATGACGCAAAATTCGTTCCGACTGGCGACGATCAAGACCAACACCTCGAACTCACCCGAACTTTGGTTCGGAAGTTTAATTCAAAATTTGGAAAAACTTTTGTTGAACCCCAGGGCCTCCACACGGAAATTCCGAGGGTTATGAGTTTAGGCGATCCGACGAAAAAAATGTCCAAGTCCAAGCCCGAAACTTGTCTTTTCCTGGACGATTCTCCCGAGATAATGGAATCTAAAATAAAGCGCGCCGTAACCGACTCTGGGAACGAAATCAAATTCAACCCAGAAACGAAGCCAGCCATCTCTAATCTTTTAAAGATTTGCGGAAGTCTAAGCGGAAAAAACATTCAAAAACTCGAAAGAGAGTTTGTTGGAAAAACTTATTCCGAGTTTAAATCTTCCCTTGTCAAACTCGCTGTAGATTACTTCGCCGACTATCGAAAAAAGAAAAAATCGTTACTCTCTAAATCCTCTGCTCTAAAAAACATTCTAAACTCCGGATCAACCCAAGCTTCCAAAATCGCTGGTAAAAAAATGTCCGAGGTTAGGAAAAAAATTGGCCTCTTTGTTTAATGTCGGAGAAAAACGACAACGCCAACGCAAAACCGAAAGTTAACAACATCGCGAGCGTCGGCATTATTTATCGCGAGTCAAACCCAGCCGAAATTTTTCTCGAGGAAAAGGATGGGGGCTACCCAGTCAAGCTTTTTCAGAACTGCCTATGCCCCATCGGCGGCAACTGGATTGGGGAAATCGCAAAAAGCGACAAAAACACATTTAGTACTTTCAGACGCGAAATCGAAGAAGAGCTGAGTCTGAGCAACGGCGCAGCTTCTAATCTAGAGCTTAACCTCCTAGGCATCATCTCAAAAGAAAAAGAGCATTTGGTCTCACATGGCCAAAGAAAACCCGAGGCAAGAGACGCAGAATCTCTGAGTAAAGTCAAAGAGGAAATCAAAAAGCTCGCCGCCGCCTTCGGAGACTTCATGATCAGTGTTCCAAAGAGCCTGCTTGATCAAGCTGATCCAAAAAATAAATTAAACGGCTTAAGTAGTCTTGTTTCCTATTGGCTCGTTCCCTTGAGCGAAGAAAGCTGGCAAACCCTTAAGGCCCTCCAAAAAAAATACTCAAATTTATCCAATGAGTCTCAAACTCGAATCACCGCGCTCGACGAGATAGTAAAAACCAAAAAACGTATTGCTTTCGGCCACGACCGTGCCTTCCAAAAATTTTTCCTGAGCCGAGGGTTAAACGACGCCAATAAAATGCCGATCGTAAGTGACATCGGAGTGGAAGAAATTGGCCAGCCCCTTGATTCCTACCAAGAATATCTAGTCGGTTTTGAAATATCGAAAAAACCCCTTTGAAGCTTCAAGCTATTGACACAGCGAGCAAATAACGATAATATACAGCTAGATTTTTAAAAACCCAAAGGAGAAACAAATGCTAAGAAACGAGCTCGAAGAATCAACCCAAGTCTTAACGAATATGCGGGTAGCCGCCATGAATGCTGGATACGCCCTGCTAGATCTTCAACCTGACGCCACGATAGTCGACAAGGAAGACAAAGACTTCCTAACTACTGCCGACACTCTTTCCGAAGAAATCATCTTCAAAATCCTCAAAAAAGAATACCCCGACATACCTGCTTTCAGCGAAGAAGCTGGAGGCGAGGCCAAAACGAGTGGCTATCTCTGGGTTATAGATCCATTAGACGGCACGGTAGGTTACTTCCACCAAAGCCGGGACCGGTGGGGTGTTTCGATCGCTCTCGTGAAAGATGGGATAACCAAAATCGGAGTTGTCTTTCTGCCAGGACGCGGCGAGCTTTTTGAGGCCACCGTCTCCATTGCCTCGAGAGCTTGGAAAACCAGTCGAGATATTACCCTCAACACTGAAAGATCAATCAAGGTCAGTCAGCAAAAAAGAGAGCTGAGCCGGTGTCACTTCCTGATGGATTGGGGGAAAACCGATCCAGAACTCTTCTTGAAAAGACTGGGGAACCTAAGGGCAAAAAGCCTCTATCCAGCTACCACCATGTGTTGCACATCGGGCCTGATTGATGTCGCTCAAGGATATTATCCAGGCTACGCCCTCATACCACCCGATCCATTTGACATCGCCGCCGCCGGATTGATCGCCGAAAAAGCTGGCGCGACAGTTACCACCCTTGAAGGCGCTACTTGGTCACCATTTGCAAAATCGATCGTCGTTTCAAACGGCCTTGTTCACAGTGAATTGCTTGCGATTCTAAACTCGTAGTACTCCAAGCCTTGAAAGGAGGTTTACTTGGAAACAAAAACCAAGCCGAGAATCAATAACATCTCGGCCGTAGCGATCATCTTCAGAAAATCCGATCCATCTCAAGTCTTCATCGAGATGAAGGATGACGGCTATCCAATGGCCGCTTTCCGAAGACAACTCTGTTTTATCGGCGGCAACTGGATTGGTGAAAACGCTCGAAGCGACACAAATCCATTAATGACCGCCCGCCGAGAAATCGAAGAGGAACTCTCCTTTGATCATGCGGTAAGAAGCTCGGAAGAACTTGCCCTTTTGGGCATGGTAAGCGAGGTAATCTACGACGAAGCGGCAAGGTCTACGCGTGAAGTCACCGATGAGGACAGGCAATTACTCGAGCGCCTGAAAGGCGAAATTCGTGAAGGGCTCACTCCCTTCGGAGACTTCATCTTGACTGTTGAAAGGAAGGTCCTCGATCGAGCCGACCCGAAAAATAGTCGCGACGGCTTCTCCGGTCTCTGCTCCTACTACCTGTCCCCAATCAGCGAGGAAAGCTGGGGGCATCTTTCATCGCTCCAACAAACCTTCGGCAACCTCTCAAACGAATCCGTAACGCTCATCACATCACTCGGGAAAATCATAGAAACCGGGACCAAAACCGCCTTCGGACACGATCAGATTCTCCAAAGATTCTTTTTGTCGCGCGGGCTCTCGGAAGCCGAAAACCTACCTCTCGTGGAAGGCATTGCCTCCCAAAGCGTCGGCGGCCCACTCTCCTTATACTCGGAGTATCTCGAACAGTACGACATACTAAAACGGCCTCCGATCTAATAGTCTTAACTACCCCAAGCGCGCAATAAAATTGCGCGCTTTTTTATAAACCATTGACAAAGCGGTTCAACAAATTCAGAATGCAAGGGCTCTTTGAAAACCTATCAAAATCCAACCCTAGCCAAAGGAGACATGTTTGCGAACGCCAGAAATGCAAGCCTTCCTCGATCATCTCGAGAACACCCTGACGCCAGAATACATCCCACCCAAGGTTTTTGGGGGACATGACTTCACGCACGTAAAACAGTTGATATCCCTCGCCAAGAACCGAATCTATCGCGTGGTCTTCTTCAATATGGATGAATTCGAAGCCGCCGCTTGGCTCCACAACCTTGATCGCGCGGCGGGTTTCCAAAACCGCATAAGTATTGAAGGACTGGGTTCAGTCTGTCGGTTACTCCTAGAAAACAGTCCCTTCGGCAACGAAATTTGTGAAAGAATCGTGAAGGCAGTCTGC
>JBBTYR010000023.1:16979-21577 GCA_038078595.1 Patescibacteria group bacterium
AGCACAGCAAAAAAGATGACGAACCCGGAGACTCCTCACTTCTTGTCGCTCTCCGCATTGCTGACAAAATAGACCGCTTCAGTCCGAGCGGCATTCTAGCCATCGCTGCCCATAGTGGCATGTCCTACGCCGCCTACGACCCAAAACATCCTTTTGGTTACACCTCAACCGAAGAGGGGAAACTCCGAAGCACATACAATAACTTCTTCCGAGTTCTTGAGTGGTATGGAATGCTCCCGTCTGATCAGGCTCGGGCTCTGATCCACACCCAAGACCTGTGGCTTTTCGTGAGCTTCTTACGTCGGTTTGGGGAAGAAATTTCTCGTCACACTGGCGTGAGCTGTACCGTCGAAGAAGACATTCAGAAAGCCCTAGGAGACCACTACAATCAGTTACCGACTACTGTCAGAAACCCATCCAACTAGCAACCAAAAAGGAGGCACCTGCATGCCAGTAATAATGGGGGATCTTGTCCACGTTCACACTGATGAGCGTCGATCAATCAGCGAACTGAACTCGCCCGACGGAGGGTTCTCAGTACAATCTTTCGAGATTATGAAAAGCATCCCGCTTGGAAACCACTATCACAGGAACAAGTTTGAAGTATTCATTATCCTTCGGGGAATGGCAGACTTGATTATTCAAGACATCAATCCCGAAGATAGTTCGCCAATCGGAGAGCCTATAAGCACTCGCGTCGGAGAAGGAATGGCTATCAAGATTCTCCCATTTACCGCTCACACCTTTACTTTCGTGTCCGACCCAGACCCCCAGATACGACCCCTTGAATCCGAGCCAGCGGAAATGATCTGTTTCTCAAGCCAGCCCTTCGATCAAAGCGATCTCATCCAGCACAAACTAGTCTAATCCCCCAAGCGCTCCGGCAATTACGGAGCGCTTTTTATATCTTCCTAACCGCCAACCAAACCTCTAAATCTTCCAGCTTTGTGACCGCCTCCGCTCCAAACTTTTCTGACTTCTTATACTCAATAGTTTTAGCTCCAATTTCCTTTTTCAAAAACTCTTCCTTTTTCAAAACCAACTTACGCAACCCTTCCGGCATTTCAGCCATAAAAACTACCTTATCTTTTGGCTCCAATCCGGCCTTCTGTCTCAAATCCTGGACTGCTCGGACTAGTTCTCGAATAATTCCCTCCTCCTTGAGTTCGGTTGTTATCGTTACGTCGAGCTCGATCTCGTCTTTCAATTTGCTATCGAAAACCACCCTCTTCACGTTCACCTCATCCGCTAAAATTCCGAACAGTTGTTTGTCGACAATTTTAGTTCTCGTTTTCATAGTCGAAAGGGGTTGCCTCACCCTAATCCCGACTTCGGCTCGTTTTGCCAATCCCAGAGTTGCCAACCTCCTAACTTCCTCCATCTCTTTTATGAGTCGTGATTCGTTTTTCACGCTTCGTGGTTTCGGCCACTCTTCCAAGTGTATCGAATCTTTCCCGCCCAAAACACTCCATAAAATTTCCGAGAAAAATGGGTTAAGCGGCGCCATCATTTTAGAAATCGAGGCTAGGACATATCCCAAAGTTCGAGAGCAATCTTCATAATCTCTGGCCCCTGCTTGTCCGCCATAGCCCTTAGCCGCGGCGGAAAGCCTCCGTCTCGAACGGCGAATATACCACCGCGAAAGATCGTCCACCAATTTTTCAATCTCAAGCGATGCCTCACGAACTTGATACCGGTCAAAGTTTTTTGTGATCGCGGCGGTGGCCTCCTCTAACCTCGCGGTAATCCATCTGTCCAAAATATTCTTCGAGGCCTTAAACTCAAAACCCACCGCTACCGAACCGTAGGTGCGATAAAAAACAAGAGAGTTCCAAAGTATTAAATGCGTCCTTCGATAGGTTTTCAAAATTTCCTGCTCGTCAAAATTTTTCGGCTCTCCCGGCGGTGTCGCCGAATACATATACCACCGCACTGCGTCCATTCCATACTTCTCGGCCATCACCCAAGGGTCAACAATATTCCCTTTTGATTTGGACATTTTCTGACCATGTTTGTCGTTGATATGCCCAAGCGAAATTACATTTCGGTAAGGCACGCTTTTACCAAGAGCCGTGGCTGTCGCGAGCAGGGTATAAAACCACCCTCTCGTCTGATCCACTGCCTCGCAAATATAATCCGCCGGAAAATCCACCCTCTCTCTCGAGAAAGGAAAGTGGTTCTGCGCAAACGGCATCGCCCCAGAATCAAACCAGACATCAGCCAATTCTTTTACCCTCCTCATTTTTCCTTCGCACTTCGAACACTTCAAAAAAATCTCATCAATATACGGCCGGTGCAAATCAACCAGGCCGGTCCCATCTCTCGGCAAAACCTTATATTCCACCCCCCAAGCCTCCCCAGCTTCGATATAATTTTTTCTCCCCTTAGTTTTCTCTTGAATAAGTTCTTGATTGGTCCAACCAATCATTACCTGACTCAAAATCCATATCGGATATTCGTGGCTAACCAATAAAATCTTTTTGCCCTCATGCCTCTTCTCAATCTCTTGAATAAAACCCCACATCCTAACTCTCACGTCTGTTATCGACTCGCCGCCTTCAGGTTTTCCCAAAATCCTAGAATCGATCGTGGGCAAAATCTCCGAATACTCCTTGACTGACTTACCAGCCAAAACTCCCAAATTTATCTCGCCAAGACGCTTATCTAAAACGGGCTTCCCCGTTCCCAAAATATTGGCCGCAATTTGGGCGGTCTCTTTAGCCCTCAAAACATCAGAGCTGATCACCAAGTCAATTTTTTCCTTGGCAAGCTTCTTAGCCGTTTTTTCGGCTTGTTTTCTTCCCGAGTCGGTCAAATGATATTTCCCCTTGCCAGCGTCAAGCACGCCCACCATCATCGCCTCAGACTGTCCGTGCCGCATTACCCAATACTGGTTCTTTGCGCCCCCAGCTTTTCGGTCTAAATCCGCCAAGCTCTCAATCGTTTCCGTAGCCCCGCATTTGCCACACTCCCAAATCGGCAACGGCGTCCCCCAGTATCTTTCCCGTGAAAAATTCCAATCTTTGACGTCCCGAAGCCATTCACCGAATCGTCCGTTTTTAATGTGTTCCGGAATCCAGTTAATTTTTCCGTTATTAGTTATGAGTTGTTGTTTCAGCTTCGCCATCGCCACAAACCAAGAAGAGCGGGCGTAGTACAGAAGGGGAGTTGAGCACCGCCAGCAGTGGGGATATTCATGCTTATATAATTCAGTTTTTAGTAAATTGCTGTTTTTTCCGCCGGAGGCGGATCCGCCTTTGGCGGAAGTTTTTAGATAATTAATAATTTTCTCCTCCGTCTTTTTGTCTTTTACGTATAAACCCGCGAATCCCTTAATATCTTTTGTAAATTTCCCCGCAACGTCCACAGTATGATGTTGGGGCAATCCCACCTTCACGCCCAACTTGTAGTCATCTTCTCCGTACATCACCGCCGTATGCACCACCCCCGTGCCGTCCGTTGTCGTCACAAAATCCGCCGCGTAAATTTTATAAGAATTCTTACCCTTGAGCGGAACCACCTCAAAAAGCGGTTCATACGTCAAACCCGCTAAATCTTTTCCTTTAAATTCTCTAATAATCCTGCCCTCTACTCCGACCTCCTTAACTCTATCTTTAGCTAAAATTAATATCTCTCTTTTCTTAGGACCTCTAACATCCAACGTCTCAACTTCCAACATGACATAGTTAATCTTCTCCCCGACCGCGAGCGCCACATTCCCCGGCAGAGTCCATGGCGTGGTCGTCCAAGACAAAATAAAAGTCTTGTCGTTGACCGAAAAATCTTTCCCGATCTTCTGTCCTTTTTTAAGCTTAAACTTCACATAAACCGAATTATCCACCACCTCTTTATACCCCTGCGCCATCTCGTGCGAAGAAAGCCCCGTCCCACACCTCGGGCACCAATTCACTATTTTATGCCCTTTATATAGAAGCTTTTTCTTCCAAAACTGCGCCACAATCCACCACAAGCTTTCTATATAATCCTTCTCGTAAGTTACATAGGGATTTTTCATGTCCAACCAAAAACCCATCCGCTCGGTTAGACGCTCCCACTCATCCTTAAATTTCCAGACTGATTCCTTGCACTTTTCGTTGAACTCCGCGATCCCAAACTTTTCAATATCTTTTTTTGACTTTAAGCCCAGCTCTTTTTCAACCTGAATCTCAACTGGAAGCCCGTGCGTGTCCCACCCCGCCCGCCGCAGCACGTAGTATCCACGCATGGTTTTATATCGCAAAATGACGTCTTTAAAAGCTCGCGCCAAAACGTGATGGATTCCCGGTCGGCCATTCGCCGTCGGCGGCCCTTCAAAAAACACGAAACGGCGACCCTTCTTACGAGCTGAAAGCGTCTTCTCAAAAATTTGATTCTTCTTCCAGTACGCTAAAACCTTTTCTTCGATTTTAGGTAGATTAAATTCTTTTAAATTTTTAATAAACATGATTTTTTTAAACTTCGTCCCAATCTTTAACCTCAATACCAGCTTGTCTTAAGATTTCAGAAACCAGACTCTTCGAAACATCGCCCCTGTGCTGGTTAGGAATACGAATCTTAAGTTTATCCCTTGTCATAAAAAAATGGCGGCCGCCGGAATA
>JBBTYR010000024.1:0-7135 GCA_038078595.1 Patescibacteria group bacterium
GGACTAATTCAAGAATACTGCACAAATTTATGCTTAAGCCGGAGGTGGTTTACAAAGAAAGAGAATTTCTGGTTATTAATAAGCCGGCCGGCTTGTTGGTTCATAAGACGACCAAGTTTTCTGACGAAGCAACGCTGGTTGATTGGTTACTTACAAATTACCCGGAAGTAAAAGGAGTAGGAGATGATCCGAAAAATCGGCCAGGGATTGTTCATCGGTTAGACAGGGCAACTTCGGGAGTAATGATTATTCCCCGAAACCAGGAATACTTTGAATATCTAAAAAATCTCTTTAAGGAGAAAAGGGTAAAGAAGACTTACTTAGCGCTCGTTTACGGAAAACCGAAAGATAAAATGGGGGTGATCGATAAGCCGATAGGTTTGAAGCAGGGGTCTATAAAGAGAACTGTTTTTGGCGGGAAGATGAAAAAAGAAGCGGTGACGGAATACAGAATAATTTCAGGTTTTAGGTGTCCCTTCGTCGCCAAGGCTTTGGCAGGCAGGCGGGTGTTAGGTGCTAGGGGGAGAGAAAAATCTTTTCAAGATTTTTCTCTTTTGAAGGTAGCGCCGAAGACGGGTAGAACCCATCAGATTCGGGTTCATTTGGCGAGTGTCGGATGTCCGGTTTTGAACGATCCGATTTATGCTCCGAAGAGAGAAAAAGTCGGGACGGGAAGGTTGATGCTCCATGCGCTCACGATCGAGTTTATCCAAAAGAACGGAAGGGGAATGAGGTTTGAGGCCGATCCGCCGAAAGAGTTTGGAGAAATAATTAAGGAGCTAGAAAGTAGGAGCCATAAGGGCTGAAGTGGAAACTGGGAGTTATCCACAGTGAGGCAACTTAACAAAAGTGAACGTGATATAATTAGCTTAATCTTTCGAAAAGGTCGAATTTAAAGAAAAAATTTTGATGCAAAGCAAACAAGTAAAGGGTTTTACCCTGATCGAGCTTTTGATTGTTATCGGTATCATCGCGATTCTGGCCACGGTTGTGATTTTGACTTTAAATCCGGCCGAGCTTTTAAGGCAGGCGCGGGATTCGACTAGAGCGTCAGACTTCTCGACTCTGAAGAGCGCTATTTCGCTTTACGCGGCGGATGTAAGTAGCCCGGTTTTTGGAACCAGCAGTAGACTTGGTGCTGGTACTGGTTGGTGTTTTATCTCGATTACGAGTGGTCCAGCTTTTCAGGCTGGTTGGCCTACTTCGACAGCCAGCTGTAACAGCCGGGCTTCCTCTACCCTAATTGGAGTGGTTGCCAGCACGACTGAAGGCGCTAAGAGAGGTGTAGATGGTACGGGTTGGATTCCAATTAACTTCAACTCAATAAGTTCTGGCGCGCCTCTCTCGGCTTTGCCAGTTGATCCAGTTACTCCGAATACTCCCGGGACCAATATCTTATCGACAAGTGATGATCGTTATTATGTCTACCTATCTGACGGAGTGGGAGGATTTGAGGTAAATGGAGTTTTAGAGAGCTTGAAGTACGCGAGTAGTTCTGAAAACGATGGTGGATCGCACAATACAGCGGCTAATCTGCTTTATGAGGTCGGAACCGATCCGGGTTTAGACCTGTAGTTTAGTTAGTCGTATGCCAATAACAGATAAGTTTGCTCTTATCGTTTTGGTAGGCGCGTTGGGAGCGCAGATTTTATATCGGCGCTCCCTTTGCGTTTCTACGGGGTGGATCAAAAAATTCTTTGCCAAGTTTTTGTTTTCTTCGGTGGTTAAGTTTTTGTGGGTGGCAAGTTTCACCTTCATCATTTCCGTTTTGTCTTATTGGAGTTGGTTGCAATATGAGGTTTGGAAGACAAGCCCAGTCATGAAGTACGCTCTGCCGCCCCACCAGGGTTTATATTACTTTTTTTCATACGTGGGGGTGAGATTTTTGGGGCCGTGGGTTTTGGCCTTTCTGGCGGCGTTGCTTGTGAGTCGATTGGCGAAAAAACTTAACAAGCGGTTCGAAGACAGATTTTTTGAAAGTGAGGAGATTGAGCTTATGACTCTGGGGATATTTTTAACGGGGTACCCTGGGTTTTTTATTTACTTGATTTTAATCTTGGGCGTTGGTTCTCTTGTGTCCGTGGTCTATACTCTTTTTTCGAAAGGAAGGATGCCTTTTTATTATCTTTGGATACCCCTTGCCCTATCTGCTATCATTATTGAGAACTGGCTGATTCCGAAATTGGGTTTTGCTGATATTTTGGGCGCGTTTTCACTGGGGGATTTCGTTAAGGATTTTTTTGGATTCTAGCTGTGTTACGGATTACGAATGTTGTACTAATATACTGGTTTTTTGTTGGGTTAAGATAAAAGATAATGAAATTACCGATTCCGGCGGAACAACTTGAGAAACGTTTGATTCAGGAAGGTCTCGTGACTCACGAAGCTTTTTTGGAGATCGTGGGTGAGTCGGGGCGAAAGAATCAGGACGTGATTGATCTTTTGATATCAAGAGGAATGGTTGAGGCGCGCTATTTGCACAATATCTTGGCGTCGCTTTTGGGCGTGCCGCTCGCATCATTTGAGACCCGCCAGTTCGACAAGGAACTGGTCAAGACTTTGCCTGAGGAAGTGGCCCGAAAGAGAGAGGTGATTATTTTTAGCCGGGAAGAAGATGGAGCCTTGAATGTGGCGATGGCTGATCCGAGTGATTTGGATACGGTTAAGTACCTTTCTCAATTTTTCGGAGCTAAGATTAATCCATTTTTGGCTACTGGCTCGGATTTGAATAAGGGTTTTTCGGTTTATGGCCGACAGTCGGCCCAGGATTTTAAAAAATTAATTGAGGACAATATTCAGGAATCCCTGCGGGGGAAGGCAAAGACAATTGAGGAGGCGGCGGCGCTTTTGCCGATTGTTTCGATCGTTGATAATTTGCTCTCTTACGCGATTTCGTCTAGGGCCTCGGATATTCATATTGAGGTTTTGGAAGATGTAACGATGGTGCGATATCGAATTGACGGAATTCTTTTTGAGATTATGCGTATCCCTAAGGCTATTCACAGCGCCGTTATCGCAAGGATCAAGATTTTATCCGGTCTTAAGATTGACGAGCATTATAAGCCCCAGGATGGTCGATTTCACTATCAGATTGTTAACCAGACGGTGGACGTGCGGGTTTCGATTCTCCCCACTTTTTATGGCGAGAAGGTGGTGATGCGTTTACTTGAGGCTTCCCAGAAACCGCTTTCGCTCGAAGAGTTGGGAATGTTACCGGATACCGCCAGAATTGTTTCTGAAAACTTAAAAAAGGCTTACGGGATGGTTCTCTCGTGTGGACCAACGGGATCTGGGAAAACCACCACCTTATACGCGCTCATGGATATCCTCAACAAACCCAACGTAAACATCGTGACGGTTGAGGATCCAATCGAGTACAACATGCGCTATGTGAATCAGACACAGATGAACCCCCAGGCGGGCATCACTTTTGCTTCCGGGCTTCGCGCGATTTTGAGACAGGATCCGAACATCATCATGGTGGGCGAGATTCGGGACGCGGAGACAGCCGGGATTGCGGTGCAAGCGGCTCTAACCGGACACTTGCTGCTTTCTTCGCTTCACACAAACGACGCCCCGACTGTTATCCCAAGGCTGTTCGACCTCGAGGTGCCTCCATTTTTAGTAGTTTCAGTTTTAAACATAATCGTCGCTCAACGGTTGGTGCGAAAAATTTGTCAGACATGCATTTCGTCCTATGAAATAACCCCCGAGATTAGCAGAGTTATTCAAGAACAGTTGAAAGAACTCGCGATTGATGCCGACAAGGTTAAGCCGCCAAAGAATTTTTACAAAGGAAAGGGTTGTGTAAGTTGCAGCGGGACTGGATATCGGGGACGACTAGGTATTTTTGAAGTTTTGGACGTGAATGAAAAGGTAAAAACCATAATTCTGGGGACTGATTTTACTTTAGAAAAACTTAGGCTGGCTTCGAGGGCGGCTGGGATGAGGACGATGTTTGAGGATGGGTTGCAGAAGGTTGAGCTCGCGATGACGACAGTTGACGAGATTTTAAGGGTAATAAGGGAATAGGTTTTAGGCAAATTTTACTTTCCTCAACCCGCTTCGTCCCGCCAGCGCGGGACTCGCTTTTCTTCGCCGACTTGCCGCTCGGGGAGGGAAAACGAGCGGACCGTGCCAAGTCGACTGCGAGGGTTTCAGAAAGTAAAATTTACCCAAATAGGGTATAATTTTTATTATAAATGCTTTTTCATTATTTAGCGGCGGATAAAGACGGGAAGATTAGCGAGGGGGATCTTGAGGTTGATGATTTTAACCAGGCTTTGCAGTTTCTAGCCGGGAGGGAACTTAGGCCAATTTCGGTTAAGCCTCTTAAGGGCGGCGAGGGGATTGCCTCACGGAGGATTTTTGGCACTATCAACCTGACCGATAAGATTTTTTTGTGTCGCTACCTGTCCTTAATGCTTCGAGTGGGAACGGACTTGCTTTCGGCCGTGAATATCCTGATTTCAGATTTTGATAAGCCAGCGATGAAGGAGTTTTTGATGGAGGTGCGAGACAATATAGGCCGAGGCCAGCCACTTTATTCGGTCTTTGCAAAATATCCAAAAATTTTCTCTCCGGTTTTTGTAAATTTGGTTAAGGCGGCGGAAGCCTCCGGCAACCTCCAAGAAACGTTCGAGAGCTTGGCCGCCGCGCTTTCCAAGGAGGCCGCCCTTCGGAGCGTAATTAAGGCGGCTTTAGTTTATCCGCTCGTTTTGCTTTTCACCTCATTGGGAATTTTTCTTTTTTTGGTCACGTTCGCTTTGCCAAAAATTGCCAAGGTTTTTCAGGAAAGCGGAATTCAGGCCCCGCTTTTTTCGCGAGTGGTCTTTGCGATTGGTCTTTTTATAAACGAACACGCCTTCGCCTTTATTGGGGGGATTGCGCTTGCTATTCTGCTCGGCGGTTACTTTTTTGGAATGAATGTTTTCGGCCGGCGACTGGCTCGAAGTTTTTTTGGTAAGCTACCAATTATCAGGAAAGTTTTTCACGAGTTGGCTATCCAGAGGTTTGCTTCGACAACAAGTTCCCTGCTTAAGGCCGGCTTGCCCATCGTTCAGACTTTAAACATTGCAGCCGATACCGTGAATGTTGAGGAATTTCGCCAGGCGTTAAAAAGGGTCGGCGAGGAAGGATTAACGAAAGGGCTTACGGTGGGCGACGCTTTTAAGCGAGAGGCTATTTTCCCCAGGTTGGTGACGAATTTAATTGCGATCTCCGAGAAAGCCGGACACCTTGAGGATGTTTTGCAAACCCTTGCCGAGTTTTATTCAGCGCGGGTGGAGGCCGCCATAAAATCGCTGGTTTCATTTCTTGAGCCGGTGCTTCTTCTGACTATGGGTCTTTTGGTGGGTTTAGTGGCTGTCTCGATCATTATTCCCATCTATCAGCTGACTTCGCAGTTCTAAATCATGAAACGTGGAACATAAAGCATAAAGCATAATAAATACAATGGAGACGTGTTAAATTTGTTATAAGAGTAAAATGATTAAAGATTTCCTCCATAGGAGGATCCGCCTCTGGCGGACAAGTTCCAATATTCATGGCCGAGGGGGTTTTACCCCGTTAGATCCTGAAAACTTTTGCCTTCAGGCCGAAGACAAAAAGACAGTTTTTTCCAAGTCGGGTAAAAGCCCCATTTTTCGAGACGGGGATCTAACGGGGTTTACGATGATTGAGAGCCTGATCGTGGTGGCGCTCATTTTGGTTTTTGGGGTGATTGCTCTTTTAAACTTGGGTCCCAGAAAGAAAACAAAGGAATTTGAGGCGACGGTTACCAGGATTGTCCATATACTTGAGACAGCCAGAAATAAGGCGGTTAATTTTGAAGGAGGAGACAGGTGGCTCGTGGCATTAAGACCTTCGGCTTGCCTTACTACCTACGGGCCGTTGCCCGCCAAGACGGCAGGACTAGCTATATACTTTAAGAGCGCTCCCAATAGTCAGGGCATTTTCGATAGTTACTATGCGTTACCGGCGAGTGTGGCTTACGATGAAAGTGTGACTTTTTGGGCAATGCAATGTCCTACGGCCAAGCATATATATTTCGCGGGGCTTACGGGTAAGGCTTCAGAATCTAACCTAATGCCGTATCTAAAAATTTATATGATTTCTGACCCGCGGGTTTCTTCAACGATATCGGTTTCGACGAGTACGGGTTTTATCTCCTATACAACCTCTACCCTTTGGTCGTTTTAAGCAAAATGAAAAACTGGGAAAAATTAATAATTAGGGAGGGGCAGTCGCTCATCGAGGTCTTGGTGGCGATTGCGGTGGGCGTAGTGATGCTTGGGGTGGCGATATCGGTGATTGCCCCCGTGCTTAAAGCCAACACCCGGACTAACGAGGCTAAGGTGGCGGCGGCTTTGGGGAGAGAACTTTTGGAGAATACCCGGGTTTTTATTGAGCGGGACTGGAACAATTTATCGATACTTTCCACGAGCTCTATTGACTTGTATCATCTGACCACCAGTACGGTTCCACCGGATTTTCCATTTCGGAAAATTGATGGAGTAGAGTCGATTGTAATTAGCAGCACAACCTACTTAAGGCATTTTAGAGTGGACGAGATTTGTCGGGGTAGTGACGATTTTATCATGGCCGATCCGGGACAATGTATCTATGTTGATCCGAGCACTAGAAAGGTGTCGGTGGTTTATGGGTGGCAGGGGGGATCGACGAGTTCGTTTTCGACTTACTTTACTAGGTTTAAAAATAAATCTATGAATCAAAGTGATTGGTCGGGCGGGGGTTCTTTTTGGGGTCCGATCTCTACCACTACGACTAGATTCGTAACTTCCACCAACACAACCAGCACGAACGGTGTAATTAGGATTGAGGAAGTTATTTTAAACTAAGCTTTTTATGAAAAACAAACCTACTATTTTTGCGGTTTTAGTCGGGATGGTTATTTTTTTGCCGGTCGGATTTTTATTTTTGCAAATAACGGAAAAGGTCGGGGCGATTACCAATATCCATTCCACATCGACTGATCACTGGGGTTGGAACGACCTCTTAGGTTGGCAGGATTTTTACGTTGGGGCGGGTGGGGTTAACAGCAATGTGTATGTAAGGTCGTTCAAGGTGGTAGGGGTGGTGAGTTCGACTGTCGGGGATGTTGTACTGCACTGCG
>JBBTYR010000025.1:0-2187 GCA_038078595.1 Patescibacteria group bacterium
AGGAACTCGCGAGTGAACCAGCAAATCCAGAGTTTGAACTGGCAAAGGCAACGAGCGTGGCTCAGCCAAAATTAAAAATAAAAAAGGCGGTGGAGGAAGACGAGATGGAGCCGGAAGGACAGCTCACAATAGATGTTTATCAAACCCCTTCGGAGATTGTGATTGAGTCCGCGGTGGCGGGGGTGGAGCCTGACGACATCGACATTAATGTGACTAACGATTCTGTAACTATTAAGGGTCGGAGGAGGAGGGCTAGGGAGGTTAAGGACGAGGATTATTTTTATCAAGAATGCTACTGGGGCAGATTTTCGCGATCGGTGATTTTGCCACAGGAGGTTGACCCAGAAGGTTCTTACGTGAATTTTAAGAACGGAATTCTTTCGGTCCACCTCCCGAAACTGAATAGAAAGAAAGCTCGAAAGTTGAGAGTGAAGCTTGAGTAGGTTGACTAAAAAACCTCCCCTGATATCCTAGAGGAGGTTTTTTAATGCGAGGAGGAACTATGCAATGGAAGACGTGGGCTAACCTGGTTACAGCTTTGGGTTTCGTGGGGGTCGGGGTTTATGTTTGGGCATACTCGAACTGGAAGACAGACATCATATTACCGGTTTTGATTGTTACGGCTCTCACCGACGGCCTAGATGGTTACCTGGCCAGGAGGTTGGACCAAAGAACGAAGTTGGGGCGGATTCTTGATCCGATTCGCGACAAGGCAATCATGCTTGCAGTTTTAGGAAACATGGCTTTTGTCTACGAAGGGGTGATGACTCGATCAATCGGAATTTTACTGGTCTTCGAGACAGCAACGGTTGTGGTGAATGCCAGGCGAGGGTTGCCACAACCGATCCACGCCCTGGGAAAAGTGAGGAGTTTAGCCCATTACGTTATCGCTGGCCTAGCTGTTCTTTTTATCTACCATGGTTCCCCGCCAAGGCCTTGGGAGATGGAACGGCTGACCCTAGCAATGGCAGGATTTTCTTTTCTAGCCCTTATCGGCTACACTTTCTTCCCGGCCAAAGAAATCCCTCACGTTTTGTGAGGGATTTGATTTTTATAGACGGGAAGTGCTAGAATGTCCGGACTATGAGACAGTGTGAAGTTTGCGGGAAGGGATCGGTTATGGGGGGGACAAGGAAGCTTCTCCGTGGCCATTACAATCCCGTCAATAAATCTCGAAAATACCCGAACCTTCAGACCACCACTTTACCAACCGGTAAGCGGGTTTTGGCCTGCACGCGGTGTATGAGAAACCTAACCAAGTCGGCTTAGTTTGATTTTGACCTTTTTTTGACGATAATAAATCAGGGTCGCAGGACCCTGATTTATTCTAAACGGGCTGTAGTATATCGACAATACCCCGCTACTGAAACTTCGACAGCTAAAGGTGTGGTAAGGGAGTCGAAGTTTAGCACGGGGCAGGCGTGCGCATGGCCCCGGTACCAAAATTTTCGGAGTGTAGTATACCGGTAGTACGCACGCATGGGGTGCGTGTAGACCGGGTTCGATTCCCGGCACTCCGACAACAAACTTAGATTGCAGCTAGAAAACGATTAGTGTTCGTCGTGCCATTTACCGAAATCTTTATCACAACCATCACAGCGATATTCCGGGCTATCCCCTGAAACAACACAACCGCCAATCACGTACAGTTTTTCGAATTCCTTTATTTCCTCTTTGTTTTTGAAATCTATAAGGCCGTACTCAAACTTTCGAACTTTATCGCTCTTGCAAAAAGGACAAAGCACTTTATTCTGCTTCATGAGAAGGTCGGGTTTTACAAGTAATTTGAGGCTACCTAGTGACGGTGATAGTGGCGCTCTGTTCGGCGTCTGGAGCGCAGACAGTGACACGGCCGTTCGCAGACTTAGTAATGGAGTAACCGGCGCTGTTAGCGCTGGATCCAGAAGGATCGGTTGGGACGGCCACCAGGTATTTTTCTTGAAAGGTGGTTGAAACAAGATCGATTAGGGTTGCACAACTGGCGGCACCGGTTCGGCAGATTTCACTAGTGGCGCTCGCGCCACAGCCGCCGACAAGAATGGTCGTGGGCAGAATTCCATTATTGTCCAAGGCTACCTGATAGACACCATTCATAATGGTATTGACGTCAGCTCTCCTTTGAGCGTTTCTGGTGTCCCCGAGCTGCTTACTCGGATTTATGGCTATAATAACAATCCCAGCTAAGAT
>JBBTYR010000025.1:2287-5311 GCA_038078595.1 Patescibacteria group bacterium
CTAGAAATCGGCCACCTCCTGCCAAGAGGAAGTCCTTATTTTGGGGTTGATTTGCGAGATGATCACCTTTACCTTCCGAGTTGACCCTGAAACATCCCCTGTTGCGTTAATTTGCCGGTTTTGATCCCCTAAATCGAGCACCTGGTAAGTACAGCTCCCCTGACCCAAGTTAATTCCGCCTGAACCCGAGTAGCTCTGGTTTTCCCTGATTCTCTCTAAGGCCTCCTCCGCGCATGTGTTGGCGAGGCTTTTTGACAGGGTTGATTCTTCGCTAACTCGAGATGATCGTGAGTAATCTACCCCCAGAAGAATAACGGAAACTGCTATAGCCAAGCCGATGGCGCCGGCGATAAGCAGGCTCAAAAGCGTAATAAAACCGGACTGTTGGTTTTTAACTTTGAAGTTTTTTAACATTTTCATCTTAGGCTCGCCGAGGCGGTATAGTTTTTTGAAAATCCAAATTCGTTCCGACCGCTCGGATTAATGTGGGAAACAGTAAACTCGATTCGGATACTTCCTGGTGTGTTTATTTTCGATAAATTACTAAAAGTTAGGCCTGTGGTAGAAATTTTGGGATTTGTAATTTCAACCGGAGAGCCGGCCCCTTCGGTTATTCTTAAGCTTCCGGCGTTTAGATCAAAAATGGTTGGGTTTTTGAGAGGGTCGATCACACCTAAAGATAGCGCTCCGCCGGTGGTACTTGTCGTGGGACTATTGATACTCACCGAATTTCGAATGGTTTGAGTGATAATGTCTATGGCCTGAGCGCCGCCTTGTTCCACCTCCGCGATGGTTTGACTCTTGACTCTTGACTCGAGGGTGGCGGCAATAAAAATTGAAATTAGCGTGAGCATGACCGAGGCAATCGAAACATAGAGAATAATCTCAACCAAGGTGAACCCAGCTCCACTTTTTATAGAGACGCGGTTCGACCGGATATGATCCGGAAAACTTTCAAACACTTTATTTTTGGATGGCGTAATCATAAAAAGTGGGGCTGGGTGAAACCAGGGCTAGGTTGTAGATTGTAGGCGCATAAATTAAAACTTGTCCCAGGCGAAATCGAACCAGAAATCAGTGTCGGTGGATCCGCTGATACTATGGGCTGTAAAAGTTTTGCCGGCGGGAGTTGAATAAATTGAGTCGAGCACTCCGTTCCAAATTAGACTGTAGGAATCTTGATTGGTGTCAGCGAGAAGAATTAGGATGTCGTCGGTGTCTGGATGAGGAATTAATCTAACCACTTCCAAGGATCCGCCTAAGGTGTTGAGGTTGGTTGGCGCGGCATCCCAGGAATTACTGACTGGATTATATTTTTTTAGTTTAGGGACGGTGGTGTTATCTGAATAAACTATTAATCCTAAACCCCCCGTGGCCGGTTCATAGGCGATATCAAAACTCCTTTGGATGCCAGCGTCTGTGACAGTCGTGATTGTTTGGGACCCCGGGTTAGACCAGACATTGCTGATATTGTTTCTGAAACAATATATATCGGGGGTGGCGGCGCTATCTTTTTTACAAGCAATAAATTCATCGCCGGTTGCTCTTCCGGATATGGCCAGAGAAGATAGGTTGGTCCCAATACTCGTAGAATCCACGCTCGCGCTCCAGCTACCGCCACCTGTTCCATTGGCAGTCCAAACCCTGGCATTAATAGTCCGATCTCCGGCGCTACTTCCATAAATCAGCAGGCCTTTTAGGGGATTACTTGGGCTCCAAGTAAAATCAACCAGTCTTCGGTTGGTGAAGGGAGCAGTGGTGGCGTGTTCGATGAGTGACGTCCAGCTGGCGGTTAAATACGCGCCACCGTTGAAATAGAGAGTGTTGGTATCACTGCCTGAATCGAAAAAGGCGGCGGCCACTTCGTTTGTCCCGGAACGGTTTTTGATGACTATAAAGGCGGGCGTACCACCAACACTCGGAAGGCTAACTTGGCTCTGCCAAGAAACGCCGTTCCAAACTCTAAATTTGGGAACGGCGGTATTATCGGAGTAGACGGTCATGAAGTCGCCATTTTGGAGATAGGCGCCGCTAAAATTTTGGACGTCGGTAAGGGTGTTACTGGTCCAGCTTGATAGAAGCACGACATTACCCCAGCTTAAGCCATCATAAACTTGGGCGTAGATGGTTTGCCCATTCGTACCAGCGAGGTGACGGGAGATCATGACTTTTTCGTTTCTGGTCGCGGATGAATAAACTTGAGTTGCCCTTGGAATCTTGTTGGTAGTGGCCGAATCGACATCGGCGGCGAGAGAAGCGCCGCTCCAAACGCCGGATGAATCCAGGGTTTTATATCTAATAAAATCCGGGGTGGTGGCGCCATCGCGATAAACCAACATCCCGCCCCGAGGTTTGGGCGCGCGCCAATTAGTGAGTCGGCCAGACAGAACGATACTACCCGGTCGACTCGGAGTTTGTGGCCAGGTAACGGTTGAAGTGATGTTTTTTGCATTTTCATTTAGGGTCCCGATGGAGATTTGGCGCGTAAATATGCCATTCACATCAGAGGTTCCAGAAAAAAACCACTGGCCCAAAGAAACTGTGAGGCCATGAGTTCCGTCAGTAAGATTACCGAAATTTTGATCTCTTAGATTTCGAACAGCTTCTATCCCCTCTTCCGCAAAGGCGATGGCCCTGGCCCTGGAACCGGAAACAGCGGTGCTCTCGCGGCCGTAAATAATTCCGCCAACGATGGCGGTTACAAGTAGCGCAAAAATAGCTGAAGAGAGAATAACCTCAATCAGACTGAAGCCAGCTTTTCTATTAACTTTCATAGTCGGGTCTATTAGATTATAGAATATCAGGCGATTTTAGTAAGAAACAGTACCTTTGGAGTTTAGGGAAATGTTTTTAACATCTCCGGTGGAGGCGGTAATTATAAAACCTCCAACCTGATTAGGCTCTCCAGTTAATTTTGAAAAAACAACTTCATCTAGGCCGGAAAACGAAAGGCTTCCCGGAAATTCACTGAGTTCATCAGAACTTGGATCTCTTAGGGAATAGCTTGCACCCTTGAAAAGGATA
>JBBTYR010000026.1:0-1446 GCA_038078595.1 Patescibacteria group bacterium
TGTCTCCAGCCGAGCACCTAAGTTCCGTGATGAACCTAAAAAAAGTTTTCGATTTGGAAGTTTTAGAAGTCAAAACCATCGGGCAGAATGTTTTGCTTCAAGGCAAAATGCCGCTCTCGGAACTTATCCGCGACTTTGACGACCAGCTGAAATCTCTTTCCCAGGGGTTTGCTTCCTTTAGCTACGACCTTGCCGGAGAAGAAGAAGCTGACGTCGAAAAAATAGAAATCTTAGTTGCAAACGAATTGGTGCCAGCGCTCACTCGCATCATTCCCAAAAAAGATTTAGAACGTGAAGCCAGAAAATCCGTCGAGAAACTCAAGGAGCTTTTGCCAAAACAACAGTTCACTCAAGCTATTCAAGCCATCTCGGGAGGGAGGATTATTGCCCGTGAAACCATCCCCGCTATGAAGAAACTGCTTGGTAACTTTGGGAAAACTGGCGGTGACAGAACTCGCAAGATGAAACTTTGGAAAAAACAAAAGCGCGGCAAGGATCGCCTCAAAGAAACCGGCCGGGTAGACGTGCCGATCGAAGTCTTTAGAGAAATTTTGAAAAAGTAAAAAATCCACCATTTGTCAGGGCCGCTTTTATCCTATAACCTATAGTCTGAAGCGATGAAACTGGCTCTACCCATATTCCTCGTGGTTGTCGTCTTTCTCCTTGGTTTTCAAGTTTTTTCATTCGTCAAAGAAAAGCGTGAGTCGGACTCAAAACTCGACGAGGCCCAAAAAAGTTTAAACCAAGCCACGATCAACAACGAAAAACTTAAAGCCGAACTAGAATATCTGTCTAACCGCGCCAATCTCGAAAAAGAACTCCGTTCCAGTTTTAATCTTAAAAAACCCGGCGAAAGAATGATTATTTTAGTGCCCCAAAAAGAGCAGCCCACCTCAACCGCTAACCCTCAAAAACCATGAAATACAAGCCCTATATAATTTTCACAAGCCTCATCACTCTTGCCCTATCGGTGATCTTTATCATTTCCGCCGGTTATTATCCGATTCTTTCAGTAAATGGCCAGTTGGTTTCCGCCAAGACTTTCTGGAAAAATTATCAGGCTGGCGCCGCTTACTACCAAAGCGTTAAACGCGCTTTCAGTGAAGATTTTGAGGACGAAGAAATCACCGCGAGTGATCTTAAGCGCTCAATCCTAACCCAGCTCATTGAAAACAAGTTGATCGAAGGAAAGGTAAAAGAAGAGGTCGGCACCGAGATGAGTTCCCTGGTCCAAGAAAAAATCACCAAACTAACCAGCGATCCCAAAATAAAACAAGCCGCCCAAGCCATCTATAGCTTGAATCTGAAAGATTTCGAAAAAGAAATTCTACTGCCGATGGCTAACCAGGAAATCCTGGTCGGAAGACTATTTCTGAAAGGAGAAAAAATAGATTCCTGGCTCGAAGAAACTAAAAAATCTAGCCAAATCCGAATCTTTTCTAGTCA
>JBBTYR010000027.1:0-23165 GCA_038078595.1 Patescibacteria group bacterium
TTTTGCTTACCAGCATTTTCAAATAGGTACCGGCACGGCCAACGACGAGGCTCATCGTGTTTGCGCCCTGGCGATGAAGGAAAACATCGAAACTACGCCACAATATGTTCAGTTCCTCTATTATAGGTGGCTGAAGGATCCGAATGGTCATCTAAAATCTAGACGAATTTCGACTGAGGGAGCGAAGCTCGTGAGAAGCGTTGCGAGTGGGGACTCTGGAATTAGACCCGATCAATCAGTCGATATCCCAACTCCGGATACGTCTTCCGCGGAGATTCGTTCTTCCATATCGGAAGTAAAGGCTGCTTTGGACTTGATGGGTCCGGCGCTTGAACGACTAGCTGGGTTGATCGGGCAGTTTTTGGAGAGACCCATGGTTGACGCCGAAACCGACGCGGAACTAGCTAGACTCCGAAAAATCGAGGTTAAGTTTAACCGACTAAAGAAAGACCTTGAAGACTCCGACAAAGAATGATTTTGTGTACTATTCTACCAACCCGAGCTTTACCACTCGGGTTTTTGTTTGAAAACTGTTATAATTATGGCCAATGAGAGTTATTACGATTGGCACGGGGACTAGGGACGTCGTTTTGCGGGGCGATTTTTTTAGAGTAGTTCACGACCCGAAACACTTGAAAAAGTTTGGCTTTCCGACCGGAGAGGCGCAGTGTTTTACTTTAGGCTCGGGTGGGAAAATTGAGATTCAAGAGCCGATTTTCGCGCTAGGCGGAGGAGCGGCGAACGCGGCGGTGACTTTTGCTCGACAGGGGTTCGTGACAGAAGCTTTAATTAAGATAGGTCGGGATCAGGTCGGAGAAGAAATATTGAGAACCTTGAAAAAAGAGGGGGTCCGGCCAGTGCCCATTTTTGATAAGAAATTAGGAACGTCTTATTCACTAATCCTCATTTCGCCGGATGGTGAAAGAACGATATTGAATTACAGGGGCGCATCGAAGGACCTTGTTTTATCTGAAATTCCTAAGCGGGACTTTAAGGTTGATTGTGCATACGTTGTGCCCGGGGCGATTTCGGTGCCAGTCGTGGTTTCTATTTTAAAGAAACTCAAGCAGAAAGGCGCGTTTGTAGCCATGAATCCCTCTCGACATTACATTGAAATCGGGGCGAAGAAGCTAAGGCCAATCCTCGATCTGATTGATGTTATTATCTTAAATCGAGAAGAGGGCGCCTTTTTGACTGGCAAGAGGTACTTGGATGAGAAAGGAATTTTTAGAAAATTTGATGAGATGGTGGGGGGGTTGGCCGTGATGACAGATGGGCCTAAGGGCGTGATGGTTTCGGATGGCAGACGGATTTATAAAGCCGGAATTTACAAAGAAAAACGGGTGGCTGATAGGACTGGGGCGGGCGACTCTTTTGGTTCGGGGTTTGTGGCGGGACTTTTAAGGCAGGTTTCAGGCGCCAGGTTTCCCGCCTCCACTCTTGTTACGGCGGGCAGGCAGGTGTTGGGAAAAAGGAAGGAGTGGAGCCAGAAAGAGATTGAATACGCGATTAGATTAGGGAGCGCAAATGCAACCTCGAATGTGGAGGAGATCGGAGCGCAGTCGGGGATTTTAACTAGAAGGCAATTTGAAACCCAAAACCGATGGAAAAATTTACCAATTAACAATTCTAAAATTTAATTTTTTTATGAACGCTTACGAAAAAATAGCCAAGATTTTAAGGACGGATAAGGATTATATTTTGAAGATCGAGAAGCGGTTTACGGCGGTAACTGGCAAGAGTTTTATGATGGAGGCGATTGTTCAAGAGAACGAGGAGCTCATGAAGGATCGGCTTTTGCGTTTAGGGGTTTCGTCGAGCGCGGATGCGAAGGAGATCTACGACGCTTTGATTTCAAAAATCGAATCGGATGATCGGCAGATATTTCAGGCGTTTGGCAGCCCTAATTTTAAATTAGTGGGTGATTGTCAGAGGATAGGGGATGTGGCTAGAAGAATTATTAATCCCCCCAAGGGATTTTTTTTGAAACTTGATAAGGCGAGGGAGTTTTTATCGAAAGAGCCACCCAAAAAAGTGATGGAGTTTTTGAGTTACGATTCGGTGGATAAGATGCTCGAAAAGGAGGACCTACTTGAGGTTTATAGCGCCCTTAGATTCATTGAGGGGAGCGAATGGCTGAATGGAGTTTTTTTCAAACAGTATGAAACTTTGACGCCCGAGGATTTTGAGGAACGGGAGGTTCAGGTTAAGGCTCTTAGCGAGAAATGGGGAGCGGAATCAGAAAAGTTTGTTTTGAAGAAAAAGCATAATATTAGTCACCTTAAGGAATTGGGCGTGGTCTTCATTATACCGGCGTTGCTCGGAATTTCCGGTGAGTTGCTCCGGATGTTCGTACTAATTATGCACTACTTATATGAGGTGCCTTTTTATTCGAGGATCTTTAAACATATAATGGAAGAAAGGATTACTTTCACGGCTAACCTTACTTCGCTTTTAAGGGGGGATGTAACTGAACGGCATTTTCCGGACAGTGATCGGTCGCTTTGGCTAGTGGTGCAGAGATATTTGGCTAAAGACGACGAAAACGACTGGAGGCTGTTTGTGCCGCATATTAACCCCGAGGCCCTCCATTGGCTTAAGGCCGAAGACAGTTTGTCCAAGGTTGGTTTGACTTTGGATGGATTGGGGAAGGATTTGGAATTTTGGCGAGAACTTGGTTGGGTGGGGGATTATTTTAGGGATGAAATGGGCCACAACATTTTGGTTAGTTTTAACTTGGTGGATACGGTAATGTCTCTAGTGAAACAGCGGGAAATGGTAAAATACCTATATCACCACCAGGAGGCCATGTGGAATCAGATTTTTTCAGTTTATTTCGGTCGGGAAGATATGGAGAAGAGGGCGGTGGAATACCTGCTCCAGGGATATTTTGAGGTCTAGAGAGTATTCACGAATATACGAATTTTGGGTAATAACGCGAATAGTTTAATGAAATCTTTGATCGAGATCATAAAGGAGGCAGAGGCGAAGGGGGTGGCAATTGGCCACTTTAACATCTCGGACCTAGTGGCGCTTAAAGCTATTTTCGAAGCGGCAAGAGAAATTAACGTGCCAGTGATGATCGGGACTTCAGAAGGGGAAGGTGATTTTGTTGGCCGGAAACAGTCGGCCGCGTTAGTTCGGGTTTTGCGGGAAGAATTTGATTATCCAATTTTTTTAAACTCCGATCATACTAAGAACTTGGAAAAAGTTAAAGAAGCGGTTAGGGCCGGTTACGATGAAATTTTGTTTGACGGGAGCAAACTAGCGTTCGAGGAAAATGTTAAAAAAACAAAAGAAGTGGTTCTGTATGTCAAATCTATTAATCCAGACATTCTTGTGGAGGGAGAGATTGGCTATATTGGTTCGGCGTCAGAGGTGAGAGAGGAGCTTCCAGAGGGGGTTGCAATCAAGCCGGAAGATTTAACAACTCCGGAGGAGGCGAAACAGTTTGTTTATGAAACGGGAGTGGATATGCTCGCGCCGGCTGTTGGAAATTTGCATGGAATGTTTGCCAATATGCCCGACCCAAACCTCGATATAGATCGCATTCGAGCGATAAAGGAGGCGGTCAAGTTGCCACTGGTTTTGCACGGTGGTTCTGGGAATACCGATCGTGACTTCAGGATGGCGATCCAGGCGGGCGTTGTGGTTGTGCACATAAATACCGAGATAAGGTTGGCTTGGCGGAAGGGTCTTGAGGCTGGACTTAGTTCTAATCCCAACGAAGTGGCGCCGTATAAAATACTCCCCTTGGCTTTCGAGGGAGTGAAGGGGGTAGTTTTAAAGCGACTCAAGTTATTCAATAAACTCGACACTCCTCTCGCCTAATTTGCCATAACTCGAGTTTTTTGCTAGCATGGAATCCACTTATTCATATGGATTTATTGGTCACAAAAAGAGATCGACTTGGGAAGGTTAGCCGGCTACTTGTGAAACAGGGCTTAGTTCCAGCCGAGGCTTACGGGCACGGTTTTAAGAATGAACACCTGACGGTTTCTAAGCCGGAATTTTTGAAAGTTTTTAGGGAGGCCGGAGAAAATACAATTGTTAACCTAGTTTTAGGAGATGACAAGTTGCCGACTTTAATTCACGAAGTTAAAAGAGATTATCTAACCGGAGACGTGAACCACATTGATTTTTATCGCGTGACCATGACCGAAAAAATTAAAGCTAATGTGCCGCTTGAATTTATCGGGGAGGCGCCGGCGGTTAGGGAAAAACTTGGGGTTTTAAACAAGGCGGTATCGGAGATTGAGGTTGAGTCGTTGCCGGGTGATTTGCCGCACAGAATTGAGGTTCTATTGTCGGTTTTAGATAGCGTGGACAAAAGTATTTATGCCCGGGACCTAAAGGTTTCTCCATTGGTTAAAATTTTGGTTGAACCAGAAACGGTTATCGCTACGGTTGTTCCGGTAAAGGAGGAAGTGGAAGTGCCGGTCGCGGTTGATGTTTCCGAGGTTAAAGTTGAGGGGGAAGAGAAGAAAGCCGAACGCGACGCTAAAAAAGTGATTGAAGAAAAGAAGGAATAACGCCCTACCTTAGACATTTTTCAGCCGCCTTCTTAGGGGGGCTTTTTTTGTTATAATTAGGCTTGGATGTTTAATTTGCTAAAACCAAAGATTCTTCGCGACATAAAATCACCGAGCAGGATGGGCGAGGGTGATTCTTTTTCGTCTTTACCATCAAGGATCAACCTATCGTACTATGCGGCTAGACGCATACCGATTTTTAACACCCTCAAAGTGATAGTGCCGGTTTTTGCTATGGCTTTTCTGATTCTGGGTTCAGCGGTGGCTCCTACGACATCGACTTTGGCAGCGAATAACACCCTAGACGAAAACGAGAGAGAGGCTTTAGAGGTTCAGCTCAAAGAGCTTGAGGGCCAGATCGATCAATACGAAGACCAAATAGTTAGCTACCAGAAACAGGGTAAAACATTAAAAGGGGAAATTAGTAATTTGAATAATAAGATTTCTAAGATCGGCCTCGAGATAAAGGCGATTAATTTGACTATCAGCCAGTTGGATAGAAAAATCGGAGAAACCCAGTACCAAATTGTAACAACCGAAAGTGATATAGAAAAAAATAGGGAATCTTTGGCGGTTTTAATAAAGAATCTTCAGGCTAGTGACCAAACGAGCCTAATGGAGGTCTTTTTGAAGAGCCCTAGATTGTCCGACTTTTTTAATGATGTAAACAATATAATCCTTATTCAGGACAACTTGCAGCTGACGATATCTAAGATTACCGACCTTAAAGATCAGCTCGAGGACCAAAAGGATAAATTGTCGCTCGCTAAGGCAGACAAGACGACTTTACGCGAGTACCAGGAGGTTCAGAAGCAAGAAAATGAGAAGACCAAAACCCAGAAGAACGGTTTACTCGATATTACCAAGGGCCAGGAGGGCAAGTATCAAAGTCTGCTTACGGAAACCAAGAAAACAGCCGCCGAAATTAGGAGCCGAATTTTTAAGCTCCTTGGCGGAGGAGAGCTAAGTTTTGATGAGGCATACAAGTTTGCAAAGTTGGCGGGGCAGTCTACCGGAATTGATCCAGCGATGATTCTCGCGGTTCTTGATAGGGAGTCGGCTTTGGGAAAAAATGTTGGGCGTTGTAACTATAAAACCGCGATGCATCCCAAAAGAGATATACCGATATTTGAGGAAATACTAAAAGAGCTTGGCATTAGTCAGGATTCTTCCGCGGCCCTTGTTTCTTGCGCTAATAAGGATGGCGCCTACGGTGGAGCAATGGGCCCAGCGCAGTTTATTCCTTCGACCTGGAAGCTTTACAAGGATGCGGTTTCGAAAATAACCGGAAATTCTCCAGCTAATCCCTGGAGGCATGCCGATGCTTTTGTGGCGACAGGATTGTACCTTAAGGATGCGATGAGGGGTTGTGTTGATTTGTATTCTAACCAGACTAGCCGAGAAAGATGCGCGGCGGCGAAGTATTATGCTGGCAGTCGCTGGCGGAGTTATCTTTGGACCTACGGGGAAGCGGTAATTAGTCGCGCGATTAGATTCAGAGATGATATAAAGACGCTTACTGGCTAGTGGTCGGGTTTTAGTTTTTTCCTCCAGAGCAGGATTCTCCCTGGGAGGATGGTTATAGGTCGTAAGGCTTGTTCGTGTTATTCTAAAACCCAACACTTAAAAGCTGATTTAATATGCATAAAAAGTTAACTTTAAAGAATGGTTTGAGGGTGATTTTGGTGCCACAGACGGCTACTTTGGCGGCGACGGTTTTGATTTTGGTCGAAGCTGGATCAGAATACGAAACGAAAAACATCAATGGTTTATCGCATTTCCTGGAGCATTTGATGTTTAAAGGCACTAAAAATCGGCCAAAACGCGGAATGATTGCCAACGAACTTGATAGCTTGGGGGCGGAATATAATGCTTTTACGGGGGGGCAATATACGGGCTATTACGCTAAGGTTCAGAAGGAGAAAATAGCAAAGGCGTTGGATTTGGTGTCAGATTTATATCTAAATCCAATTTTTATTCCGGAGGAGATTGAGAAAGAGCGAGGCGTAATTATCGAGGAGATTAACATGTATGAAGACACTCCGATGAGAAGGGTGCACGAGCTTTTCACGGGCCTTTTGTACGGAGATCAGCCGGCAGGTTGGGATATTGCTGGGAGCAAAGAAGTGATTAGAGAGCTAAAACGTGATCAGTTTCAGACTTACCGAGAGAAACATTATGTGGCGTCGAAGACGGTGGTGGTTGTGGCCGGGTCTTTCGAAGAGAAGAAGGTTTCAGGACAGATCAAGGAAACTTTTGGCCATTTGAAAAAACTGCCGGCGCCGAAGAAGCTGAAAACAACGGAAAAACAGTCTAAGCCGGAGCTTTCAATAAAATTTAAGGAGTCAGATCAGAGCCATTTGGTGCTAGGGGTTCGCGCTTTCGATGTTTTTGATAAAAGGCGACACACGCTTCAGGTTTTGGGTAATGTTTTGGGCGGAGGGATGAGCTCGCGGTTGTTTCGCAAGGTGAGGGACGATTTGGGGGCGGCGTATTACGTGAAGGCCGATTCTGACTTAACCTTGGATCATGGGTATATGTCTGTGGCGGCAGGAGTGGATCACTTAAAAATTGAAATTGTTATAAAGGCAATTTTAGAAGAAATGAGTCGCTTAACCAAAGAGTTGGTGCCGGATGTCGAACTTCAGAAATCTAAAGATCATTTGATCGGGAATTTTATTTTGGGACTTGAAGGTTCGGATGATCTGGCAAGTTATTATGGTGGGCAGGAGATAATTACGAAAAAGACCAAAGAGCCGGAGGAAGTGATTAAGAATGTTAAGGCGGTTAAGTCGGAGGAGATTCGAGCGGTGGCGAAGACGCTTTTTGTTGATCGTGGACTAAACTTAGCGGTGATTGGGCCATACAAGAATAGTGATAATTTCAAGAAGATTTTGAAGTTTTAGTTGAATGAAAATTTATTCTTTCAACCCGTTCCGTCTTTTGGAAATTATATTCTCCCGGCTCAATTTTTCAGACAAATTGGATGGCACCCGTTTGCCCCCGCCAAAGCGGGGTTTTCCGGCCATCCAATTTGTGTGCTGAAAAACTCTCGCCTCGCTCATTAATTTCCTAAAAGACTCCACTTATGGTTTCAAGAATAAATTTTAATTCTTGGGCTATTTAAACTTTTTATGAAATCTTTTTGAAACGAGGAGGAATGATGAGACGAGAGGTGGTTGACAGAGTGAGAGATGAGTGGTATAAGAGAGGTAGCGGTTAACGTTCTAACCATTTCACATTCTTCCAGACCCGGATGGGTCAAAGGGCAGATGCTCAGGAGGTCGATATGTTCGAGGGAAAGTGGATCCGAAGGGATTTCAGAATTCTTCGCGATTTTCCATGGCTTTGGGCGGTCAGAAGCAGCTGGCGCTGTGGTTATCGGGAAGTGTCGAAAGTGAGGAATGTTTGGGATGAGCGCGGATTAGTTGATCTGGAACTTACCAAGATCATGCGCTTGTCCTCTAGTGGGCAGGATTGTCATCTTTGGGTAAGGGTTGAATGTGCTGATAAATCTAGGCAGGACTGCCGTACGGTGGTGGTTGTACGCGTGGATGAAGCCCAATCGGAGGCATATGACTTTGCGACCAGGATCCTTACCCTTCTCAAAGACTCTCCACCCGTGTTTCCCCCCGTTGTTACTCACCTTGCTCTAGAAGCGGTAGGTAAGTCTATGGCTGATGGGGAGTGGCAACCGGGGTATGTGGTAGTGTACAGGACCAGAGGAGGAGACTTTTTGAATTGGTTGGAGCGTTTTAAGCTGGGAGCAAGTACCCAGTAACTATTTCGCCCCGTGCGGTTTTCGGACCGTGCGGGGCATTTTTTGTTGGACGAATCTTGATTGACGAAATAGCCAGGGTGTAGTATAAGGAGGTTAGTTCCTTGAGAGACAAGGGCCGTGGTGCCGACGGAATCGGACAAATGATAAGCGACACAGTTCCTAGATGAACATTGTCGCAAGAAGGAGACGACCATGAGTGCGCTTGAAACACTCGATGTCGGACAGGCCAACGAGCTTAAGCTTGCATTTCGGAGAGCTGGTTGGAGTAGTGAGGATGTGAAGCGGTTTTGTGAAGGCCATACTGCCGCTGACATTCGGGATTTCATTTTCGGTCACGAAGTTGACTTATCCAAGCACTTAATTAACTGTAGCGCTCTACCTTTTCTTCCGGAAGGCTGGAGTGCTGAGAGGCACATTCGAAGAAAGTCTCTGGCGTGGGATCCAATGAAAATTAAGCTTTGGTCAGCCCAGGAACTTGATCTTGATAGGCCGAGTGAACTACTGCATAGATTTGAGAAGGAAAGGGTTTTGAACGGGAATGTTTTAGACTACCTGCTCAAGTATCCGTACTTGATCCCCAAGGCGTGGGGTGAGGCTTGTGTAATTCTGTTTTTAGGGACGAAGTATCAGGATCGGAAAAGTACGCCGTGTGTTAGTGGTATATGGCATCCGGCTGAAGCGGGGAAATGGGTGCGAATTAACATATGGACTGAAACTTGTTCGAGCGGTCTTTATGTCGCGACCTTGATCCCCGATTAATTTTCTGCCCCGCTGGTTTTCATAACCGGCGGGGCATTTCATTTTTATGGTAAAATTTTAGAGTTGCATGAAAAATAGCGTAAGTAATCGCGGAGGCTTGATAAGAGATTTGGCGATTGTGGCTTTGAGCGTGTTTGTGGCGGTCAATTTGGCTGGGAGTGGAGCAGTCGAGAAGTTTTTGGTAAACACAGAAGGATTAGTATTTTTAGGAAGTTTTTTGGCGGGTTTGTTTTTCGTTTCGATATTCACGGTAGCGCCGGCGATGGTGGCGATCGTAGAGATTGCAAAGACAGGAACGCCGCTTTGGGAGCTGGCGATTTTTGGCGGGTTGGGGGCGATGCTGGGAGACCTCCTAATTTTTAGGTTTGTACGCGATAGAATCTCGGAGGACATCTCTAAACTTATTGAGGGTAGAAAGGGGCGGTGGCTCAAGATTTTCAAGTTTAAATCTTTTCGATGGGTGGCGGCATTTTTGGGCGCGGTGGTGGTGGCGTCGCCCTTACCGGATGAACTGGGTTTGGCAATGATGGGGTTTTCTAAGATGAAGACAACGACTTTCTTGCCCCTGTCTTTTATTTTGAATTCAGCGGGAATTTTAGTGATCGGGATTTTATCAAGACTATAGTTTTCTTGAACTATATCTAGCTTGGTTGTAGAGTAGGGTGATATGGTTAAGAAGTATTACATTACAACGGCGATTGATTATGCGAATGCCAAACCGCACGTAGGGCACGCGCTTGAGAAGGTGCAGGCGGATGTTTTGGCGCGGTATCATAGGCAGAAAGGTTTTGAAACTTTTTACTTAACGGGTACGGATGAACATGGAGTGAAGGTTTTTAGGAAAGCCCAAGAGGCTGGAAAAGAGCCGCAGGTGTTTACGGATGAGATTGTTGAAGATTTTAAGGGGCTAAAAAACGCTCTCAATTTGAGTTGGGACGATTTTATTCGGACGAGTGATAAAGAAAGACACTGGCCGGGGGTGGAGTTAATTTGGAAAAAATTAGTCGAAGGCGGAGATATCTATAAAAAGAACTATAAAGGGTTCTACTGTGTGGGTTGCGAGAAATTTATTACAGAGAAAGACTTGGTAGGCGGCAAGTGTCGGGATCACCAAAAAGAGCCCGAGGTAGTGGAAGAAGAAAATTATTTTTTCAAACTCTCGAAATACTCAAAACAAATTGGTGAGGCAATCAAGAAGGGGGAGTTAAAAATTTTACCGGAGGGTCGGGCGAATGAAGTTTTGGCTTTGATTAACGAGGGGTTGGAGGACGTGAGTTTTTCGCGGCCAAGTAAAGATTTGCCTTGGGGAGTGCCAGTGCCCGGGGATGAGAGCCAGACGATGTACGTGTGGGCCGATGCTTTAACCAACTATATTTCGGCGATTGGATACGGACGAAATGAAGATTGGAAAAAATGGTGGCCGGCGGACGCGCAGGTGATTGGTAAAGACATTTTGAGGTTTCACGCGGCGATTTGGCCGGGGATGTTACTTTCGGCTGGACTGCCACTACCTAAAAGTATTTTGGTACACGGTTTTGTATCTATTGATGGAGCGAAGATGTCGAAGTCGGTGGGGAATGTGATTGATCCAATTGAATTGGTCAAGAAATATGGCACGGATGCCGTGCGGTATTATTTTTTGAAAGAAGTGCCGTCGCATGAAGACGGAGATTTTAGCGTGACTAATTTGGAACGAGTTTATAATGGAGAACTGGCCAATGGCCTTGGAAATTTTGCGGCGCGGGTTTTAGGTCTGGCTTCGAAGTTTGGGAAATTTTCCGCCGGAGGCGGATCCTCCTCTGGTGGACAAGTCGGTCTTCCCCAAGTTGAAGTGTCAGTTAAGGAAAAAATTGAGGCTGCTAGAGGCTTGCTCGACAAGAAAATTCATGAATTTAAGCTACACGAAGCCATTGGGGCAATAAATGAACTCATCTCTTTTGGCGATAAGTATGTAAATGAGCACGAGGTTTGGAAGGAGACGGATTCTAAGAGGAAGGAAATTTTGAACTTGGTGGTAATTTTAGACAATGTGGCAGGGTTGCTTAAACCGTTTTTGCCAGAGACCGCAGAGAAAATTTCCCGGAGCATAGTTTGGATAGATGGCAAGAATTTGGAGGTAAAAAAAGGCGCGGTTTTGTTTCCGCGTCTTTAGGATTCATCAAGGATGATTCGTTTTTCGAATCCGCCTCGCTCTTTGGCTTTTCTTTCTCGAATTTTTTCGATGTCGGCGAGGGTTAGGTTTTGGAGATTGGCGAACGCTTTGATGACTTCGAGGATATCCGCCAATTCTTCGGGGTTCTTGTCTTTCAGGAATTCTTCCATCTCTTCTCGAAGCTTATCTTCGAGTTTTGAGAGGTATTCTTCATTGGTGGCGCAATGAGTTTTTGGGGTGCCACCTTTTGTTTTTATGATATCCGGTATTTTGTCTCGGACGAGTTTGTTGTATTTCATGTCACACCTTGCGCTTGAAGGCTACGAACGATTTTGGCTACATCATGAATAGTGCTGGCAGTGAAGCTTGGATTAGCCATTCGGATCTGGTCTGGGAGTTGCCATCCGTCTAAAAATCCAATAGTGATTATACCAAGCGATTTTGCGTCGGTTAAGCCGATGCAGTTGTCGTCCACGTAGACGGTTGCTTGTGGTCTGACGTTTAGATCGGAAGCGACTTTTTTCAACGCTTGTTTTTTATCTAAGCAACCGCCTCGAGCCATGTCAAGAAGTTCAAACAGGTTAAAGGCGTCTAGTCTCCTCATTAGGATGTTGTTGTTTTCACCGCTCACTATGGCCGTTTTTATACCAGACTCTTTGCATAGAGTGAGGAGTTCTATAATCCCTGGCCGTAGCTCAACACCGTTGGGGTTAGCTAGAAAATATTCTTCCCAGATTTTTCCAATTTCTTTTTTGGTGACTGATACGGGAATTCCATGCTGGTGATAAGCGATAACGTAATCAGCCTGGGCGGATGGGAGGAACACTCGGAGGGGTGGCGCTTCGACCATGAAGTGGTTGAAAATAGCCTTAACAGCTCCATAGACGTATTCGCCGTCGTTTAGAGACGTTCCGTTCCAGTCCAGAGCGATTAGTCCGGGTGTATCCATTTGACCTCCTTGTTAAGGTGCTGTTTCGGTATCTTATAGATTTTTCCGCTCGGCGTCAAAGAAAAAGGCGCGATAAAAAATCGCGCCTTTAGGGTTTTAGCCGCCAATTACACAAGCCCAGTGCTTACTCCAGGTGTGGTTCGTGAGACCTCCTTGGCTGAATTACTTGAGTTTAAACTGAACTGGATAGGTGACCCAGATGGCAACTGGTCGGCCGTTTTGAATAGCCGGTTTATAGACGTTCTTGTATGCCGCCTCGAGAGCTGCTTCATCAAAGCCAACGTTCATGCCGGAGGATTTGGCAACGCGAGCCTCACGAACTTTGCCTTCTTTGTCCACAAGGGCCTTGATCCAAACTGTTCCTTCTCGATTAGTCAATTGAGCAATCTCAGGATAGGTGGGTGTGAACTCTTTGATCAGGGCGGGCATTTCTTGAACGGCCACGAACTCGTCTGGTGCTGGGAAGTAGTCGCCGAGATCACCCCTTGGGATATCCACGATCACATTGTCGCCGGTGCCGTAAGTTTCTGATCCTCTCGGGGTGATGCTGGCTAATTCGTCGCGAGTTGGGAAATTGACTTCGGTTTGGACTTCGGCATCTGGAACGGGAGTGGGGATGCCAATCGTGGGCGGAATCGCTTCAGCGGTCGGTTGTGAGATGATTGGTCGATCAATGATTCTTGGCAGTGGCTCGGCGACTATTGGGCCAGGGCAAGTGATAATTTCGATTGTGTTGGCTGACTGGACGGCAGTTAGGTTCTTGTAGATGTTGAAGCCGGAGATTGCACCGATAAACAAAAGCGATGCAATGATGATGCCCCACAATAGGTGCTTTTGGTAATTCTGTTTCAGTTCGTATGCGCCGTACCAGGTCAGGCTTGCAGTTCTGGCCATCATGTTTGCCTCCTTTTTGAGTTGTTTAAGGTCTGTTTTAATACTAGTCTCTTGTGATAGTATTTTCAAATATGTCTAGACCTAAATATATTGATGCCCATACGCACGCCCATTTTGCGGCTTTTAAGGATGATTATAAGGAAGTGATTGAGCGAGCTTTAGATGCTGGGGTTTCGGTGATTAATGTTGGGACCCAAAAGGATACCTCGGCGAGGGCGGTTGAGGTTGCACATGAATTTTTAGAAAACGTGTGGGCGGTGGTGGGTTTGCATCCGATTCATACCGAGAAGTCATATCACGACCCCCAGGAGCTGGGGTCTTTGGATTCTGCTAGCATCTCTAATTCGCGCGAATTAGAGAATAAGGGCGAAATGGGTTTGAGTAGGTCTACCCTACAAGATTTTTCAGAGAAAAACTTAGAAGGGTTCACTTCTCGTGGTGAAGATTTTGATTATGAATATTACAAAAGGCTGGCGTTGGATCCGAAAACGGTGGCGATAGGGGAATGCGGGCTAGATTACTATCATGTAACACGAAACATGAAGCATGAAGCATCGGCCCAAAGACAGAAAGAGGCGTTTGTGAAGCAGATTGAGTTGGCGTACGACGTGAAAAAGCCATTGATGATTCATTGTCGAGACGCGTTTTCGGATTTAGTTAAAGTTCTTGAAGAGAATAAGAGTAGGTTGAATGACAAGCCGGGGATTGTGCACTTTTTTTCTGGCACAGTCGAGGATGCAAAAAAACTTTTAGATTTAGGATTTTACTTTACATTCGGAGGGGTGATTACATTCCCTCCGAAGGAGGGCCAGCCTCCGGCTGGCGCGTATAGTGAGGTGATTAAAATGATTCCGATGGATAGGTTGCTTTCTGAAACCGACGCGCCGTATGTGACACCGGTGCCATTTAGAGGAAAGCGGAATGAACCAGCATACGTGGTTTATGTGGTTCGGAAATTGGCGGAGTTGAAGGGAGTTTCGGAAGAAGTGATGGCCGAGCAAATTTGGGGGAATGCGGAACAGGTTTTAGGTGTTAGGTTATAGGTTTTAGATAAACTGGCTAAAACTTGACAAGGTGGTTTAGAATGCTATAATGTTGGTAGAAAACATGGATTTCCCATAATAGCAAAGGAGAGGGGTATGCCGACAGTCGTCGAATCACATCGTCTTACCCAAGACGAGGCACTCGGGCGGATTAAAGGGTTGCTGAACCAGGTCAAGACAGAGTATGTAGGTCAGATCAGTAACCTACAAGAGGAGTGGAACGGAAATTCGGGGACATTCAGCTTCTCGGCGATGAGTTTCAGTGTTTTAGGTCCGATGACTTTCAATGTTTCAGGTATTTTGATTGTCACTGATCGTGATGTGACCGTCAAAGGTGACTTCCCGTCTATTGTGGGAATGTTCAAGGGGAAGATCGAAGACACAATTCGTGAGAGAGTAAAAGAGCTTCTCGCTTGATCGAGTAACGTCGATTTTCACGACCCGTCCGGGTTCATTCTCGGGCGGGTTTCTTTTTTGCGGAAGGTTCATTTTTGAATTATGATAATGAAACATGGCTAAGTACGACTTTAAAAAGATTGAGAAAAAGTGGCAGAAGCGGTGGCTGGAAGACAAGGCTTTTTCCGTCGGAGACGGATCCTCCTTCGGAGGAAAGGCTAAGCCTAAATTTTATCAACTGGAAACCTTTCCATACCCTTCGGCGGAAGGACTACACGTGGGTCATCCGAAGGGATATATAGCGGAAGATGTGCATGCGCGATATATGCGGATGAGAGGAAAAGAAGTTCTGTATTCCATTGGTTGGGATGCTTTTGGCTTGCCCACGGAAAACTACGCGATCAGAGTGGGTAAAAACCCGAAAGAAGTAGCGGAGGCGAATATCAAAAATTTTAAGCGGCAGGTGCAGATGTTTGGGCTTTCTTACGACTGGGACAGAGAGATTAACACTTCCGACCCAGAGTATTACAAATGGACGCAGTGGCTTTTTTTGGAGCTTTATAAAAAAGGTTTGGCGTATCGAGCGAAGGCCAAGGTGAATTGGTGTCCGAGCGATATGACGGTTTTAGCCAATGAGCAGGTAGTTCAGAAAGACGGAAAAAACGTTTGCGAGCGGTGTAAGTCGGAGGTGGTTCAAAAAGATATGGCGCAGTGGTTTTTGAAGATCACGGACTATGTCGAGCGATTGCTTTCCGACTTGAAGAATTTGGATTGGCCGGAGGCGACGATAAAGCGGCAAAAAGATTGGATCGGGAAATCAGAAGGGGCAGAAATTAGGTTTGAGGTGAAAGGTGAGAGGTTAGAGGTTAAACCTAACTTTGTTTTATTGCACGGGTTTACTGGTTCTACTAGGAAAAATTATTTTCCCTGGCTTTCAGGAGAACTTAGAAAGAGAGGTTTGGATTTTTATGCTCCCGATTTGCCGAACACTGAAAGTCCCACCGAAGAGGAACAGGTTAGCTTTGTTTTGAAAAACGCTAAGTTTGATCGGAATACGATTTTGTTTGGTCATAGCTTAGGAACCGTGGTGGCGATGAAGGTATTGGAGAAGTTGGAGCAGCCAATTGCGGGGGTAATTTTGGCTGGCGGATTTATTCGTCCGCCTTCTACTAGGCTCCATAATAGAAATTACGAAAAAACTTTTACTTGGAAGTTTGATTTTAAGAAGATAAAGTCTAATATTGGTTTTGTTAAAGTTTTGGTTGATGAAAAAGATGACAGAGTACTTCCATCGCAAACACTAGAACTTTACGAAAATTTGGGAGGCGAACTTATAAAAACCGTCGCTAATCGAGGTCATTTTTGTGGCGTGGAAGAACCGAAGATTTTAGATGCTTTAGTGCCAAGTATTAGAGTTTTTACAACTCGGGCGGATACCTTGTTTGGAGCAACTTATCTCGTAATTAGTCCTGAACATAAATTACTCGAGAATAATGAATTAAGAATTAGGAACTATGAAGAGGTTAAGAGTTATATTGAAAAGGCAAAGAAGAAAACAGAGTTGGAAAGGATGATGGAAACCAAAGAGAAAACGGGTGTGGAGCTTGGGGGCGTCAAAGCGATCAATCCGGCCACTAAGGAGGAGATTCCAGTCTGGGTAGCGGATTACGTTTTGGGTTCTTATGGAGCCGGGGCGATCATGGCGGTGCCGGCCCACGATGAGCGAGATTTTGAGTTTGCGAAGAAGTTTGACTTGCCCATAAGGATGGTGATTTGTCCCCATTATCCGGCGAAGACTTGTCCGGTTTTGGATAAGGCCTACATTGGCGAGGGACACTTAGTTGATTCCGGAAAGTTTGATGGAATGGATTCAGGGAAAGCGAAGTGGGAGATTACTAAGGAGGTGGGTGGGGAGAAGAAGGTTCAGTATAAGATTAGAGACTGGTCGGTTTCGAGGCAGAGGTATTGGGGCGTTCCAATCCCGATGGTTCATTGCGTAAAGTGCGGAATTCAGCCGGTAGCTGACAAGGATTTGCCAGTTTTGTTGCCGGATTTGGAAGATTATCGGCCGAAGGGTAAGCCGCCACTCGCGAGTTCGGAGAAGTTTATTAAAACCAACTGCCCTAAGTGTGGTGGCAAAGCGGAACGAGAGCCGGAAACTTTGGACACTTTTGTGGATTCATCTTGGTATTATTTGCGTTATACGGATCCGAAAAATGCGGAGGAGATTTTTGATAAGAAAAAAGTTAATCATTGGATGCCGGTGGATTTGTATGTGATTGGGGCGGAGCACGCCGTGCTTCATCTTCTATACTCACGATTTATCACCAAGTTTTTACATGATGAGGGCTATCTTAAATTCACAGAGCCGTTTTTGAAGTTGAGGCATGTGGGACTCATTCGGGGGAGCGATGGGCAGAAGATGTCGAAGAGTAGGGGGAATGTGGTGAATCCCGATACTTTAATCAAAGAATTTGGTGCCGATTCTTTTCGGGTTTATGAGATGTTTATGGGGCCGTTTGAGGATGGACAACCTTGGGATCCGCAGGGAATTTTAGGCGCGGAGAGATTTCTGAAGAGAATCCATCGTTTCTTTGAGGAAAACAAAGAAGATCTATTGGCTGAGATTGCATCACCGCATTTATCTAGCGTCGGACCCGAAAATGTTGCTACTAAGAGACAGCTTTCAAAGTCAATCAAAAAAATCACCGAAGATATACTTGGTTTACATTTTAATACTGCGATTTCTACACTCATGACCCTCCTGTATTATTTTGAAGCTGATAATATTACCCATGTTACTGATTTCGAAAAATTTTTAAAATTACTTCACCCGTTTGCACCGCATATGACACAGGAAATCTGGGAGGCTTTGGGTCATAAAGATTACATTACTTTTGCCGAGTGGCCGGAATACGATCCGAAACTAATTAAAGATGAAACATTCACTTTAGTGGTTCAGATTAATGGAAGGGTGAGAGATACTGTCGAGGCGGAGGCGGAGATTTCGCAAGCGGAGGCGGAAAAATTGGCTTTAGGGCGAGAAAAAGTTTCGGCTTATCTCAAAGGCGTAAAGCCGAAGAAAGTGATTTTTGTGCCGGGAAGACTCATTAATTTGGTGGTATAATGGAGTTATGAAGCTGCGAGAGCATTATATGCTCAAGGAGATTTTAGAGACCCCGAAGGTTTTGGGGCGGATTTTTGGCGGTAGCTTTAAGTTTCCTGTGGGACCGGAAAAAAAACTTGGAGTGATAAAGCGGATTTTTTTGGTTGGTTCCGGAACGTCTTACCACGCAGGATTGTTGGGTCAGATTTTTTTTGAGGATGTGGCGGGTGTGGGATCTAAGGCGTTTGTGGCATCGGAGTGGAATTTAAATCCACCAAGATTCAAGACGGGGGACTTGGCGATTTTTATTTCTCAATCTGGGGAGACGACTGAAATTATTTCGGCCTTGAGCTTGGCTCGTGAGAATAAGGTTTCGAGTCTTGCTGTTTTAAATAAGATAAATTCCACTCTGGCTAAAAAGGCGGATTTTTTTATTGATATTACCGCTGGTAATGAGAAGGCTGTACCAGCCACCAAATCTTTTTCCGCTGAGGTGGCGATTCTTTTAAAGTTGGCTTTTGTTTTGGCGAGGGACCGCAAGGATATAGGTGCCGGTATTTTTGAAGGTTTAACCAGAGAGTCTTTGGGATTACCTAAGGTGGTCACAAGAGTTATTTCAGAGTCTCAAAAAATAAAAAAAGTGGCTCTAAAATATAAAAAATTTGATAATTTTATTATTACGGGAAGTGGGTTAACTTTGCCCTTGGCGCATGAATTGGCGTTGAAACTCAAAGAGAGTGCGATTGTGGAGGCCGAGGCGATGCCGCTTGGGGAGGTGCGACATGGACCCTTAGCTCTTGCAGGGAAAAAGCTCGCCTTTATTTTTTTAGTGGAGGCCAGGGACAGGGCGCGGGCGAAAAATTTGGCGGTTACTTTGAGAAAAGCTGGGTCGTCGGTTTTAGCTTTTGATTGTGAGAGATTTCGGGCTAACGATGTTATTGTTTTACCCAAGGCGGCTAATATTTTTACTCCTCTGGTTTTCGCCCCCGCCTTTCAAATTTTTGCATATTGGCTTGCGACTTTTAGGGGTTATAATGTGGATAAACCAAAAAATTTAACTAAATCAGTAAGGGAAAAATAATTTTTAATGGGACAAAAAGTAGTTTTTATCGTAATCATAATATTCATAGTCGCGGTGGTTTTGTACTCTTTTCAATCGGGTCTTTTTAAGAACTTTGGGTCGGGAGGAAATTCTACCTCGACTGATTCTGGAAGAAGGGTTTTTTTTAGGTCACTTGACTTCGCGGTTCCCCAAAGCAGGTATATATCTCAAAACAACGTTGGGGGTAGCTCAAGTAGCACAAAAAAGGATAGCGGGTTCCAGAAGTCGTCTAGCACTAAACCTATTATCGAGACCAAGGATTTGCCAGTCGGTTTTACGGTAAGCCAAATTTCTCCTCTCTGGCAAAAAGTTGTCATAGCTTCGGCGCAGCCAGGCACGGCCAAAACTTACAGTAAAATCAGTTTGAGTTCTTATCTCAAACAGGGTGAGTCGCAGATAGTTACTGGGTGGGTGATAAAAGCGAAGAAAGGGGAGTATGCCATTCCAAAAGCGAGCGAGGTGTATAGCTCGTATAGTGCGGCTAAAGATATTGTTTTTAAACCCAGCGAGAGGATGGAGATTTACTCTTCTAAAAGTCCCGTTGATAATTTGAAATTAAATAAATGCACCGGTTATCTGGAAACTTTATTTGATTTTACCCCACCACTGCCCCAGAGCTGTCCACGGCCGTATGATAGTAATTCAGATTTATATCAATTTACCCCGAAATGTCAGGATTACGTTAGGTCTTTGGGATCATGCAAGATTCCAGAAACTAATTTTCTCTGGCTTACGGGGGATAGCGCGTGTCGGAGTTTTTTGGATGCCGTAAATTATGCAGGGTGCCTTCAGGAGCATCAAGCCGATTCGGATTTTTTGACAAGAGACTGGCGAGTTTGGATGGACAGGAAAATTTTACAAGAAGGACATGACCGAGTGTTACTCTTTGATCAAGCCGGTCTTTTAGTTGACGAGTACGCTTACTAAAAAACCCCTCGCTAAAAGCGGGGTTTTTTTCTATCTTCTTTCCGACAAGACCAGCTTCATCTTCATTTCTTTCTTGCCCCTTAGAACGGCTAGATCAACTTTGTCGCCGACGTTCATAGTTTCAAGGAAGTCTTGGATTGGGTGATCACGGTCGATTCTTCGGCTGTTTAGGGTAAGGATAATATCTCTTTCTTTAATGCCAGCTTTTTCGGCCGGACTTTTGGGTACCACACCATGGTCTTGGGGAGTCTCTTTTACAACTAGGGCACCATAGTCGACGGGCAGGTTCATTTTTTCTTTCAAGTTTTCATCGATAGTGATGTAGCGAACACCCAAGAGGGGCCGTTTGATGTGGCCGTATTTTTTGAGGTCGGAGAGGTCTCTTTTGGCGGAATTGATTGGGATGGCAAAGCTGATGTTTTGGGCGCCGAAGACGATGGCGGCGTTGATGCCGATCGCGTCGCCTTCGAGGTTGACGAGCGGCCCACCGGAGTTTCCGTGGTTGATGGCGGCGTCGGTTTGGATGAGTCCCCGCATTTCTTGTGGGGGAGATTGGGGGTCGGCCTGGGCGCTGATAGAGCGCGAGAGACCTGAGACGATGCCCATGGAGACGGTGTTTTTAAAAATGCCCAGAGCGTTACCGATGGCAATTACAGTTTGACCGAGATTAAGGTGTGATGAGCTACCTAGTTTTACGGTTGGCAGCCCCTTGGTTTCGATTTTTAAAATAGCGACGTCATTGATAGGATCGCGGCTAAGGATTTTGGCCGATAGTTTTCGATCGTCGTTTAGGATGACAGTGTATTCAGCCTTCGGGTCAGAGATAACATGTTTGTTAGTGATGATAAGGCCGTCTTCTTCAACGATAAATCCAGAGCCACCGCCGACTTGAACCATGCCCCTTTTATCCACCAGTTCTTTGGGAATTTTAAGTTCAGGGCCGTGGGGGCCACTCGGTAAGAATGGGTAGAGGTCGGGGGGGATTTCTTTTTCGATGTCTTCGAGGTGTTTAGTGATGACAATTGAGACAACCGAGGGCATCACTTTTTTGATAGTCGAAATTACTTTTTCGTCGGACATAGACACATTATATCATGTAGCATGAATCATGTAACATGGGGCAAGGTTTATGAACCGTGGAGCATTCCGCCGGAGGCGGATCCGCCTTTGGCGGAGGATCATAGAGCGGATACTGTTTATTTCAAGTGGCGGAGGTGAAAGCCGATGCGTTTCATGGCGACGAAGCCGTAACCCCAGGCTAGAGGCAGCCAGATGGGGATGCCGGCGAAGTCAGGGTTTGCGAATGACTGATAGCCGCTTTTTTGGGTGCCTAGAATTTCAACGATTAAGCCGATGAAAATTCCGTAGGTAAAGATTAGAAACTCGCTTTTGTCCTTGTGGATGAGGATAAGTCCAACACTTATTAATAGGTAGAGAATGAAGAGCAGATAGTTTTTCTGCCAGAATTGGTAGGAGAGATAGATGCCGATAAAAATCGGCAGGGTTTCGAGAAAGATTTTTAAAAAGACCTTGAACTCTTTGCCTGACTTCACTTGTTAATTGTAACAAATGGGTTCGCGGAATGCGCGAAAAATTTTAAGAGTTTCTCTATCCGGGGCGGAGGGTACAGGATTCGAACCTGTGAGGGGTTGCCCCCAACCGCATTTCGAGTGCGGCGCACTAGACCACTATGCGAACCCTCCGCCCCGGATATAGTCTGGCCCATTTGGTCTCTGCCTGCCGGCAGGCAGAACTCCGGCACGCTTCCCTGAGCTTTAATTTAGCAAAAAAGCTTAGGTTTTCAAACTTTTGTTAATCGTTGGCGAACTACTTAGGGATGAGTTGATGATAGTGGTGATGAGGTTTTTTAGAGATAATCCAGCTGCTTTTGCTGATTTGGGAAAGAGAGAGGTTTGGGTTAGCCCTGGCAGAGTATTTAATTCGAGGATGTAGAGTTTGTTTTTGCACCAAATGAAATCACTTCGAGAGTAGGTTTGGCAGCCCAGGGCTTTGTGGGCGATAAGAGATGCCCTTTGAATCTCCATGGTGAGCTTGCCAGAGATTGGAGCAGGAACAATTTCTTCGGTAGCGTCGGTTTTGTATTTGGCTTCGTAGTTAAAAAATTCGTATTTGGATTTAGGTCTAATCTCGATAACTGGTAGAGCTTTTGGTCTCCCGTTAACTTCTAGAACGCTGCACGCGAACTCCTTTCCGGGTATATATTCTTCAACCACTACTCCGCTGTCGTGTTTAAAAGCGATCTTCACTTTTTTTGCTAAATCTTTTTTGTCTTTAACGATTGAGATTCCCACCGAAGAACCGCCATACCTCGGTTTCAAAACAATTGGAAATTTAAGTCTCGGCTTTATTTTGTCGTTAGGTTTGCGGAGTAGCTGATTTGAGGCTGCCCGCAGTCCCGATTTTTTGAAGATTTTGAGACTAGTCCATTTATCCATAGCGAGGTTCGAAGCAGTTAAATCTGATCCGGTGAACGGAATGCTTAAATTTTCAAGAATGGCTTGGATTTGACCGTCTTCTCCAAATTGACCGTGCATGGCGTTAAAAATGACGTCAAATTTTTTCAAGTCTTCCGGGAATTTAGCCGGTTGATTATTTACGCTTAATTTTAATTTCCTGGAAAGAACAACTAGGCTCGGCGAAAATTTTTTTACGTCAATTTTTTTGAGAACGTTTTTTCCGGAATTTAGCGAAACCTCGTATTCGGTTGATGGTCCGCCAACTAAGATGGCTACTTTGAGTTTCTCCATTGTGCCCCCACCAGGAATCGAACCTGGATTGACGCGTTAGGAGTGCGCCGTTCTATCCATTGAACTACAGGGGCAAAAAATTGCCGAATTTTGACTTTCCTAGTATAATCCAGAAAACTCGAGAATCAAAATGGCGGAAAAATTTAACCATGAAAACGAGAGGCATGGCGCTTCAGAAGAAATTTTAGATGAGGTGCGCAGTATGTTGCGTAAGGCCGAAGAGGAGAGAAAGGTTTTATGGGAGGAGAACTCTCAAGAGTTTATTATTAAGTTTCCAGACTGGCATCGTGAATATTCTAAGCGCAATCTTTTAAAGTCCGCCGAGGCTGAAAGGAATATTGGAATCTTAAAGAAAAACCCCGGCCTTCATGAAACCAAAGAAGATGAACATACTTATTCCATAACCACATTTCAGCGAATAGTTCACGTCCCTAAGTGGGGCAAGGTGCCTTTAGGCGAGGATTCTAAGAATGAGAGAATTCAGGATGTCGTAAGGGCATTTCTTTCAAACCCAAGCGCGGGAGAAAAAGGAGAAATTCAGAAGACGATTCGTCGTAGTGAAGTTGATAAAACCGGGGATTTAGACAATAATATTGCTGAGTAAAAACTGTTGAGGGCGGAGAGATAGAGCCAACGGGCCTGTAGTATAATGGCAACACGCGACTATGGCATAGTCGAGTTAGGGGTTCGATTCCCCTCAGGTCCACACTAGAACTTGTTAATAAATTCATAAGTGTTACAAGTTCTTGTGCCCCG
>JBBTYR010000028.1:0-2290 GCA_038078595.1 Patescibacteria group bacterium
ATTGGGGAAATTTAGGGGTGTAAGAGATAGTTTTTTTGGGGTAATGGACCGCAATTTACTTGCGTTTCCCTTCAACTATTAACTGTTCGATATTTTTAGGAACCTGTTCGTAAGAATCGAATTCCATAGTGAATGAACCTCGACCTTGAGTCATAGATCTAAGCTGGGTGGCGTAACCAAACATTTCAGAAAGAGGAACCTTGGCTTCGATAATTTTGACTGAAGCTCGATCATTGATGGCTTCGATGCGGCCACGGCGCGAGTTCAAGTCGCCAGTAACCTCACCTAAGAAATCTTGGGACGCAATAATTTGAGTTTTCATAATCGGCTCTAGAATAATCGGTTTGGCGAGCCTTGAGGCTTCCTGGAAAGCCATGGAACCGGCAATTTTGAAAGCGGCTTCGGATGAGTCAACCTCGTGATATGAACCATCAAAGAGGGTGACTTCGATATCGATCATTGTGTAACCAGAGACAACACCCTTACTTAAAGCTTCCTTGATACCTTTTTCAACGGCTGGAATGTATTCGCGGGGAACGTCTCCACCCTTAATCGCATCGACAAAAACGAAACCCTTGCCTCTTTCGAGCGGAGCAACTTTCAGCCAAACGTGACCATACTGGCCACGGCCGCCGGACTGGCGAATATATTTACCTTCGGCTTCGGCTTCGCTCAAAATAGTTTCCTTGTAGGCGACTTGGGGTCGGCCCACATTAGCTTCAACTTTAAATTCTCGCTTCATGCGATCAACAATAATTTCTAAGTGAAGCTCGCCCATACCCGAGATAATAGTTTCGCCCGTCTCGGGATCGCCAGCCACCCGGAAGGTGGGATCTTCTTCCGCCAAGCGCCTAAGCGCGGTACCCATTTTTTCCTGGTCAACCTTGGTTTTGGGTTCGATTCTCACGCCAATAACTGGCTCGGGGAAAGTAATCTTTTCAAGAATCATGGGGGAGACGGGATCGCAGAGAGTATCTCCGGTCGTGGTGCTTTTTAGGCCAACAATAGCGGCAATTTCTCCGGCATAGACTTCTTCAACATCCTCCCTCTGGTTAGCATGCATGCGCAAAATCCTTCCAATGCGTTCTTGCTCGTTTTTGGTTGAATTAAAAACGTACGACCCTCTTTTTAGTATTCCGCTGTAAACTCGATAGTACGACAAACTACCAACAAAGGGGTCGGTAGCAATTTTGAAGGCTAGGCCCACCAAAGATTCAGTGTCTTTAGCTTCTCGAGTCACATTTTCGTTAGTCTTGAAGTCGGTTCCTTTAACGGGGGGGAGGTCTGTTGGCGAAGGTAAATAGTCGATAACAGCGTCGAGCACAAGCTGAACGCCCTTGTTCTTTAGGGCCGAACCACACATGACTGGAACCAACTTTCCGGCGATGACGGCTTTTCTCAAAACTCGCTTAAGATCGGCAATGGAAATTTCTTTGCCTTCAATATAGAGACTTAGGAGTTCGTCATCGGACTCGGCAATTTTTTCAACTAAAACCGAGCGGTGCTTGGCAACCTCGGCTTTCATGTTTTCTGGAATTGGAATCTCTACGATCTTTGAGCCTAATTCGCCCTCAAAGCTGTAGGCTTTCTGTTCAATTAAATCAACAACGCCACTAAAATCTGATTCGGATCCAATAGGAAGCTGAATCGGAACCGCGTTTTTAGTTAGGCGATCGTGGATTGAAGCCAAACTTTTTTCAAAACTAGCCCCCATTCGGTCGAGTTTATTGATGAAGCAAACTCTTGGCACATTGTACTCGTCGGCATAATACCAGTTGGTTTCGGATTGGGGTTCAACGCCAGCCACGCCATCAAAAACCACCACGGCACCGTCTAGAACGCGTAGGGATCGCTTCACCTCAACGGTGAAATCGATGTGGCCAGGAGTGTCGATGAGGTTGATCTGGTACTCGAAATTTTTGTCCCCCTTGCGATAGGATGGGATCCAAAAAGCGGTAGTGGCGGCCGAGGTGATGGTAATTCCCCTTTCTCTTTCCTGTTCCATCCAATCCATAACCGTGTCTCCGGTGTGAACTTCGCCGATCTTATGAGAAACACCGGTATAAAAAAGAACCCGCTCGGAGACAGTGGTTTTGCCAGCGTCAATGTGGGCAATGATGCCAAGATTTCTGGTTTTTTCTAATGGGTAAGCGCGGGGCATTGTTTTAAATCATGGAACATGGATCGTGTATCGTGAAACATGAACATTTAATAAGGATAAAAAAGGTAATCAAAGTTGAAAGCTTTGATGTAATTTTACAACTATTGGTTCAGTGATTTTAATTTTTCT